>NZ_CP012981.1:2527822-2843800 GCF_001411495.1 Burkholderia cepacia ATCC 25416 | reverse complement strand
CCGCGTCGCGCCCGTGCGTTCGACGGGCCCTTCGACGATCGGCCATTCGACGCGCTTCAGGTGCGCGATCACGTCGTCGAGCGGCACCGATGCGATGAAGCACAGGTCGAGCGCGCCGGGCACCGGCACATGCGCTTTCGGTTCGAACTCCGCGCCGCGCACGTGCAGGTTGATCTTCTGGTTGCCGAAGCGGAACGCGATCCGGCCGGCTCCGAAGGTTTCGAGCTGCATCTGCAGCACCTCGGTGTAGAAATGCGTCGTCCGGTCGGGATCGACGCAGGTCAGCACGAGATGGTCGAGGTGGTCAATCAGTGCCATGAGGTTCGCTCCGGTTGGTCGTTCACGAGAAAGCGCGTTGCGCGGGCATGTCGCCGGCGTCCGCGCGCGGCGGCGGATGAAGGTCCGAGCGGCGCCCGGCCTTCAGGATCTGGCTCGGCACGTCGTGGCCGATCAGCGCGGGCAGCCGTGCCGACGCGACCAGCACGGCCGCGAGATCGACGCCCGTATCGTAGCCGTCGAGTTCGAGCATGTGCACGAGTTCCTCGGTGCACGCGTTGCCGGTCGCGCCCGGCGCGTACGGGCAGCCGCCGAGGCCGCCGAGCGACGCATCGAAGCGGTCGATCCCGGCGTCGAGTGCCGCGAGCGTGTTCGCGAGCGCCATCCCGCGGGTGTTGTGGAAGTGCAGCGTGAGCTGCAGCGCGCCGAAGCGCTCGCGTGCACGTGCCGACAGTTCGCGCACTTGCGACGGAAACGCCATGCCCGTCGTATCGCACAGCGTGAAGCCGTGCACGCCGAGATCCGCGAAGCGCTGCATCCACGCGAGCACGCCCTCGGCCGCGACGTCCCCTTCCATCGGGCAGCCCATCGCGGTCGACAGCGAGACGTTGATGGCGACACCGGTGCCGCGTACCGCGTCGATCACGTCGCGCAGCTGTGCGAACGATTGCTCGCGCGTCATCCGCAGGTTCGCGCGGTTGTGGCTTTCGCTCGTCGACATCACGAGGTTCACTTCGTCGATGCCGCACGACAGCGCGCGCTCGGCACCGCGCACGTTCGGCACGAGCACCGTATAGACGACGCCCGGTGCGCGCGCGATGCCGTGCATCACCGCCTCGGCGTCGCGCAACGCGGGGATCGCCCTCGGCGACGTGAACGACGTGACCTCGATCTTCGCGTAGCCGCAGGCGCTCAGCGCGTCGACGAGCGCGATCTTGTCGTCGGTGTCGACGAATGCCGCTTCGTTCTGGAAACCGTCGCGCGTCGCGACTTCGTGGATGTAGAGCCGTGTGCGTTGCCCGCTCATGTCGTCGTCTCCTGGTTCGGGTTCAGATCACGCCGCGCGTGCGCCAGTCGCCGCGCGTCGCCGCATCGATGCCGAGCGCTTCGAGTACCGCGTCGGTATCCGCGCCCAGCGCGGGCGCCGGGCGCTCGATGCGCCCGGGCGTCGCACCGAGCTTCGGCACGATGCCGGGCACGAGCACGGGCGTGCCGTCGGGCAGCGCGGCATCGACGAGCATGTCGCGCGCGCGGTAATGCGGATCGGCGGCGATGTCGGCCACGTCGTAGATGCGCCCGGACGGGATGCGTGCGTCGTTCAATGCGGCCAGCACGGCGTCGAGATCGTGCCGCGCGCTCCACGCGCCGATCGCCGCGTCGATGCGTTCGACCTGCGCGACGCGCCCGTCGTTGTGCGCGAGCGCGGGATCGTTGCCGAGATCGGGCCGGCCGATCAGCTCCATCAGGCGCCGGAAGATGCTGTCGCCGTTCCCGGCGATCAGTGCGTACCGGCCGTCGCGGCAGCGATACGCGTTGGTCGGCGCGATGCCGGGCAGGCTGCTGCCGGCCGCCTCGCGCACGGCACCGAACGCCGAGTATTCGGGCAGCAGGCTTTCCATCATGTTGAATACCGACTCGTACAGCGCGACATCGACGACCTGCCC
Source organism: Burkholderia cepacia ATCC 25416 (assembly GCF_001411495.1). Lineage (NCBI taxonomy): Bacteria > Pseudomonadati > Pseudomonadota > Betaproteobacteria > Burkholderiales > Burkholderiaceae > Burkholderia > Burkholderia cepacia. The sequence goes on along the minus strand of NZ_CP012981.1, from coordinate 2,841,860 downwards.
CTTGCCGCCCTGCTGCTCGCGATGCCGCAGCGCGAGCAGCACGCCGATCACGCCGTGCAGCGCCGACAGCGAATCGCCGAGCGAGACGCCGACGCGCACCGGCGTGCGGCCCGGCTCGCCGGTCAGGTGCCGCAGGCCGCCCATCGCCTCGGCGATCACGCCGAAGCCGGGACGGTCGCGGTACGGGCCCGTCTGGCCGAAGCCCGACACGCGCAGCATCACGAGCCCCGGGTTGATCGCGGACAGCGCGTCCCAGCCGAGCCCCCAGCCTTCGAGCGTGCCGGGCCGGAAGTTCTCGATCAGCACGTCGGTTTCCGCGACGAGGCGGCGCACGACGTCCTGCCCTTCGTGCGTGCGCAGGTCGAGCGTCAGCGAGCGCTTGTTGCGCGACTGCGCGGCCCACCAGACCGACGTGCCGTCGTGCAGCAGCCGCCATTTGCGCAGCGGGTCGCCGAGCGCGGGCGGCTCGACCTTGAGCACGTCCGCACCGAATTCGGCGAGCATCCGGCCCGCGAACGGGCCGGCGATCAGTTGTCCGAGCTCCAGCACGCGGATGCCGTCGAGGGGGCGTGTCATGGCAGTCTCCGATGAAAGCGTGTTGTCGATGACGGCGATCATGACGGCGTTCCCGCCCGGCGAAAATCGATCGATGCTCAACCAGCCTTTCCGAAACGGAAAGGCGTGCGCCGCGGCCGTTCACATATGCGGTGCGCCAGCCTTTCCGTCCGGGAAAGCGCACTCGCGCAACGGTCAAACGACGGCCCGCGCGCCGCCGGCAGAATCGAACCCGTTCCGCGCCCGCCCCGGGCGCCTGCCAGCGAGGCCCGCCATGTTTTCCGTTTCCTCTCCCGCGAAGATCGTGTTCCTCGACCGCGCGACGCTGTCGCCGCAAACCGTGCTGAAGCCGTTCCCGTTTCCGCACGCGTTGTGCACGTTCGAGCGGACGGCCGCGCACGAGGTCGCTTCACGCATCGGCGACGCGGACATCGTCGTGACCAACAAGGTGCGGCTCGACGCGGCGGTGCTTGCCGGCGCGCGGCGCCTGCGGATGATCGCGATCGCCGCGACGGGCACCGACATCATCGATCTCGACGCGTGTGCCGCGCACGGCATCGTCGTGAGCAACATTCGCGGGTATGCGGCCCGCACGGTGCCCGAGCACACGTTCGCGCTGATCTTCGCGCTGCGCCGCAGCCTCGTCGCGTACCGCGACGCGGTGCGCGCGGGGCGTTGGCTCGACAGCGGGCAGTTCTGCTTCTTCGATCATCCGATTCGCGACCTGGCCGGCTCGACGCTCGGGATCGTCGGCGACGGCGTGCTCGGGCGTGCGGTGGCCGGCATCGCGCGCGCGCTCGACATGCGGGTACGGTTCGCCGCGCACGGCGATGCGTCGGGGGACGCCTACGCGCCGCTCGACACGCTGCTTCGGGACAGCGACGTGATCACGCTGCACTGCCCGCTCACGCCCGCAACGCGGCACCTGATCGACGCGGCCGCGTTCGCGCGGATGGCGCGCCGGCCGCTGCTGATCAATACCGCGCGCGGCGGGCTCGTGGATGAAAACGCGCTCGTCGACGCATTGCAGTCGGGGCAGATCGCGGGCGCGGGGTTCGACGTGGTTACGCAGGAGCCGCTGCCGGCAGCGCATCCGTTCCACGCGATCCTGTCGCATCCGGCCTTCATCCTGACGCCGCACGTCGCGTGGGCGAGCGACGAGGCGATGCAGGCGCTCGCCGATCAGCTCGTCGACAATGTCGCCGCGTTCGTCGACGGCGCTCCGACGCATGTGGTGTGATGCGCAGCCGCGGAGATCGTTTCGACGGCCCTACGAGAAAAGCCCCGCTCGACTGCTCGAAGCGGGGCTTTGGATTGGGAGTTGCTTACGCCGGCGACCCGGCACGTAGCGGGTTTGTGCATCCACCCTGTCCTGCAGCGGGTTTCTGAATGCCTGACGAGCGCTACGTCAAGGAACTCGGGCCGCCGATGCGGCAGGGCCGGTCTGGCGCTGGCCGGGCCCCGCACTGGAACTCGCCGGCTTTGGCTGCGGCGCACCACCCGGCACGCTGATCCCGACCCGAATGCGCGCGTTTCAGTAAGCGGACATCTCGACGCAAGGATCGACCTTGGACGGCGAGCAGATGACCGAATACTTGGCGCTCTCGCGCATCAGCGCTTCGCCTTCGTGCAGCGCGATCTTGATCTCGGGATGACGCTCGTACGCGAGGAATGCCGAGCACACGACCGCGGACATCACGACGAGGGAAAACACAAATTTTTCAAGGGTTTGGAAACGTTCAGGCATGGTTCGACCTATCACTTAGGCCGTGATTATATCTCGAAATAAGGGTTTTCCCTATAAGCCGGCCCGCATACCGAGGATGCATTCGGTCGCGCGCGGACGCGATGCTCGCGCCCTTTTTTCCTGCCAGTCCGCGCCTGAGTGTCGGTCGAACAGGATGGGGCGACCGGTTGCGGGGTTCGCGCCGTACCGGCGCTGCCGGCAACCGTGTCCGGCCACCGGGCCGGTCGCTGGCACCGCCCCGCCGCTGCGCCAGCCCCGGTGCATCCGGCGATGTGCTCGCGGGCAATCGGTCGGTGGCGTGAAGTCGGCGGAAGGCGCGGCGCGGCGTTCGGGCGCGACAGGCCGCGTATTACCGGAGGGAAACGCCCCGCCCTTCGCCCTCGCAGGTCACCGCGTCACTGCGGCGCCGACGCGCCGCTTGCCGCATTGCCGGGCCATGCCTTGCCGATCTGGTCGACCAGCGATTTCGCGGTGCCCGTCACGATCGCCGCGTCGACGCCGGACGTCTGCCACGAGCCGTCGGCGGCCTTCACGAAGGTCAGGTTCGCGCGCGACGGCTTGTAGTCGGTATTGCGCCACGTGACCACGACGTCGCACGAGTAGGTGCGATCGCCGACCTTCTTGCAGTCGCCGTCGGGCTTCGCCGACACGACATCGGCCGAGACGGGCAGCGGCTGGCCGAACAGCGCGTTCAGCCCGCCGTGGTTTTCCGCCTCGAGCGCGCGGCGCACGGCGGCATCGACGTCGCCCGATCCGGGGCCGTCGTGGAGCAGGTTGCAGGCGGCCAGGAGGGTCGATGCACCGGCGAGTGTCAGCAGCGTCTGGAACTTCATGGATATCCGTTATCGGGGGAACGCCGCGTAGTCTGCAACGTCCGCGTATCGTGCGCGGTATCCATTTGTAACCAATTGCACGGGCGCGATCGCCCCTCCGCTTCTCCCTCGCCTACTGACGCGCCTACTGACGCGCCTACTGCCGCTCCTGCTTCACGCGGCTCACGAGCTGCGTCGGGCTCACGAACTGCAGCGCGATGACCACCCATACGAGCGTGATGGCCATGTAGATCATCGCCATCGCGTCGATCGACTGCGGCGCGCGCACGCCGGTCGAGAACACCGCGTAATACAGCGCGACGACGAGCGTCTGCGTGCTCGGCCCCGCGGTGAAGAAGGTCAGCTCGAACATCCCGATGGTGCGCACCAGCACGAGCAGCCCCGCCGCGAGCATGCCGGGCACGAGCAGCGGCAGCAGCACATGGCGGAAATAGCGCCACGTGTTCGCGCCGAAGATGCGCGCGGCGGCTTCGAGATTCGGATCGATCTGCTCGATGAACGGCGTCATCACGAGGATCACGAACGGCAGCGCCGGCACGAGGTTCGCGAGGATCACGCCGGGCAGCGTGCCCGCGAGCCCGACCTTGTACATCACGGTGGCCATCGGGATCCCGTACGTGACGGGCGGCACCATCAGCGGCAGCAGGAACACCAGCAGCGCGAAGCGCTTGCCGCGAAACTGCACGCGCGCGAGCGCATAGGCGGCCGGCACGCCGAGCGCGATCGACAGCAGCACGACCGCGCCGACGACCTCGACGGTCACCCACAGCACGCTCGCGAGCTGGAAGTCCGCCCACGCCTTCGCGTACCAGTGCAGCGTGAAACCCTGCGGCAGCGGCGTGCCGAACCAGCGTGTCGCGACCGAGTTCACCGCGACGGTCGCGATCAGCAGCATCACGTTCAGCAGGAAGAACGCCATCAGCCCCCAGACGAGCGCGTGCCACGCACGGCCGGCGAGATGGCCTGCCATCTTCCGCGGTTTCCTCGCGTCGGCGGGCCGCACGTCGGGCGGGTCGGGTGCGTCGTGCTTCGGCGGCCACGCGCGGGCGGCATGATTGTCGGTCGCCATCAGCCCTTGCCCCCCGTCACCGCGCCGGTATAGAAGAAGCGGCGCGCGCCGAGCATCGACGCAACCACCAACAGCTGCACGAAACCCATCACGATCGCGATCGCCGATGCGAGCGAATAGTCGTAGCTCTCGAACGCCGCTTCCGCCGCCGCGATCGAGATCACGCGCGTGGGCCCGGCCGGCGCGCCGAGCAGCACGGCCGACGGGAACACCGAGAACGCCTGCACGAACGACAGGCACGCGGCCATCGTGAGCCCGGGCACGAGCAGCGGCAGGTAGATCCGCCGGAACTGCTGCCACGGGTTCGCGCCGAGCGTCGCCGCCGCGCGCGCGAGTGTCGGGTCGATGCCGCTGATGTACGAGAGCATCAGCAGGAACGCGAACGGAAAGCCCGACACGATCAGCGACAGCAGCACGCCCCAGTAGTTGTGCGTGAGGCGCACTTCGTCGGTGTACAGGTGCAGCCCCTGCAACGCCTGCGGGAACCAGCCGTTCGGCCCGAAATACGTGAGCATCCCGTCGGCGACGAGCACCGTGCCGAGCGTGACGGGAATCACGAGCAGCGTCGTGACGAACTTCTGGTAAGGCGAATTACGGCGCAGCGCGAACGCGACGGGTACGGCGACGCCGACGTTGAGCAGCGTCGCGGGCACCGCCAGCTTCAGCGTGACGAGCACCGTGGGCCACATCGCGGTGTCGGTGAAGAACTGCACGTAGTTCGCGAGCGCGCCGCCGCCGTTCATCGGCTGGAACGACAGCACGAGACCGTATGCGAACGGATAGATGAACAGCGCGACAATGAACGCGAGTGCGGGTGTGACGAGCCAGACTTTCGCGTCGCGCGGTGTGCCGCCGGCCGGGAGCGTGCTCACGCGGCCTCCCGGTGGCGCGTTGCAGCGCACGCGATGCGGCGGCCGTTCATCGCGCGTCTCCCGCATAGACGAGCGTGCGCGACGGCGCAACACATAACCGCAAATGCTCGCCTTCCGCGAATTCGCCGGCCACGCGCGCCCAGATCGGGCCGAACGGCGTGGCCGCACGGATCAGCGAATCGCGGCCGCCGTATTCGACCGTTTCGACGGTCGCGTCGAACGCGTTGCCGGCGCCGTCTGCCGCGCGCTCGATATCGTCGGGGCGCAGCGCGACCGCGACGTCCTTCGCGTCGAAGCCGGCCATCGGCACGCCCGTGAGCCGCACGCCTGCGGCGCTGACGTTGACGTGGCCGCCGGCCATCCCGTCGAGCGTGAACGGCAGCACGTTGCGATAGCCCATGAAACGCGCGACGTGCAGGTTGTGCGGGCGCGTGTAGACGTCCTTCGGCGTCGCGACCTGCTGTACGACACCCTCCTTCATCACGACGATGCGGTCGGCCATCGACAGCGCCTCGTCCTGGTCGTGCGTCACGTAGATCGTCGCGCGTTCGAGCTGCGTGTGGATGCGGCGGATCTCGGCGCGCATCTCGATGCGCAGCTTCGTGTCGAGGTTCGACAGCGGTTCGTCCATCAGCACGAGCGGCGGCTCGATGACGATCGCGCGTGCGATCGCGACGCGCTGCTGCTGCCCGCCCGACAGCTGCCCGGGCAGCTTGCCCTCGTGCCCGACGAGCTGCACGAGTTCGAGCGCCTGCTGCGCGCGCCGCCGCGTTTCCTGCTTCGGCACGCCGCGCATCTTGAGGCCGAAACCGACGTTGTCGAGCACCGACAGGTGCGGAAACAGCGCGTAGTTCTGGAACACCATCCCGAAGCCGCGGCGCTCGGGCGGCAGCACGTCGATGCGCGTGTCGTCGAGCCAGATGCCGCCGCTCGTGAGCGGCTGCAGCCCGGCGATGCAGTTCAGCGCGGTCGACTTGCCGCAGCCCGACGGGCCGAGCAGCGCGATGAACTCGCCGCGCCGGATCTCGAGATCGAGCCCGTTCAGCGCGGCGACCTGCGCACCTTCCGCATTGGTGAAGCTGCGGCTGACGCCATCGAGCCGCAGCCGTTCGAAACTCTGCTTCATTGCGCGAACTCCATCGACGCGGGCGCCGCGGCGCCCGCCGGCCCATGCGTCACTTCGACTTCTGCGAACCGATCTCGCGATCCCACTTCTGGAATGCGGCGACCATCGCCTGCGCGCTGAGCGGCTGCACGTGCGGGCGATCCGCCAGCAGCTTCGCGTATTCGGGGCGGCCGAACTTGCGGATCACTTCCTGGCTGTGCGCGGGCGCCATCTCGAGCGTCACGCCCTTCACCGCCGGGCCCGGATAGAAGTAACCGTCGTCGTAGGTCATCGCCTGCTGCGCCGGTTCGAGCAGGAAGTTCATCAGCTTGAACAGGACGTCGAGCTTGTCCTTCGGCACGCCCTTCGGGATCACCATGTAGTGCGCATCGTTGACCCACGTCATGTTGTCGAACGCCTGGACCCGGAACTCGGCCGGCACGATGCCGAGCGCACGCGGGTTGAGGTCCCAGCCGGTGACGGTCACGGTCATGTCGCGCGTGCCTTCGCCGAGCTCCTTCATCACCGCCGACGTGCCGCCCGGGTAGTACGGGACGCAGTCGTTGAGCTGCTTCAGGAACGCCCAGGTCTTGTCCCAGCCGTTGATCGGGTCCTGCGGGTTCTTGTCGCCGAGCACGTACGGCAGCCCCATCAGGAACGTGCGGCCGGGGCCCGAGTTCGCCGGGCGCGCGTAGATCAGCTTGTTCGGGTGCGCCTTGCACCACGCGAGCAACTGATCGGGTGTTTTCGGCGGGTCGCTGACCTTCGCCGGGTTGTATTCGAGCAGCGGGCCGGCCGGCATGTAGGTGACTTCGAGGCCGAAGCCCTGTGCGAGGTCCTGCATCTTGCGCGGGCCGGGTGCGTACCTGTCGAGCACGCCGGGGAATGCGCCCGCGTTGTCGGGCAGCACCTTCAGCCACAGGTTCTGCTCGATGCCGGCGGCCAGCGCGTCGGTGCCCGTCAGCACGAGGTCGATGTCGGCGCGCCCCGCCGCCTGCATCGCCTTGATCTTGCCCGGCAGCTGCGGCGCCGGTGCGTTCGTGAACGTGACGCTCGACACGAGGGTCGGGTTCTTGTCCCTGAAGGCTTCGATGGCCTTCTGCGTGAGCTGCAGGTTGCCCGCGACATCGACGATGTTCAGCGATACGGGGGCGGCAACGGCTGCCGCGGCCGACAGCGTGAAGCCCACGGCGAGTGCGATCCGGCGGACACGGCGAGCGATCGTGGTGGCGTTCATGTCTCCTCACTTCGGTCGGTGGATGGGACCTTTCTTTTCAGGAAATCATGACGGCGTTATACGATGTCGGTCAACAAAAAACCGATCGGCGCGGGGCGGGACTTTCCCTGACAAACACCTTCCGGTGAGTGCCAATTTGGTTACCTGGCAAGATGGGCCGGGGATCGCGGCTGGACGCCAAGTCGTCTTGCGACGTCATATCTCTGCGGGGGCAATCCGGGCGAAGCGGATACAACGGGCCCCGACCGGATCGGTGCCGTCAGCGTTCGGCAGGCCCGGCAAATCAGCGGTTCTTCAGCGCGATCAACACGTCCCGGTGTCCGGAAATGACTTTTCGCGCCGCGCGCGGCACGTCGCCCTTCTCGGCTTCGGTCGAAGCCTTGACCTCGCTGGTGGGACGGATGATCGTGCGGGGTTTCAACGCGACTTCGTACAGCACCTTTCGTTTGGGATCCACGACGGCATTCCGCAAAAAATGACAGTGATCGACCGCTTGTCCGTCAATCGGATGCAGCGGTCGCGTCGCTGTCAGTCATGGCGTCCGACGAACGGACGAAAACGGCCGCAAGGCCGGCAAACAATGCCCGAATATCAATTCCTCAAGCCTGAATCGCCTTCACCCAACGCCCTCACCTCGTCGATCAACCGTTCCGCATCACGCCACTCGCCATACCCGGACGTCGGATTCAGGTGCCCGACCTCGCCGAGATCGACGAGCCTGCTGCCCCACCCTGCCGCCAGCGTTTCGACGCGCTCGTAGCGCGCGAGCGGATCGTTGCGGCTCGCGGCGACGATGCTCGGAAACGGCAGCCGCCCGGTCGGTACCGGCGTCCAGCCGTTCGCGTCGATCGCGTCGGGCGCCGGATAACCGGCGGGCATCGGCGTATCGAGATCGGCCGGCGCCGCGAGCAGCGCGCCGTGGATTTTGCGCGTGGCCTGCCGCGCCCAGTGCACGGCAATCATCACCCCCGCGCTGTGCGCGACGAGGATCACGGGGCCGTCGATCGCGGCCAGCGCCGCATCGAGCGCCGCGACGCGTGCCGCGCGGCTCAGCTTGTCGGCTTCGAGCGGCGCGACGGATCGTGCGTTCGGCAGGCGCCGTTCGAGGTGCGTCTGCCAGTGGTCTTCGACGTGATCGCGCAAGCCGGGCACGATCAGGATGGTGGGTGCGGTCGTCAGGGTCATGCAGCCTCCGAAGCGTTCAGGAAAGTCTGGGCGCGCGCCGTTCGCGTTCGACGCGCGCGAGATCGGCCACATAGCTCGCGCGTCCGATCGCGAACAGCACGGCGGCCATGAGCGGCACGACGGGAATCCATTGGAGTGCGCCGACGAGGCCGGCGCGATCGGCGGCCCACCCCGTCAGCAGCGGGCCCGGCGCCATGCCGAGCAGGTTGTTGGCGAGCGTGAGCGTCGCGAACGCCGATGCGTGGATCGCGGCCGGCGTCAGGTTCGCGACCATCGCGCCCGACGCACCGGACGCGCCCGCGCCGACCAGCATTCCCGCGCAGATCAGCGCGAGCTGCAGCGGCCCGGGCGGCAGCCGGAACGCGACCGCGAGGCAGACGCCGGTCAGCACGCAATATGCGATCGCGGTCAGCCACTTGCGCTTGCCGTCGGTTTTGCCGACGCGGTCGGTGACGATCCCGCAGCCGACCATCCCGATACCCGCGAGCAGCACGAAACCGGCGGCGAGCACGGCCGCGCGGTCGGGCGCCATCGCGTAGTAGCGGTTCAGGTAGCTCGGCAGCCATGCGAACAGCGCGCCCGGCACGAACAGGTGCAGCCCGCTGCCGAGATATGCGCAGATCACCGAACGCGACGCGAACAGCCCCGACATCAGCACGCGCACGCTGCCGCGCAGGTCGCGCGGCGTGTCGGTGTCGCGCCGGCAGGGTTCGGCGCCGCATTCGGTGCCGTACTCAGTGCCGTATTCGGAGCGATATGCGGCGAGCCGCCGTTCGGTCACGACGCAGCGATACGCGACGAGCAGCACGATGCCGAGCGCGGCCATCACGCCGAACGACCAGCGCCAGCCGAGATGCGCGCCGACGAGCCCGCCGAGCGCCATGCCGAACACGGAGCCGAATGCGCCGCCGGCCATGAACGCGCCGGTCAGCGTCGCGCGCAGCCGCGCCGGGAAGATGCTGAGGATCAGCGCGACGCCGACGCTGCCGTACGCGGCTTCACCGAGCCCGACGAGGCCGCGCGCGACGAGCATCTCCGTGTAATGGGTCGACAGCGCGCAGCCGAGCGTCGCGACGCTCCACAGCGCGGCCATCAGCACGATGCTGCGCACGCGCCCGAAGCGGTCGGCGAGCACCGACAGCGGAAACGTCAGCAGCCCGACCAGCAGCGCGACGACGCCGGAGAGCGAACCGAGCTGCGTGTCCGACAGCGCCCATGCTTGCTTGAGCAGCGGGAACACGGCGTTGAGCACCTGCCGCGACATGTAGTCCGACAGCAGCAGGCCGACGGTCAGCCCGAACACGAGCCACGCATAGGCAGGCGCGCGCCGGCCGGCGGCGGCGACGTCCTGGATCGACGGCTCGACATGATGGATCAGCATGCGTGTCTCCTCCGGCACCGGAGCGATCGTGCTCCGGCGCGGCTTGCGTGGCCCCGCTCCGTTGACCGGAGTCCGCCCCCGCATCACGCGCGGGGATGGGTGCCACGCCACAACGATCGGCGGGCCGCGGCCGCCATGGCCGCGGGCCCGGATGCGCGGATGCGCGGCGCGTCAGGCGGCCCGCAGCGGCACGTTCGGCTGGCCCGGCCGGCGGTTCGGCGCCATCCCGAGCTGCGCGAGGGTCTCGTCGATGCCGTCGTACTGCACGCCGATCCGGTAGATCGCCTTCGCTTCCTTGCCGGTCGCGATGTCGCGGCCGAGTTCGCGCGCGATCCGTGCGCACTGCTCGACCTGCTGCACCGACGTCATCCGGTTGCCCTTCTGGTCGATGATCGTGTCCTCGATCCCGCAGCGCGGATGCAGGCCCAGCGCCATCGCGACCGTATTGATCGGCAGCACGTTCTTCATCAGGGATTCGAGCGTGATGCACGCGCCGTCCGGGCAGCGCCGCACGAATTCCATGAAGTTGTACGGATTCGGGCCGTCGAAGCCGCCGCCGATGCCGACCCACGTGACGTTCAGCGGGCCGCGATAGACGCCGCGGCGGATGATCCGTTCGAGCGTTTCCAGCGCATGCATGCCGGTGAGCTGGAAATGGGGCTGGATGCCGGCCGCCTGCAGGCGGCGCAGGTGCTCGTCGACCCAGCCGGGGCCGGCCGGCACGGTCATCTCGCGGTACGCGTCCCACAACGCGGCTTCGTTCAGCGACGTGCCGGCGATGTCCTTGCGGTTCATCAGCTCGGTGATGTTCATCTGCACGGTGTTGATCGCGACCGTCACCTGGTCGGGCTTCGGCGTCAGCTCGGCGAGCATGTGGCGCGTGTCGTCGGACAGCCATTTCGCTTCCGCGCCGTCGCCTTCCGGCGCGAACGAGATCGAGCCGCCCACCTGCAGGATCATGTCGGGCACCGCCTCGCGCAGCCGGCCGAGCAGCTCGTTGAACTTCGACAGCCGCTTGCTGCCCTTGCCGTCGAGTTCGCGCACGTGCAGGTGCAGCACCGTCGCGCCCGCGTTGTAGCAGTCGACGGCCTTCTGCACGTGCTCGTCCATCGTCACCGGAATGTCTTCCGGAAAGTCGGCGGGCATCCATTCGGGGCCGTACGGCGCGACCGTGATGACAACCTTGTCCTGGTTTTCCGGGTGCAGCGAATCGTCGAGAAATTGCATGTCGTCCTCCAGTGGAAATCGTTTTTGTGCAGGCGTACGGGCGTGCGTATCCCGCCGTGCCGGGCGGCGGGCCCGGCGCGTTGTTTGGGGTGGCGAATCGGTTAAGGTGCGAGCGCGCTCAGAACGGCACGTCGCCGACGATGCCCGCGCGCTCCATCCGGCGCACGCACGGCGGGTAGTCCATGACCGCGTAATGCTGCGTGCTGCGGTTGTCCCAGATCGCGACGCTGTTCTTCTTCCAGCGCCAGCGCACCTGGTATTCGGGGATGTATGCCTGGCTGATCAGGTATTGCAGCAGCTGGCCGGCGCCGGGATTCGCGTCCTGCCCGACCCGCACGCGCGCGGGCGTGTGGTAGTTCGTGAAATGCGTGGTGAACGCGTTCACGTACAGCACCTTCTCGCCGGTTTCGGGGTGCGTGCGCACGACCGGATGCTCGGCGTCCGGGTACTGCGCCTTCAGCGCGAGGCGCTTGTCGATCGGCATCGCCGCACCGAAGCTCGCTTCGATGCTGTGGCGCGCGCGCAGGTCGTCGATCTGCTGCTTCACGTGGTCCGGCAGGCGCTCGTAGGCGAGCACCATGTTCGCCCACATCGTGTCGCCGCCAACCGGCGGACCGTCGATGCAGCGCAGCACGCAGCCGAACGGCGGCGCCACGCGCCAGCTCGCATCGCTGTGCCACGCATTCTCGTAGCGGTCGTTCGGCTGGTCGGGCGACTTGTAGATCCGCACGAGCCCCGGGTGCTCCGGGTCGCTGCCGGCGACCGGATGATCCTCGAGTTCGCCGAAGCGCCGCGCGAACGCGACGTGCTCGGCGCGCGTGATGTCCTGGTCACGCAGGAACAGCACGCGATGCCGCAGCAGCTGCGCGCGGATTTCGGCGAACAGGCCGTCGTCGTGCACGGCGTCGGCGAGGCTCACGTCCAGCAGTTCCGCGCCGAGCGCACAGGTCAGGGGTTCGACTCGCATGCGCGTCTCCTCAGACGATGAACACCGACGAACCGGTCGTCTTGCGCGATTCGAGATCGCGGTGTGCCTGCGCGGCATCCTGCAGCGCGTAGCGCTGGTTGATTTCGATCCTGATGCGGCCGGCCGCGACGTGCGCGAACAGTTCGCCGGCCAGGTCGTTCTTCTCGGCCGGATCGGCGATGTAGTCGGCCAGCGCCGGGCGCGTCAGGTACAGCGAGCCCTTCATCGCGAGGCGCTGCGGATCGAACGGCGGGATCGGGCCCGATGCGGTGCCGACGCACACCATCAGCCCGCGCCGCTTCAGCGAATCGAGCGAGCCTTCGAAGGTGTCCTTGCCGACGCTGTCGAACACGACGTCGACGCCCGCGCCGTCCGTCAGTTCGCGCACGCGTTTCGCGACGTCCTCGCGGCTGTAGTCGATCGTATGGTCGCAGCCGTGCGCGCGGGCGATCGCGGCCTTGTGCTCGCTCGAAACCGTGCCGATCACCGTGAGCCCGAGCAGCTTCGCCCATTGCGACACGATCAGCCCGACGCCGCCGGCGGCCGCGTGCAGCAGGATCGTGTCGCCCGGCGCGAACGCGTGGATACGGCGCAGCAGGTAGGCCGACGTCAGGCCGCGCATCGTCATCGCCGCGGCCGTTTCGCACGAAATGCCGGCCGGCAGCCGCACGAGCGGTGCGGCGGGGATCAGCCGCTCGGTGCTGTACGCGCCGAGCGTGTTCAGGAAGCCCGTGTAGGTCACGCGGTCGCCGACGGCGACGTTCGTCACGCCCGGGCCGACGGCGTCGACCACGCCGGCCGCCTCGACGCCGATTCCGGCCGGCAGCGGCACCGGATACAGGCCGCTGCGGAAATACGTGTCGGCGAAATTCAGCCCGACGGCTTCGTGCCGCAGGCGCACCTGGCCGGCGCCCGGGTCGCCGACGTCGACTGCTTCCCAGCGCAGCACGTCGGGGCCGCCGGTTTCGTGGAATCGCACTGCATGTGCCATCGTGTTCTCCGTATGTTGTCAGTCGGATGCGCGCCGCGCATCGTCGGGTTCGTTCATGCCCGGCGGCGTCGCGGCCGCGCCGTCCGCCAGCGGTTCATCCAGCCCGGCCCAGTCCGCGTCGCCCAGGTAGCGACGCGCGGCCGGGAAAATCACGCCTTCCATCCGCCCCATCTGCTCGAACGCGCCGTGTGCATAACGGGCGAGCGCCGCGTCGAACGCGGCCGACGGCAGCCCGTCCGCGGCAATCCGCTCGAGCGCATCGAGCGCTTGCGCATCGCGCTGCCGCTGGCGGTCGAGTTCGTCAAGTTCGGCCGCGACGCACTCCGCGCGCACGCGCAATGCCGCGAAGAGGTGCGCTTCGGCGGCCGTGCCGACACGGGCGCGCTGCAGCGCGGCAAGCGATGCCAGCGCACGCTGCGCGTCGGCCGCGTGCCGCTGCGGTACGTCCGCGTGTGCGGCGGACGCCATCAGGCCATGCTGCGCGTCGCTCGCTTGCCGCTGCCGTGCATCCGCATCCGCGTCCACGCCGGACGCCATCAGCGCATGCAGCAACCCGCCGACCGCGCGATGCGCATCGAGGCAACGCGCCATCACGCGCGCCTCGGCCGGCGTTCGCCGCGACGTGCACACGAGCACCGGTACACCGCTCGTCGCGAGCAGGTGCTGCCGCTGCGCGCAGGCCGCCGCATCGGCATCGTGCGGCAGCGCCGCGACGCCGATCAGGTCGCAGCCGAGTTCGGCCGCCAGCGCGCCGGGTGCCGCGTCGCCGGCCCCCGGATGGCCGGCCCCCGGATGGCCGGCCCCCGCGATCGCATGGGACAACCCCTGCGCCCGCGCGGCGGCTTCCACTTTCGCACCGTGTTCCGGCAGCCGCGCTCCGGATAAACGCGAGGCCGGCGCGGCGCCGATCAGCAGGAACGTGACCCGGGCGCCGACCGCGCGCGCCAGTTCGAGCGCATGGCCGATCGCGTCGATGCCACCGGGCGCGCCGTCGACCGTCACGAGCAGATGGCGGTACATCGTGCCGCTCCGTTTATCCGGCGAGCGACGCGTTGCGCCGTGTGCCGGTCGATACGATGTTCATGGCCCTCTCCTCGTTGCGTTCGTCATGGATCGGAACCCATGCTATCGACGCGGTGCCGGCACGGCCCCACTCGTCGCGGGGGGGATTGACGCGCGAACGCGCTTCGGCCGATCCTTCCCCCCACACCCACCCCGGACGCTGGCCCGCACGGCACCGCCGGATTCCGACTGCTGCCCCGATGGCCCACCCACCCGCTCGCGCCGACGCGCCTCCCACCGAACTGGTCCTGAAGACGACCGCGCCGCGCGTGCCGGCGCAGTTGCTGGCCCGCGCGCGGCTGAGCCTCGCGTCGCCCGCTTTCGACGGCCGGCCGGTCACGCTCGTGCAGGCGCCGGCCGGTTACGGCAAGACGTCGCTGCTCGCGCAATGGCGCCGCGAGACCCTCGCGCTCGGCCGCGCGGTCGTATGGCTGTCGGCCGACGAGCGCGACGATGCGTCCCGGTTGCTGCAGGGGCTCGTGCAGGCGGTGCGGACCGGTTGCGCACGGCCCGGCTTCGGGCGCCTGATCCCGCCCGGCGCGGCCGACGCGGCGCGTGCGCTCGAAGGCGTGACCGCCTGGCTGGCCGAGGTCGCGCAACTGTCGATCGACGCGCTCCTGATCGTCGACGATGCGGAGCGGTTGCCGCCGGCCGGCCTCGAGGCGCTGACCTACGTGCTGCACAATGCGCCGCAAAACCTGCATGTCGTCGTCGCCGCGCGGCGCGGGCTCGACCACACGGCCGGCGACCTGCTCGCCGGCGGGCAATGCACGCTCGCGGGCCCCGACTGGCTGCGCTTCACGCTCGACGAGACGATCGCGCTGGTCGGCGCGCGCTTTGCGCAGCGGGTCGACGCCGACGCGTGCGCGCGGCTGTTCGAACGCGTCGACGGCTGGCCGCTCGGCCTGCAGCTCGCGATGGCCGCGATGGCGCGCTCGGCCGATCCGCGCCAGGCGGTCGACGCGCTCGCCGCGCGCGTGGACGGCACGCGCGACCGGCTCGTCGAGCTGCTGCTCGCGAACCTGTCGGCCGACGACACCGCGTTCCTGACACGCACGAGCGTCGCCGATCGGCTGCATCCGTCGCTGTGCGCCGCGCTGCTCGACGACGCGGGCGCGCCCGACCGTCTCGCGCGGCTCGCGCGCGACACGCCGCTGTTCATTGCATCGGACGATTCGGACTGGTGCCGGCTGCATCCGCTCGTGCGCGACACGCTGCGCGACCGCCTGGCCGCGAGCCCGGAA
The DNA here is from genome assembly GCF_001411495.1 of Burkholderia cepacia ATCC 25416. Lineage (NCBI taxonomy): Bacteria > Pseudomonadati > Pseudomonadota > Betaproteobacteria > Burkholderiales > Burkholderiaceae > Burkholderia > Burkholderia cepacia. The sequence goes on along the minus strand of NZ_CP012981.1, from coordinate 2,826,385 downwards.
GCAGAGCGCAGCGTGCTGCATGCGCGCGCGGCCGCGTGGCTCGACGCGCACGGGATGACCGAGGAAGCCGCGCGCCACGCGTATGCGGCCGGCCAGGTCGAGACCGCATACGCGCTCGCGCAACGTTGCCTCGAGGATGCGATCAAGCAAGGCCGCATCAACGACGTGCTCGACTGGCTCGCACTGCTGCCCGACGCGGAGCTCGACAAGCGCCCGACGCTGCGCATCGCGGTCGCGTGGGCACTGGCGCTCGGCGAGCGCCACGTCGAGGCGCAGCGCCAGATCGCGGGCATCCTCGCGGACACCGGCACGCCCGCGGCGATGCGCTACGAATGCGCGCTGATCCTCAGCGCGGCCGCGTATTACGCCGACGAAATCGACCGTTTCGTCGAGCTGTTCGAACCGTGGGCCGACTTCACGCCGCCGGCGGCGACCTGGCTCGCGCAAATGCACGCGAACCGGCTGTCGGCGCGCGCGATCATCGTCGGCGAACCGGCGCAGGCGCGCCGTTTCCAGCACGCGGCACCGCGCGGCGAGACGGCGGCCGGGTTCGGCTACGTCGCGCGCTGGGGCGAGCTGATCACGGGCCTGAGCTACCTGCGCGAAGGCCAGGTCCGGCTGGCCGACGACACGCTGTCGCCGGCGCTGGCACGCGCGGAAGCCGATCTCGGGCGCCGCCATCCGCTGACCTGCATGCTCGCGGCGATGTGCGCGGCGCTCGCGTACGAGGCCGACCGCGTCGACCAGGCCGCCGCGTTGCTCGCGAACCGGCTCGACGTGCTCGAACATGCGGGCACGCCCGATACCGTGCTGCTCGGCTATCGCACCGCCGCGCGCATCGCGCTGCTGCGCGGCGTCGAGCACCGCGCGATCGACCTGCTCGAAGCGCTCGACGCGATGGGCGTTGCGCGCCGCCTGCCGCGCCTGTCGGTCGCGAGCCTCGCCGAACAGGTGCGCATTCACGCGGCGCGTTATCGCGAGGCGACCTGCCATGCGCTCGTCGAGCGGATCGATGCGATCGCGGCCGCCGAGTTTCCGTCGCACGGGCCGTTGTGGCGGCGCCCGGTCGTGCTGCTGCAGGCGAGCGCGCATGCGGGTGCGGCGCTGGCCGCGCGCCGCTGGGACGACGCGCGCGCGGCGCTCGACGAAGCGGCGGTGCTGGCCCGTGAAATGAGCATGGGCCAGGCGCGCATCGAGATCATGGCGCTCGGCGCGTTCGCGCGCGAACAGTCCGGGGGCGGCGGCCGCGCGCTGCTCGACGAGGCGATGAACCTCGCGGAGCTGTTCGGGCTCACGCGCACGCTCGCCGACGCGCATCCGGCCATCGCCGACTGGGCGCGCCGCGCCGGCGACGAAGCGGCCGCCGGCGCCGGTTCCGCGCGGCACGCGTTGCCGCCGCCGCGCATCGTGCCGCCCGCCCCGCGCGGCGCGGCCAGCCCGCGCGCGGTGCCGAGCGTCGTCTTGACGCCGAAGGAGCGCGCGATTCTCGAGCTGCTCGCGCGCAACCTGTCGAACAAGGAGATCGCGGTGGCGCTCGCCGTCGGCGAGGAAACCGTGAAGTGGCACCTGAAGAACCTGTTCGGCAAGCTCGACGCCAGCTCGCGCAAGCATGCGGTGCGCCGCGCGCTGGTGCTCGGCCTGCTCGAAAGCGCGCCGTAACGCCGGTTTCGCCGATCGGGCGGCGCTCCCGCCCCCACCTTCCGCGATTCTCCGCAACCCTGCCCCCCGCGCATGGGGGGGAGCGGCCGCCCGCCGTTGCGTAGTCTTTCCGCATGGCTCACGCGGGCGCCGCCTGTCACGTCTTCCCGCCCGCCTCGTTGCTTCCCCGCTTCAACCGGACGGGCTCGACCCCGTCCGGTCCAATACGACCCTGGAGACTTCATGAAGACGAAACTGGCCGCGCTCGCGGCGCTTGCCTGCTGTTCGGCGCTCGCGCACGCGCAATCCTCCGTCACGCTCTACGGCGTGATCGACACGGGCCTGCTGTACCAGAGCACGTCGGCGGCGTCGTTCAGCCCCACCGCGCCGAATACGGGCAAGGTGTTCCGCATGAAGGACGGCGGCATCTACTCGAGCTTCTGGGGCATCAAGGGCAGCGAGGACATCGGCGGCGGCTACAAGGTCAACTTCAAGCTGCAGGGTTCGTTCGACAGCGGCACCGGCAAGCTGCAGCTGAGCGATACGCCGGGCGCCGTCGCGATCTTCAACCAGGTCGCGTCGCTCGGCGTGTCGGGCCCGTTCGGCACCTTCACGGCCGGCCGCCAGATCGTGCCGATGATCTACGCGATGGCCGACACCGACGTGCGCAACGCGCAGTTCTTCGGCAGCGTGCTGACCGCGTGGCTCGGCCTGAACACGGCGGCCGGCTGGCCCGGGACGAGCACCAACGGCGCGATCGGCGCGCTGTACGACAGCAATGCGCTCGTCTATCAGTCGCCGGTGTTCGCGGGCGCGTCGATCGCGCTCGAATACGCGCCGGGCGGCGTGGCCGGGCAGTTCCAGGGCGGCACGCGCGAATCGGTCGTGCTCAAGTATGCGAACTACGGGCTGAACGCGTCGGCCGTCTACTACAACGGGCACGACACGAACCCGGCGCCGGGCGTCGCGCCGACCGGCGTCGACAACAACCGCTTCGTCTACGTCGGCGCGAAATACACGATCCGCGACTTCTCGGTGTCGGCGTCGTACGGCAACGGCCGAAATCCGTCGCATGCGGACAAGGTGAACCTCGACATGCTGTCGGCCGGCATCGGCTATCGCTTCACGCCTTTCCTTCAGGTGAGCTCGGCCGTGTATTACCTGAAGGATCGCAACGTCTCGGCGAACAAGTCGACGTCGGTCGTGCTCGCGGCCGACTACAGCCTGTCGAAGCGCACGACGGTCTATGCGCAGGTCGGCCATGTGAACAACCGCGGCACGATGGACCAGATGCTCGTGTACGGGCAGCCGGTCGCGCCGGGCGTCGGCACGACGGCCGCGATGGTCGGGCTGCGGCACAACTTCTGACGGCGGCCGGGCGTGTGGCGGACGTGCGGCGGCCATTGGTGACCCTTGGCGGCCGTCGCGCGCGGCCGCCGCCAGCATCGATCGCCGGGATCGGCTACAGTGGGCGTTTTCGGCGCGCGCCGTTCCGCCGCCGCGCCACCGTCCGTGGCGCGCGGCAGCAAGGACGGTGCGCAAGTCATTCACTTCGACGAGCGAACCTTCATGCCCGATCTGTCCGCCTTCCCGATCACGCAAAAGTGGCCGGCCCAGCATCCCGACCGTCTCCAGCTCTACTCGCTGCCGACGCCGAACGGCGTCAAGGTGTCGATCATGCTCGAGGAAACCGGCCTGCCGTACGAGCCGCACCTCGTGCGCTTCGACACGAACGACCAGCTCTCGCCCGCGTTCCTGTCGCTGAACCCGAACAACAAGATCCCGGCGATCATCGATCCGGACGGCCCCGACGGCAAGCCGCTGCCGCTGTTCGAATCGGGCGCGATCCTGATCTATCTCGCGGACAAGACGGGCCAGTTGATCCCGAAGGATCTCGCGGGCCGCTACGAGACGATCCAGTGGGTGATGTTCCAGATGGGCGGCATCGGGCCGATGTTCGGCCAGGTCGGCTTCTTCCACAAGTTCGCCGGCCGCGACTACGAGGACAAGCGCCCGCGCGACCGCTACGTCGACGAGTCGAAGCGCCTGCTCGGCGTGCTCGACGCGCATCTCGCGAACCGCCAGTGGGTGATGGGCGATACCTACACGATCGCCGACATCGCGATCTTCCCGTGGGTGCGAAATCTTGTTGGTTTCTATGAAGCGGGCGATCTGGTCGGCTTTAGTGAATTCCGCAACGTCAAGCGGGTGCTCGATGCGTTTGTTGCGCGTCCGGCCGTTGCGCGTGGGCTCAATATTCCGGCGCGGGGCTGAGCGGCTGGGCGGGTCGCGCGTTGTGCGGCCCGCGCGGCTGCAGACTTGAAGCGCCCGCCGTGTTGGGCGGCGGGCTTTCGGGGGCATTGCGATTTTCCGGGGAATGCTGGGGAGACGGTCGGTGTTCGGCCAATGACGGTCAGTCGCCGCCGATCCCCGGGAGTCCGCTATCAAACAACAGTTCGTCGGCCGCTGTTGGGCTGGCGATGAACCGACCTCTTGAGTAACGAATTCGGAAACCCTCGTTATAGGACGGACTCCTCCGCCGTCACCTACGACGCTATGCGAGAAGTCGTGCGTCGCGAATGATTTCCTCTCCACACTCGGTTGGCGCGGCCAACATTCTCTTAACTCTATTGAGCGCTTTTCGCGACGGTAACCAAATTACACCATCGCCCCGAGAATATTCGGTCGCTAGTTGGTGGCGCTTTAGCAATTCAAGGACATCGGAAACACAACGCCGCTCGTCAACATCGAGCCCCCTGAATAGTGCCCCCTCTGCGCGCCCCGATAAACTTTGAATAAAAAGCTTCCGCAGCGTTATCAGCAAGACTTTCTCGCCGATGCTCATTTGTGCAGACCGGATTGCTCCGTTCGTTCCGCTAGAATCAAATGCAACGAACTCGCACGTGGCAGAAAATCTATCGCTCGGCAAATCCTTAGAAGAGATTCGGCCACTCATCTGTTCGAATAGGCAGTTGTCAAAGTAGGGAAGTTTATTGGAAGGAGTTTCCGGCTCGAGTAGAACATGATCGAAGATACAATGGGAAAACGAAAGCTTACTAAGATCCGACTGTGCTTGGTGAAATTCGATGACATCGCCTGCGAAGCTAATTTCAGACGCATTAAGCGAAATGTCCATTTCGATGCTGCCCTTAAGCAGTACCATTGCCACATCTCCGCGCGCACATGCTAAATCGGTTCTGCTGTTCAGAAACGCAGTAGCCTGTTGGATGTTGCTTCGAAGGTTTCCTTTCGCTTTCAATCTTCGCACCGCCAGTTCGGCACCAACATGAGATATTGCACGGTCACAGGTATTCATAACATCCACCCACGAGCGGTCCTTGGCTACCTCGTATGGGGATTCAAGAAACATCAAAAGTTCACGGCCGTTGCAAACCGAAGCTAGTTCTTTGTCCACGAAGCAGCGACTTTCATCTTCAGCCCTGTAAATTCCCAAACCTGGTAGCCGCTGAATCGCAAGTACGCCTTGTTCGTCTGGCTCATAACCGCAAACCTCGCTAAAGGCGGAGAAGAGATCGCTTCTTGCGATGGGGCCCAATCCATCTTCGGAGGTCCGAGCCGAAGTTGCCGCACGTTGCAGGATGCGCCGCAACGTGGGGCCATCGAGATTGGTTTCGATTGCTTCCTCTCGAACGTAAATCCGGTCAAGGAGGTAGTCCCAACCGTCGACGGCGTCGGGAACGCTTGCTGGATTTGAAAAATCTGTAAGCAACCCCCGCGATGCAAGGTAACCTAGCAGCAACGGACGAGTAGGGAGCCAAGCCGGGAAGGCATGATCACTTGATAGGTTTGGAAACGAAGAGAGAAATTTCTTCACTTGGTCATCGTTAAACTCATCAACGCTTAATACCTGTGCGTTGCCCAAACCCAAAGCTCGACACAGTTCTGACTCATTCTCGAAATAATGGCTTCGGCCGCTGACAACTACGCCACTGCCATTACTATCACGCACAAGTTTCCGAATGCCTTCCAAAGAGCGTGTGCGAAGATCCTTAAGCTTTTTCCACGAGCCCTGTACACCCAGTGACGTAACCTCGTCAAATCCATCGGCTAGTAAAATGACGAATCCAGCCCTCCACGCTCGGATTAGCGAACTGGGAGAATCGAACCCAATGCTTCGAGCATGTCTTTCGAGTAGCTCAATAGGATCGCTTTGCCCAGAATGCTCGCGCAAGTTGATGTAGACAGGAAACTTTGCTGTCCTTCCTTTGATATACATGTCTTGAAGTCGCATGTAGATCTCGCGCAACGTCATGCTCTTTCCTGCACCGTACTGCCCGACGATTGCGAAATGCTCGCCCACAAGGACTCTCGTCACAATGTTGTCAACCATGCAGTAGCTGTCGGTCGCGGCATGGCTGAGACCGATTTCCACAAAGGGGGCCGCGGGTATTTTAGACTTCGTTGCGAAATCTTGAACGCTTCCAAATGAATGATTGCCCCGCGCTGACAAATAGGCACGTACATCGATGAGGCTTTGCTGAAACTGAGTGAACGACACCGCGCGGACTTGTCCCTTGCCCAATTCTTGGACTTCTTTCCGCTGTTCTGCTGTCGGTTCGCTTTTTGTCACGAACCAACCAATCGCAATTTTCAGTGCTCCAGTGCGATTGTGTTCAGAAATAGCTTTGAAAAGCTTCCGCGTATCTTCTTTTGCTTTCCCGGTCCCTGCCGATACCGTAGCTTCGATAAAGTTGATGGACTCTTCTGTTTCAAAAACGCCATCCCTTTCACGGCCTTCTAACATCTGTGCCCCTGAATACTGAGCCGCCGACCATTTCGCTCTTGCAATTCGGCGGACCTCATCTTCAAAATCTCGGTCTGATTGTGTAGTTGACATATTCTTAGAGTTATCAAAATTATGGTCGAAGCCTGTCTTTCAGGCCCCCCGTGATTATAGTGCGGCATCACACCAGGGAGTCGCCGCGGTGGCAGTCAGAATTGGGGCTGCACTGCAGACGTTCACGAGGCCGGATCGAGCGTCCGAAACGGGTCGCCAAGCGACATCCACGAAAATTCACGCAGAACCGTGCTTTTGCCCGCAGCGCGCATTTGCGTGACGCATTCCGCGGCGCTACTTGCCTTCCGGCTCTCCCGGCGCCCCGCCCCCCAGCCCCGCCAGCAGCTTCTCCAACAGTCGCGACAACTGCGCCTGCTCATCATCCGACAGCACGGCCAGCAACGCGCGCTGGTTGTCGATGTGCGCGACGACCGCTTCGTCGATCAGCGCGCGGCCGGTATCCGTCAGCGCGACGAGCGTGCCGCGCCCGTCGGCCGGGTTCGGCCGGCGCTCGACCCAGCCGGCCTTCTGCAGCCGGTCGATGCGCGCGGTCATCCCGCCCGACGACATCATCAGCGCGTCGTACAGTGCCGTCGGCGTCAGCGCGAACGGCGCACCGCCGCGCCGCAGCGTCGCGAGCACGTCGAATTCGCCCGGCTGCATCCCGTAGCGCGCGAACAGCGGATTGAGACGGTCGCGCGCGATCACGAGCGCCGCTTCCTGCAGCCGCCCCATCACCACCATCGACGACGCGTCGAGATCCGGACGCTCGTTACGCCATTGCGCGAGCGCATGCGCGGCTCGATCCACCTGATCCATTAACCCTCCTCGGCCTACCAGTTATCTTGACGTCGAGATAAATCGGCGTTTATCTTGATGTCGAGATACTTTACATGAAAATCGCACGGCTCCCTTCCGGGGCCGCGCACCGATTTCGAGGGCCTTGCGATGAATCGCTTCACTTCCCCCGGATGGCGGCTTGCCGCCATCGTGCTCGTCGGGCTGAACCTGCGGCCGGCGCTCGCCGCGGTCGGCCCGCTGCTCGACATGATCCAGCGCGCGACCGGCATCGGCGACGGCGCGGCCAGCCTGCTGACGACGATCCCGATCCTGCTGATGGGGCTCGGCGCGCTGAGTGCGCGGCGCCTGCAGCGCGTGACCGGCATCGCGGGCGGCGTGTGGCTCGGCGTCGCGCTGATCGGGCTGGCCTGCGTGTCGCGCATCGGCGCGCAGCACGCGTGGCTGCTGCTCGCGAGCGCCTGCTGCGCGGGTGTCGGGATCGCGATGGTGCAGGCGCTGCTGCCCGGCTTCGTGAAGGCCCATTTCGCGACGCGGATCGGCGGCGCGATGGGCGTCTATTCGACGTCGATCATGGGCGGCGCCGTGCTCGCGAGCGTCGTCGCGCCGTTCGCCGCGGCCCGCTGGGGCTGGCTCGCCGCGCTCGCGGGCTGGGCGCTGCCGGCCGCGGTGGCCGCGCTGGCGTGGCCGCTGGCCAGCCGCGGCGGCAACACGCTCGCCGCCGGGCCGGCGTCGGCAACGCATGCGCGGCCGTCGCGCTCGCCGCGCGCGTGGCGGCTCGCGCTGTTCTTCGGCATCGCGACCGGCGCGTACACGCTCGTGCTCGCGTGGCTGCCGCCCTACTACATGCGGCTCGGCTGGTCGCCGACGGCGGCCGGCAGCCTGCTCGGCGGCGTGACACTCGCGGAGGTCGTCGCGGGCCTGACGATCTCCGCGACGATCGACCGCCTGCCCGATCGCCGCCCCGCGCTGCATGCGGCGATCGCGTCGCTGTTCGTCGGTTTGCTGGTGATGCTGGCCGCGCCCGAAGCGCTCGCGTTGCCCGCCGCGCTGCTGATGGGCGCGGGGATCGGCGCGCTGTTTCCGCTGTCGCTGATCGTCACGGTCGACCATGCGGCGACGCCGGCCGATGCCGCGTCGCTGACGGGATTCGTGCAGGGCATCGGCTACCTGATCGCCGGGCTGTTTCCATTCGCGGCCGGCATCGTGCGCCAGCATCTCGCGGACCTGACGCCCGCATGGGTCGCGATGGCTTGCCTGTGTGCCGCGCTGTTCGGGCTGGCCGCGGGGTTTGCACCGCGGCTCGCGCGGCGTGTTGCGCGTGCCTAGCGCGGGACGGGGAACACGGCCGTTGCCGTTCGGCTGCGGCCGCCGCTCAGCAGTGTCCTTGTGATCGACTGCGGCGCGACTGCACGCGCGACACCGAACGCAAATCGTCGCCCCTGGCCCGGAAGCAACGTTCGCGGCGCGCGCGGCAACGCATCGTACTGGAGCGTGGTCGTGCTCAACCCGCCCCCCGTCGTCGGCATCGCCGCGTCGATCCTGATCCTCGGCGAATCGGCCGCGCCGATCTACTTCACCGGCGGTGCGATCACGATCGACGCGGCGCTCTGCACGCTTCTGCGTGAACGCCGCGCCCGTGAGTAATCAACCCGCACTCGCGTACAACGTCGAATCCGCAAACCCTTCGGCGTCGAGCACGCGCCCGATCAGGATCAGCGCGGTGCGCTCGATCTGCGTGCCCCGCACCTTGGCGACGATGTCGGCGAGCGTGCCGGTCACGCGTTCTTCATCCGGCCAGCTCGCGCGATAGATCACCGCGACCGGGCAATCGGCGCCGTAATGCGGCAGCGCTTCGTCGACGATGCGGGCGAGATGGCGCACGCCGAGATGGATCGCGAGCGTCGCGCGGTGCGCCGCGAGCGAGCCGAGCGCTTCGCCTTCCGGCATCGTCGTCTTGCCCGCGAAGCGCGTGAGGATCACCGTCTGTGCGACGCCGGGCAGCGTCAGCTCGACGCCGAGCGTCGCCGCGCATGCGGCCGTGGCCGTCACGCCGGGCACGATTTCGTACGGTATCCCGAGTGTCTTGAGACGGCGGATCTGTTCGCCGATCGCGCCATACAGCGACGGGTCGCCCGAATGCACGCGCGCGACGTCCTGCCCTTTCGCGTGCGCAGCGGCGAGCAGCGCGACGATGGCATCGAGGTCGAGCTCGGCCGTGTTGACGACCTGCTCCGCGCGATGGCCGTCGAGCACGGCGGCCGGCACCAGCGAACCCGCATACAGGATCACCGGGCACGTGCGCACGAGGCGCTGGCCCTTCACCGTGATCAGCTCCGGGTCGCCGGGGCCCGCGCCGATGAAATACACCGTCATCGAAAAATCTCCGTCAATTCATGGGATGACCGGCCGCGCGGCGTCATGCGCGCGCGGCCGGATCGAGCGCGTCGATGAGCGCCGCGGCCGAGTCGAACGCGCGGTCGGCGTCGGGCAGCGGCGGCCGGCGCAGCATCACGACCGGCAGCCTGCGTTCGCGCGCGACGTCGAGCTTGGCTTCGGTGGCCGCGCCACCGCTGTTCTTGCTGACGACGACGTCGATGCCCGCCAGCGCGAACAGCGCGCGCTCGCCGTCCAGCGTGAACGGCCCGCGCGCGGCGACGACCTGTGCACGCGCGTTGCCGGGATGCGGGTCGAGGCAGCGCACGAGCCAGAACTGGTGCGGCGGGATCGCGTCGAGATGTGCGAGCGGTTCGCGGCCGAGCGTGAACAGCGGCCGCCGGAACGGCGCGAGCGCGGCTTCGATGCCGGCCCAGTCGTCGACCATGCGCCAGTCGTCGCCGGGTTGCGGCGACCACGGCGCGCGGCGCAGCGCCCATAGCGGCACGCCCGCTTCACGCGCCGCGGCGGCGGCATTCGCGCTGATTTGCGCGGCATACGGATGCGTCGCGTCGATCACGAGGCCGATACCGGCGTCGCGCAGATACGCGGCCAGCCCGGCAGCGCCGCCGAAACCGCCGACGCGCACGTCGCAGCGCAGGTCGTCGGGCGTCTTGCCGAGGCCGGCGAGACTATAGACATGATGCGGGCCGAGCGCGCGCGCGATCTTCAGTGCGTCGCCGGTGCCGCCGAGCAGCAGGATGCGGGCGCTCATCGCGCTGTCCCGACGAAGCGGCCCTGCCGGTCGATCGCGAACATCTCGACCGCAACCGACGGCGGCACGATGTCGCGCGCGACGCGCAGCGCATGCGCGCAGACGAGATCGCCGAGCGGCACACCGTCGGCGTGCGCGAGCTTCAGCGCTTCCTGGCTCGTGTTCGCGGCGCGCATCGCGGCCTGCAGCGCGTCGCTCGCACCGGCCTCGGCCGCCCACTGCGCGAGCAACGGCAGGTCGATGCTCGAATGGCGGCTGTGCAGGTCGAGATGGCCGGCCGCGAGTTTGCTGAGCTTGCCGAAGCCGCCGCACATCGACAGCCGCGCGACCGGCGCGCGCCGCAGGTGCTTGAGCACCGCGCCCGCGAAATCGCCCATCTCGATCAGCGCCATGTCGGGGAGGTGGTAGTGCGCGCGCATCGCATCCTCGCTTGCGTTGCCCGTGCACGCGGCGATATGCGTGATGCCGTTCGCCCGCGCGACGTCGATGCCCTGGTGGATCGACGCGATATAGGCCGAGCACGAGAACGGCCGCACGATGCCGGTCGTGCCGAGGATCGACAACCCGCCGACGATGCCGAGGCGCGGGTTCATCGTCTTCAGCGCGAGCGCCTCGCCGCCCTCGACGCCGATCGTCACGTCGAAGCCGCCCGCATACCCATGCTCGGCCGCCAGCGCTTCCAGGTGCGTCGTCATCATCCGGCGCGGCACCGGGTTGATCGCCGGTTCACCGACCGGCAGCGTCAGCCCCGCGCGCGTGACCGTGCCGACACCCGGCCCCGCATGAAAACGCACGCCGGGCGCCGCCGCGAGCGCGACACGCGCGAAGATCAGCGCGCCGTGCGTGACGTCCGGATCGTCGCCGGCATCCTTGATCGTGCCGGCTTCCGCGCCGTCGGCCGTCGTCCGGCAGAAATCGAGCCGCATCATCACGCGCTGCCCCTTCGGCAGCACGATCTCGACCGCGTCGTCCGCACGCCCCGCGAGCAGCAGCCGCGCGGCGGCGAGCGACGTCGCGGTCGCGCAACTGCCGGTCGTGTAGCCGAAGCGTAGCGGCGCGGGCTGTTCGGGGGTTTCGTCGCGCATCACGCGTCCGTTGTATGCGTCGTGGCCGGCGAAGCCGCCGTGTCGGCCATGTCGACCGTGTCCGGCTTGCGCACGTCGTACAGCGTGACCGGCAGCGGCTGACGCCAGGTGTCGAAGCGGCCGAGCGGCTCGGCATGCGCGAGCGACACGCGCGTGAGCGTGCCGCCATGCGTCTCGCGCCATGCGGCGAGCGCCAGTTCGCCCTGCAGCGTGACCGCGTTCGCGACCAGCCGGCCGCCGGGCTTCAGCGATACCCAGCACGCGTCGAGCACGCCGGCCGCGGTCGCCCCGCCGCCGATGAAAATCGCGTCGGGCGCGGCGAGCCCCGCGAGCGCATCGGGTGCGCGGCCCGCGACGAGTTGCAGGCCCGGCACGCCGAGCGCGTCGCGGTTGTGCTCGATGAAGCGCTGCCGCTCCGCATGCGCTTCGATCGCGATCGCCTGGCATGACGGATGCGCGCGCATCCATTCGATGCCGATCGAGCCGCTACCGGCGCCGACGTCCCACAGCAGCTCGCCGGGCACGGGCGCGAGGCGGCCGAGCGTCATCGCGCGCAGGTCGCGCTTGGTGAGCTGGCCGTCGTGGCGGTACGCATCGTCGGGCAGGCCGGGTGTGAGCGCGCGGCGCGGCGCGTCGGGGCCGGCCCGGCAGTCGAGCGCGACCAGATTGAGCGCGGCCGTTTCGGCGACGCGCCAGTCCTGCGCGAGCCCGTCGAGACGCCGCTCGAGCGGGCCGCCCAGATGCTCGAACACGCTGATGCGCGTCGGCCCGAAGCCGCGTGCGACGAGTTCGGCCGCGACGGCGGCCGGCGTCCGGCCGTCGGCGCTCAGCACGAACAGGCGGCGGCCCGGCAGCAGGTGGCGCGCGAGCGCCGCAAGCGGACGGCCGACGAGCGAAACCGCGCCGACATCCTGCAGTGCCCAGCCGAGGCGTGCGGCCGCCAGCGACAGCGACGACGGCGCGGGCAGCACGCGCCATTCGTCAGGGGACAGCGAGCGCGCGAGCGTGGCGCCGACGCCGAACAGCATCGGGTCGCCGCTGGCGAGCACGCAGACGGGCGACATGCGCCGTGCAAGCACGCCCGCAAGGTCGAACGGCGACGGCCACGCTTCGCGCGCGGCCGGCAGCCGCGCGGGCAGCATGTCGAGATGCCGCTTCGCGCCGACGACGAGCGTCGCGTCGAGCAGCGCGCGGCGCGCGCTGCGGCCGAGCCCCGCGTAACCGTCGTCGCCGATGCCCACTACCGTCAGCCACGCCGTCATGCACCCTTCCCCATCGTTCGATTCCATCCCGTTTGTTGCGATGCGCGGCTGCCGGAGCGCCGCGCGTTGATTCGTTGCTGATCCCGATCCGCTTTCGCGCCACGCACGCCCTTCGGTGCGATGCAGCGGCGACGTCACCCGAGCGGCACGCCGACGACAAACGTCAGCAAGGCCAGAACCATGCCGCCGATCGACGCGATCAGCAGCCAGCCGAGCAGCAGCCACATGAGCGGCCGCGTCCCGCTTTTCCTGTACAGGAGCGTGCCGCCCGCGACGATCGGCACGCCGAGGCCGGCGAGCCCGACATTCTTCGGCCACTCGGCCGACGGTGCAAGCGGGATCAGCACGCACGCGAGCAGGACCCATGCGGGGATGGCCAGCAGGCCCAGTGCGATGCCCATGCCGAACAGTTCCGTCCTGCCGAGTTTCATGGCGGATGCCGGCGGTCGCCGATCTGATGTCGAGGCGCCAATCCTACCATTTGCGAGACAGCGCAAAACCGTCTGCGGCCATGCTGCGACGCGGTTGCGCGACGTACCGCCGATGCCGGATCGTCGCGAAAATCGGGTATCCTACGGCCGTTCGTTCGCCGGTGCCCTTCGGGGCCGAAGAGGGAACACAGGGCGCCCCACGCGCCGCTGTGGCTGCCCCCGCAACTGTAGACAGCGAGCCGATCTCCCCCTCATGCCACTGGTTTCGCCGGGAAGGCCGGGAGCCGGCGCCGACCTGTCAGCCAGGAGACCTGCCGGCCAGAAAGTGCGTGCGTGCCAGTCGGCGTCGGGCGGGGTGTACCGACGCGTTGGCCGCGGCGCGACACTGCCCCGGTACCCCGTGAGTTCCGCCCCCGATTCGATTCCTGCGTCGCCCGTCGTGCGCCCGTCGGCTTGCCCGGGGCTCGTGCGCGTGGTCGCGGCCGCCGACGGCGGGCTGTGCCGGATCAAGCTGCCGGGCGGCCGGCTCGATGCGCATCAGGCGCGCGCGATCGCCGCCGCTGCGCGTGCCTGCGGCTCCGGTGCGATCGACGCGACCAATCGCGCGAATCTCCAGCTGCGCGGCATTCGCGACGGCGCGGCCGACGCGCTGATACGCGCGTTGCTCGACGCGGGCCTCGGCCCGTCCGTCGACGCCACCGCGGATGCCGTCGCCGATACCGCCGCGCTCGCCGCGAGCGACGACGTCCGCAACGTGATGCTCAGCCCGCTCGCCGGTGACGACCCCGCCGCCCTCGTCGACGGCCGCGCGCTCGCCGCGCCGCTCCTCGACATGCTGGCGCGCGAGCCGCGCCGTGGCGAGCTGTCGCCGAAATTCTCGATCCAGCTCGACGGCGGCGAATCGGTTGCGGCGCTCGATCATCCGCACGACATCTGGCTCGCCGCATGGCGTCGCGGCGACGGTGCGATGCGCATCGCGGCCGGGCTGGCCGGCTGCCCGCCGGTCGCGCACGACGACCGACCGGCCTCGGTCGATGTCGCGCCCGATCAAGGTGTCGCGCTGGTCCGCGCGCTGCTGCTCGCGTTCCTCGATCTCGCGCCGGCGGACGTCACGCGGATGCGTGCCCTGCTCGCGACCTGCGGCGAACGCGCGCTGCTCGAGCGCGCGCAGCACTATGTGCCGTTCGCGCTTGCGGCCGATCCGGCGCTCGCCGGCTGGCGCCGCGCGCGCACCGATCCGGCGCTGCGTTTCGGCGTACATCCGTCGCGCGATACCGCGCGCTGCCACGTCGGCGCGCAATTCCCGCTCGGCCGGCTCGACGCCACGCAACTGGAACGGCTCGCCGCGCTGGCCGAAACCGACGGCGACGGCACGCTGTCGATGACGCCCTGGCAAGGCGTGTTCATGCATCGCGTCCCGCGTGAACGCGCGCCGGCCACGCTCGATGCGCTGGCATCGCTCGGCCTCGTCTGCGCGTCGTCCGACCCGCTGGCGCCGCTCGTCGCGTGCACCGGCAGCGCGGGCTGCGCGAAAGCGCGCGCCGACACGAAACACGACGCGCTCGCGCTCGCCGCGCGCATCGGCCATGCGGTCGACGTGCACCTGACCGGCTGCGAGCGCCATTGCGCGCTGCCGCATCCCGCGACGCACACGCTCGTCGCGGTTGCGCCCGCGCACTACGACCTTTACCGGCGCGATGCGGCCGCGGGCCTCGGCGCCCCGCTCGCGCGCCATCTGACGATTGACCAGGCCGCGGCCCGACTGACGGGCGCGCGGCACAGCCAGGACACCACCGATGCTTGACTACATTCGCGACGGGCAGGAAATCTACCGCCAGTCGTTCGCGACGATCCGCGCCGAGGCCGACCTGTCGCAGGTTCCGCCCGACCTCGAGAAACTCGCGGTGCGCGTGATCCATGCGTGCGGGATGGTCGACGTCGTCTACGACCTGCGCTTCTCGGCCGGTGCCGGCACGGCGGGCCGCACGGCGCTCGCGGCCGGCGCGCCGATCCTGTGCGACGCGCGCATGGTCGCCGAAGGCATCACGCGCGCGCGGCTGCCGGCCGGCAACCGCGTGATCTGCACGCTCGGCGAGCCGGAAGTGCCCGATCTCGCGCGGGATCTCGGCAACACGCGTTCGGCCGCCGCGCTCGAACTGTGGCGTCCGCAGCTCGCCGGCAGCGTCGTCGTGATCGGCAATGCGCCGACCGCGCTGTTTCACCTGCTCGACATGATCGACGCCGGCGCGCCGCGCCCCGCATTGATCCTCGGTTTCCCGGTCGGCTTCATCGGTGCGGCCGAATCGAAGGCGCTGCTCGATGCCGACAGCCGCGGCGTCCCGTACGTCACGCTGCTCGGCCGCCGCGGCGGCAGCGCGATGGCCGCTGCGGCGGTCAACGCACTCGCGACGGAGGTCGAATGACGACCGCGCGCGGACGCCTGTTCGGGGTCGGCGTCGGCCCCGGCGATCCCGAACTGATGACGATCAAGGCGCTGCGCGTGCTGCAGGCCGCGCCCGTGGTCGCGTATTTCGTCGCGAAGGGCAAGAAAGGCAATGCATACGGCATCGTCGAGGCGCACCTGCGGGACGGGCAGACGCAACTGCCGCTCGTCTATCCGGTGACGACCGAGGCACTGCCGCCGCCGCTCTGCTACGAGACGGTGATCGCCGATTTCTACGACACGGCCGCCGGGGTCGTCGGTGCGCACCTCGATGCGGGGCGCGACGTCGCGGTGATCTGCGAAGGCGACCCGTTTTTCTACGGCTCGTACATGTACCTGCACGACCGCCTCGCACCGCGCTACGACACCGAGGTGATCCCCGGCGTATGCGCGATGCTCGGCGGCACCGCCGTGCTCGGCCAGCCGCTCGTCTATCGCAACCAGAGCCTGTCGGTGCTGTCGGGCGTGCTGCCCGAGCACGAGTTGCGCACGCGGCTCGCGCAGGCCGATGCGGCCGTCGTGATGAAGCTCGGCCGCAATTTCGACAAGGTGCGGCGCGTGCTCGACGAGCTGGGGCTCGCGAAGCGCGCGCTGTATGTCGAGCGCGCGACGATGGCAAGCCAGCGCATCGTGCCGCTCGATGAAGTCGATCCGATGGCGTCGCCGTATTTCTCGCTGCTCGTCGTGCCGGGGGAAAAATGGCAAGGATGACGACCCCGCCCGCGATCGTGATCCTCGGCGCGGGCGCGCTCGATACCGCGCGGCGCATCCAGGCGCGTTATCCGGGTGCGCGCGTGCACGGCCTCGCATCGCGCGTCGCCGCCGACGTGCCGTTCGACGATCTCGGCGCGCACTTGCGCGAACTCTATGCACGCGGCCTGCCAATCGTCGCGCTGTGCGCGGCCGGCATCGTGATCCGCTGCATCGCTCCGGCGCTTGCCGACAAGGGCGTCGAACCGCCCGTGCTCGCGGTGGCGGAAGACGGTTCGGCGGTCGTGCCGCTGCTCGGCGGCCTGACGGGCGTCAACGTGATGGCGCGCGAAATCGCCGCCTGCGTCGGCGTCGCGCCGGCGATCACGACGAGCGGCGAACTGCGCTTCGGCGCGTGCGTGCTCAATCCGCCGGAAGGCTATGCACTCGCCGATCTTGCCCAGGGCAAGCGCTTCGTGTCCGACCTGCTCGCGGGTGCGTCGACGCGCATCGACGGCACGGCGCCGTGGCTCGACGATGTCGCGCTGCCGCGCGACGCCGCCGCGGCGCATGCGATCCGCGTGACGCCCGAAGCCTGGCGCGGCACGCGTGACGAGCTCGTGATTCATCCGCGCAGCGTGGTGGTGGGCGTCGATGCGCACGCTGTCCACGCGGACGGCGCGCTCGCGGCGCGCATCGCGGCATCGCTCGACGCGCAGGGGCTCGCCCGGCTGGCGCTCGCGGCCATCGTGGCGCCCGCAGCGGCGATCGGCGATGCCGCGCTGGAGGATGCGGCGCACACGCTCGACGTACCGCTTCGTTTCGTCGATGCAGACGGCGACGGCAATGTACCGGCCGACGCGGCCGCGCTGCTCGGCCGCGCGTTGCGTGTCGCTCACACGCTGCGGGCCACGACGAACGGCATCGCATGCGCGGTCGCGGCGCATCCGGTCGATCCCGCCACGCTCGGCCGTGCGCGCGGCCGCCTGACGGTGCTCGGGCTCGGCCCGGGCGGCGCCGCGTGGCTCACGCCGGCCGCGCGCGCCGCGCTCGCGGACGCGACCGACATCCTCGGCTACACCACCTACGTGAACATGGCCGGCCCGTTCCGCGACGACCAGCGCGTGCACGGCACCGACAATCGCGAGGAGATGCAGCGCGCGCGCCATGCGTTCGAACTCGCGGCCGAGGGCCGGCGCGTCGCGGTCGTGTCGTCCGGCGACCCGGGCGTGTTCGCGATGGCCGCGGCCGTGCTCGAGGCGCTCGACGAAGCGCGCGACCCGCACTGGGCCGCAGTCGACCTGCGCGTGGAGCCCGGCATCTCGGCGTCGCTCGCGACGGCCGCCCAGGCCGGCGCGCCGCTCGGCCACGATTTCTGTGCGATCTCGCTGTCGGACAACCTGAAGCCGTGGGACGTGATCGAGACGCGCCTGCGGCATGCGGCGCAAGCCGATCTGGTGATGGCGTTCTACAACCCGATCTCGCGCGCGCGGCCGTGGCAGCTCGATCGCGCGCTCGATGTCGTGCGCGCGCATCGCACGGCCGATACGGTGGTCGTGCTGGGCCGCGACATCGGCCGGCCGGGCGCGACGCTCGCGACGACGACGCTCGGTGCATTGCGCAGCGACCAGGTCGACATGCGCACGATGGTGATCGTCGGCTCGTCGACGACGCGCCGCTTCGCGATCGGCGAGGGTCGCGAGTGGGTCTATACGCCGCGCTGGTATCGCTGAACCCGGTCAGCGCGCCGGCCTGACGCCGTGCGCGCGGGCATACGCCGTGCCGCCCGCCCCCCAGAACCGATACACGAGCACGCCGACGACGGCCTGCGCAACGACCACGAACGCGACGCAGCCGGCCCATCCCCACCGGTGCCAGCCGGGCACCGGCAGGATCGAGCCGAGGCTGCCGCCGAAGTAATAGCAGGACAGGTAGATGCCGATCGCCGTCGAGCGCGCGCTCGATGCCGCCTGCGAAATGAACGTGTTGGCCGACGCCTGTTCGACGAACACGGCGGTCGAGCCGAGCGCGAGGCCGGCCAGGATCACCGGCACGTGGTCGGACAGCGTGAGCAGCGCTCCGCCGATCGCGAGCGCGGCCGCGGCGAGCCCCGGTGCGCGCGGGCCGCGATGCCGCGCGAGGCGCCCTGCCAGCGGCGTCACGACCACCGCCACCAGGAACACCGCATAGATCGCGCCGATCCCGACCGTGCCGAAGCCGAACGGCGCGCGGGCCAGGCGCAGGCCGACGAACGTAAACGTCGCGACCTGCGACGCGAGCACGCACGCGCCGATCGCGAACGACGCGAGCAGCGGGCCGCGCGTGACGATGCGCCAGGCCGGCCCCGCACCGGCCTCCGTGTCGGGTTCGACACGCCGCGCGATCGCACCGGACGCCGGCAGGCTCGCGTAGATCGCGACGCCCGTGACGAGACACAGCGCCGCGACGACGTCGAGCGCATGCCGCCAGCCCCACATCGACGTCATCAGGTTGGTCGCGAAGCGGCCGGCGAAACCGCCGAGCGTCGTGCCGGCGACGAACAGCGCGCTGATCTCGGCCGACGTGCCGCGATCGAAGCGCTCGGCGATGTACGCGATCGACAGCGCGAAGACGAACGGCATCACCAGGCCGGCGGCAAAGCGCGCGCCGAGAAACGACGCGAAACCTGCCGCATGCGCGGACCACACGACCGGCAGCGCGACGGCCATCGCCGCCAGCGAGATCGCGATGCGCCGCTCGATGCGCGCGGCCAGCACGCCGACGAACGGCGCGATAATGGCGACGGCCGTCGTGGTGGCGCTCACGCCCTGCCCCGCGCGCTCCGCGCTGACGCCGAAGGTGGCCGCGAGTTCGTGCAGGATGCCCTGCGTCGAATACAGATTGAGAAACGCGGCGAAGCCGCAGAGAAAGAACGCGAAGCGCGTGGTCCTGTCGTTCATCGGAGCTGCCTGGTCGTCGATGCCGACAGTCTGACGAGCGCGCCGTGCGCACGCCAATACCGTTTTCATCGCGATTGATACCGGAACGACAACAATGCTCGACCTGCGCCGCCTCCGCTATTTCGTGGTCGTCGCCGACGAACTGCACTTCGGCCGCGCGGCATTGCGCCTGCGCGTCGCGCAGCCGCCGCTCACGCGCCATATCGCCGCGCTGGAAAGCGAGCTCGGCGTGCGGCTGTTCGAGCGTTCGACGCGCGCGGTGCGGCTGACGCCGGCAGGCGCCGCGTTCCTCGAACAGGCGCGCAACGTCGTCAGCGCGGCCGCCGAGGCCGAGGCGAGCGCGCGCAAGCTCGCGCAAGGCATCGCCGGACGAATCGTGATCGGCTATGCGAGTGCCATTCCGATGTCCGACACGTTCCCGGACGTCATCCGCGCCGCGAGCCGCACGATGCCCGACGTCGAACTCGCGTTCCGCGAGGCGGCGACCGCCAGCCAGCACCGGCAGATCGCGGACGGCACGATGGACATCGGTTTCGGCTGGGCATGGGGCGACGCGCCTGGCGTGCCGGTGGCGTCGCTCGTCGTGTCGCGTGAACCGCTCGTGGCCGCCGTGCCGGCCGCGAATCCGCTCGCGGGCCGCGCGAGCGTCGACGTCGCGGCGCTGGCGAGCGAAACCTTCGTGACTTTTCCGCCGGGTTACGGCTCGGCATTGGCCGCGGCACTGGACGACCTGTGCGCACAGTCCGGATTCGCGCCGCGCATCGGCGCGACCGCGGCACAGATCACGACGCTCGTATCGCTGGTGGCCGCCGAACGCGGCATCGCGATCGTGCCGGGCTTCACGGCGACGCTGCGGCGTCCGGGCGTCGTGTACGTGCCGCTCGCCGGCGCGCGCGCGGTCGAGCAGATCATGTCGTGGAGCGAGCCGTTTGCGTCGGCGTGCGTCGAACGCTTCGTCGCACTCGCGCGCTCGCTTGTGCAGCCCGCATCGGCTTGACGCGAGTCAAGCGATCCGGATCGACCTTCCCCGTGGTTTCGATGTTCCGGCCGCGCGACACCCTCTTCCACATCGATCACGTTTGCCGGAACGGTTGATCGCCCTCACCGAATGCCGCGGGTATCGCCGGAATGACGCGCGCCGCACAGCCGCCGCGACGCGCGTCCCGAATGCCGGCGCGCTCGCCCGCGAAATCGATGAGGGCTGCTCGATACCTCACTGCACCACGATGGTGTAAACCGCTCGCGCGTCAGCCAGTCCCCCGTCATTCGTGGCCGTGACGGTAAACGTGTACCGCCCGGTCTTCCTCGGCGTACCAACGATCCCGCCCGTATCCTGATTGAACTGGAGGCCTGGGGGCAAACCCCCGTTGGTCACCGTGAAGCGGACGGTCGCAGGCGTATTCGTCGTGATTTTCGCTCCGTAGAGCGTGCCTTGAGTGGCGACCGGCAGGACGGCGGGGCCCAGTTGCGGTGTGGGTGCCGATACGGTCTGCGGAGCGCCGATCGGGACGCCGTCGGCATTCACCTGCTGCAACGACCAGCTTTGCCCGGGGGTGACGGCGCTCAGGGTCCACGAGGTCGTCTGGTCGCGAAGCGCGGCCCTCTGCTTTTCGGTGAATGCGCCGAGATTCCTGGCGGTTTCCCACTGCTTGATCTTGTCGAGGATATCCGGCGTCGACTCTGCCGAGAGCAGGAATGCCACCGTGCTCTGGAAGCCAATGCCGGCGTTGAGCGCCGCGCCGCGTGCGAGCCTGGTTTCGATCGTGGTCAACGAGACGCCCGTGATATCGAACCATCCAAGCATGCCCGGCAGGTAGTTGGCCTGGTAGAAGGCGTTGTCGCGGTACAACTGATCCACGTCCGGGTTGGACCAGCTCGCGCGGGTCAGCGTGTCCCATGCGTTCGAGGTCATCCGGCTCGTCTCGCTGATGTATCCGTCGTGCCCGGTCTGGGCGGCGTAGGTGCCGTTGATCAACCGGGCAATGCCGAAGCTGCCCCAGCCGGTATCGCTGGCGGATTCCACCCCGTCGAAGGAGTGGGACCGGATGCCGACGTTGTTCCTGAGGGCGCCCAGCCGGGTGGCGATCTCGTCGATGATGCCGAGGCCGCCGATGGCCCCGCCGTACGAATTCACGATCACCCTCGCAACGGGCGTGCCACGCGCGGCTTCGGCCGGGACGGAGCCCCACTGGCCTCGGGTCAGTCCACTGACTTGCCATTCGGTGACGCCCCTTTGGACCGCGTTGAACGAGATGAACTCGTTGCCGATACGCAGCATCTGCTCGTTGATCCCGTCCCGCACCGGCGCGAATCCGCTCAAGTAGAGCATCGTGCTCGTCATGCTCAACTGCCGGGACAAGGCGGCTTGACCGCCCAAGGCCAGACGAGGATCCGCGGGCGGCGAAACGTAGGGATCGATGGAGGTGGGCTGGCCGACGCTGATGAAGTCCGACATGGTATGGACGCCGACGCGGACGCCGTGCTCCTTTGCCGCTTCCACCAGCTTTTCGGCTCCGCTGTCGCTGTCGCCGAAGGTGAAGTCGAACTGATAATGCCCGGTATATTTCCAGGGGCCGCGAAAATTCCGTGGCGAGTAGATGTAGTTGATTCCCGCGCTGCTGGCGAATCGGGCTGCCTTGCCGACATTGCCGGTGTCGAGATCGTCCAGCACGAAAGACGACTGGCCGCTGGCCTGCGCCACTTTCTGCCACTGGCCGTTCTGGGTCGGATACGGGAGGTTTTCACCCGAGGCAATGAACGACAACAGGGTCGTCACGAGTTCCGGTGCGCTGCCGTACAGCGCAATCTTCGAACCGATGACCGAGCCCGCGCTGTCGAGCGGGCCGAGCGGGATCGGATAGCCATTGGGATTGAGCCGGTCGCGCCGGCGCGTATAGTCGAACGTGAAGGCGCGCAGCACGGCCCCCCATGACGTCTTCGCCGCCGCGCACCACGGCTCCAGCGCCGCCACGTCCACGTTGTAAGGATTGGGGATGACGTCGCTTTCCCAGCCGTATTGCGGATATTCCTTGGGCCACGCGCCTTCGGTGCGGTCGTTGAGCGGCTTGAGGCCGATCGCGAATTCGTTGTCTCGCACCACGCCCGCGGCTTCGCCGACGGTCTGGTTGATCGCGACAGGCAACGGCCCCCACAGCAGCGTCTGAACGTCGGAAGCGGGATCGGTCGACACGCGGGTGACTTCAAAGGTGGCGTAGCCGTTTTTCTGCAGGACGCGGACATCGACCTCGAATGCGAGGCCGGCATCATTCACGAAGGACAGCGTGTTGTCGGCGGACGACCATCGGACGCCGGCGGGTTTCGCCAGTACGCCGTTGATCACGAGCCTGACGAGCGGGACGGATTTCCCGGGCGAGATGTAGTTGCGGCCGCTGCGCGAATCGATGAGTTCGACGACAGCGCCGGTGGAGTCCAGGCCGAGCGTCAAGTAGCCGGCCGGAATGTGTAGAGTGCTTGTCATGTTTCGACTTTCCTGACGAAAATGGCGGGGCCGCGAGCGGCGCAGATGCACCCGTGCCCCCGTCCTTGGCGTGCCGCGAGCCAATGTTGGAATTCCGAATCGATCGACCCGACGGACAGATGGCGACGGTCGGCGGATACCCCGGACATTGGACGTAGCGGGTCTGCCCGACCGATTCGAGCGCTCCCGCGTGCCGTCGATGCCGGCATTTTTCATTGGAAGGCCACCGTGCCGGCTATCGAGCGCGATCCTTTGCGGCGCCAGGATCGCGGGATCTGCGTCGTGAGCCCTGGGTCCTGGGTCCAGCAACGCACCATCACCGCCTCGACCGCCCTCGCCTGCGCAAACAACCTGCGCGGAGCATGCGGCGCAACGAGCGACGCCGATGGCGGCCAGCCGCAGTGAATGGCTGCGGCTGGCCGGCCGCCGGAACTGCCTCGTCAAACTTCCGGCGGTGAAACCGGCGCAGTTGGAAAGAGGCAGCGGCCGCGTGATTCCGGTTCGGGTTTTACTGGCTCGGCACTTCGGCGATATACGAAACGTAGAGGTTTTGCCCCCAGTCGCTGCCCGAGTAGTTGGGGAACACCCTGTCTTCGCGGGTGATGTTGACGTTGAATCCGGTCGTCGTGACCTTGGTCACCGTCACCGAGAACGTGTCCGGATAACTGGATGCGTCGTTGGGGTCCTGGAGGGCCGTCACGACCACGATGGGTGCGGTCGAAAACGTGCCCGGAAACGTGATTTGGGCATTGAAAGGCGGGTTGATCCAGGAATCCTGATTGCCGCCTTGAACGCTTCCGACTGCCTGCTTTGCTACGATTCTTTCCAGCATGTTGAGCTCCTGATGGTTGGAACGACGTGACGTCGTGAGTGAGCCTCGCGCGAAAGCACTTCGCTCGCAGACAAAGTTATGCCGCGCATGCGTCGAAAGCGATTACACGTGATTACATGATCGAGGCGGCCATCAAGGGGCGTCGAAAGCGTCGATTTCAAGTCGAAATCGACGGCAATTTTGTCCCGCTCCGCGCCCGATGCATGACGGAACGATGTCGAATCGGCAAGATCGTTACGTATCGAGAATCAAATAACAAAAAGAACAACTAAGCATTCACTATTCGACGCGAATCCTCCAAGATGGGCACGCCGCCGGCCGGGCATGCCCGGTCGCCCGACCGGCGGCGATACGCGGGCCAGCGTATCCCTCTTCCACTTGGAGAACACAATGCACAACAATGTGTTGCCGCGTTTCATCCCGCGCGCGCTTGCCGCGGGTTGCCTGCTCGCCGTGGCGAGCGTGTCCCAGGGCGCCGGCGTCTATGCGCCCTATGTCGACGTGACGCTCTATCCGACGCCGCTCGTCGACCAGATCGGCGTCCGGCAAGGCATCCAGCAGTTCACGCTCGCGTTCGTGGTCGCGGGCAACGGGTGTACGCCGTCGTGGGGCGGCGTGCAGCCGATCGGCAACGGCGCGAGCGGCGGCCTGCTGACCGCGCTGTCGACGTCGATCGCGAGCTATCGCGCGAAAGGCGGCGAAGTCGCCGTGTCGTTCGGCGGCGCGAACGGCACGCCGCTGATGCAGGCATGCTCGACGGTTCCCGCGCTCGCGAGCGCGTACCAGACCGTGATCGACACGTATGGCCTCACGCACATCGACTTCGACATCGAGGGCGCGTCGCAGCTCGACACGGCCGCGGTCGCGCGCAACTTCCAGGCCGTCGCCCAGCTGCAGGCGAGTTATGCGGCGAAAGGCAAGCCGCTGCACGTCACGCTGACGCTGCCGACGATGCCGACCGGGCTCACGCAGGACGGCCTGAACGTCGTCAACGCGGCGATCTCGAACAAGGCCGTGTTCGATGCGGTGAACGTGATGGCGATGGACTACGGCCCCGCGAACATCGATATGGGGGCGGCCGCGATCAGCGCCGCGCAGGCGCTGTACGCGCAACTCGATACGGCCTTCAAGTCGGCCGGCCAGCCGAAGACCCATGCCCAGCTCTGGCAGATGGTCGGCGTCACGCCGATGATCGGCGTGAACGACGTGCAGGGCGAAACCTTCACGCTCGCGAATGCGCAGAGCGTGCTGAACGCGGCGGTCGCCAACGGCTACGGCTTCTTCGGCAACTGGTCGGTCGGCCGCGACCAGGCGTGCCCGTCCGGCGGCACCTATGCGTCGCCGACCTGTTCGGGCGTCGCGCAGCAGCCGTATGCGTTCGCAACGATCTTCAGGCAGCTCGACGGCAAGTGGGGCGCGGGCGTCACGCAGGATCCGAACTACGGCGGCGGCTCGGACGGCGGCACGCCGCAACCGGGCGCGCCCTGGGCGGCCGGCCAGGTCTATACGGCCGGCGCGACCGTCACCTACCAGGGCACGACGTATCAGGCGCAATGGTGGACGCAGGGCGACGTGCCCGGCCAGGCCGCCGTGTGGAAACCGGTCGGCGGCGGCACGGCCACGTGGTCGGCGACCACCGCGTATTCAGGCGGCACCTGCGTGATGTACCAGGGCGCGAAATACTGCGCGAAATGGTGGACGCAAGGCGACAACCCGAGTGCGGGCGGTGTGTGGGTGAAGTCGTGATGCCGCGGATCGGCCGTCGCTAGGCCTGCACGCGCATCGGGGGCCGTTCACGGCGATCGCGGCCCGATCGCCGGCGGACGGCCCGCTTCGCTTGCTGGCCCTCCTCCGGCGCGCCCCGCCCGCCGTCAGCCGCGCGCGTGCTCGGCGAGCAGCCTGGCCTTCGCGTCGACGAGCAGCGCCGCATGCGTATCGCGATGCTGGCGGATCCGCTCGGACGGCCCGACCACCGACAGCCCGTACCAGTCGCCGTCGAGCGTCAGCGCAACCGCGATCGCCGACAGCTCGGGCGCGCTCTCGCCGAAGTTCTCGGCCCAGCCGAGTTCGCGAAACCGTGCGGTTTGCGCGACGAGCGCGGGCAGGTCCGCCACCGTCGCGTCGGTGAAGCGCTCGAACGGCAACTGCGCGCCGAGCGCCTGCTGCGCGTCGCCGGCCAGTTCCGCGAAAATCGCCTTGCCGATCGAGTTCGCATGCAGCGGGCGCAGTTCGCCCGGCTCGCGCGTATAACGGATCGCCTGCTCCGATTCGACGACGTCGAGGTAGGTGACCGACACGCCCTGGATCTTGC
Source organism: Burkholderia cepacia ATCC 25416 (assembly GCF_001411495.1). Classification (NCBI taxonomy): domain Bacteria; kingdom Pseudomonadati; phylum Pseudomonadota; class Betaproteobacteria; order Burkholderiales; family Burkholderiaceae; genus Burkholderia; species Burkholderia cepacia. The sequence goes on along the minus strand of NZ_CP012981.1, from coordinate 2,800,529 downwards.
CGAGCACGGCCGTCTCGCGGCTCGCGTCGCGCAGCGCGACGAGATGCGGATGGACGACGTCGACGACGGGGTCGGTCGCGTCGATCGCCGCGGCGATCGTCTGCAGGCGGCGCGTCGGGTAGTAGCCGCCGCGCCTGCGCACTTCGTACAGGTAACCGCGGCTCACGAGCGTGCGCGCCATCGCGAGGCAGCTCGACGCCGGCACATTGAGCAGGCGCGCGAGTTCGGTGAGCGGCAGCGGCCGCCGTTCGGCGGCGAACAGCTCGAACAGGTCGAGCGTGCGGGCAACGAGTTTGACGTCCATGACGAGCGCTTGAATCGGAACGGGAAACCGCGCGCCGGGCCGGCCGCCGGGTCGATACGGTCAGTACGACTTCGGCAGCCCGAGCACCTTCTCCGCGATGTAGCACAGGATCAGTTGCGGACTCACGGGCGCGAGCCTCGGAATCATACACTCGCGCAGGTAGCGTTCGACATGGTATTCCTTCGCGTAGCCCATCCCGCCGTGCGTCGCGACCGCCGTCTGGCACGCCTGGAACGCGGCTTCCGCGCCGAGGTATTTCGCGGCGTTCGCTTCCGCGCCGCACGGCTGCCCCGCGTCGTAGCGCGTCGCGGCCTTCATCACCATCAGCCACGCGGCCTCGAGCTGCATCCACGCCTGCGCGAGCGGATGCTGGATCGACTGGTTCTGCCCGATCGGCCGGCCGAACACGACGCGCTCGCACGCATACTGCGTCGCGCGGCGCAGCGCGGCCTGCCCGAGCCCGATCGCCTCCGCCGCGATCAGGATGCGTTCCGGATTCAGCCCGTGCAGCAGATAGCGGAAGCCATCGCCTTCGTTGCCGATCAGGTCGCCTTCCGGCACGCGCAGGTTGTCGATGAACAGCATGTTCGAATCGACCGCCTTGCGGCCCATCTTCTCGATCTCGCGCACCTCGACGCGCGACCGGTCGAGATCGGTGTAGAACAGGCTCAGCCCGTCGGTCGGCTTCGCGACCCGGTCGAGCGGCGTCGTGCGCGCGATGATCAGCATCTTGTTCGCCACCTGCGCGGTCGAGATCCAGATCTTGCGCCCGCTCAGCACGTAGTGGTCGCCGTCGCGGCGGGCCTGCGTGCTCAAGTGCGTGGTGTCGAGGCCCGCATCGGGTTCCGTCACCGCGAAGCACGCCTTGTCGCGCCCGGCGATCAGCGGCGGCAGGAAACGCGCCTTCTGTGCGTCGTTGCCGAACACCTGCACCGGGTTCAGCCCGAAGATGTTCATGTGGACGGCCGATGCGCCGGACAGGCCGGCTCCCGATGCGCTGATCGTGCGCATCATCAGCGCGGCCTCGGTCATCCCGAGCCCGGCCCCGCCGTGCGCCGGGTCCATCGCGATGCCGAGCCAGCCGGCCTCGGCAAGCGCCGCGTGGAAATCGGCGGGAAACCCGCCCGCGCGATCGCGTTCGAGCCAGTAGTCGTCGCCGAAGCGCGCACAGATTTTCTCGATCGCGCTTTCGATTGCGCGCTGGTCGTCGGTCAGGTCGAACTGCATGGATGGCTCTCCGGGAAAAGGCCGAGCGGCCGCGCCGCTCTGAAGAAAATGCCAGGCGGCGCCAGGGGGTGCGCCCGGCGGAACGTTCCCTCGCGGGATCGCCCCGTCGGAGCGCCGGCACGACGCGGCAGGCCTGGGGCGCTCACAACGGAAACACGCCGACGATCACCGCGGCAAACACCATCAGCACCGTGGCGGCGAACAGGAACGGAAGCGTGAATTTCTGATGCTCGGCGAGCTCGACGCCGGTCAGGCCGACGATCAGGAACGTCGCGGGCGTGAGCGGGCTCACCGGGAACCCCGTCGTCATCTGGCCGAGCAGCGCGGCCTGCGCCATCTGGATCGGCGGCACGCCGAGCAGCTTCGCGCTTTCCGCGAGCACCGGCAGCACGCCGAAGTAGAACGAATCGGGGTCGAACAGCAGGCTGAGCGGCATCGACAGCAGCCCGAGCACGAACGGCATGTGGCGCGCATGCTCGACCGGCACGTGCGCGACCACCACGTCCGCCATCGCCTTCAGCATCCCGGTGCCGGACATGATGCCGGTGAACGCGCCGGCCGCGAGCAGCACGCTCGCCATCATCAGCGCGGCCTTCGCATGCGCGTCGATCCGCTCGCGCTGGGCCTGCACGTCCGGGTAGTTGATCACGAGCGCGGCGACCGTGCCGAGCATGAACATCACCATCGGGTCGACGATGCCCGACACGAGCGTGACGAGCACCACGAGCGTCAGCGCGAGATTGATCCGGAAGCGTTCCGGCCGGCGTAACGCGCGCTCGGCATCGGTCAGCGCACGCGGCGCGATCTCGAGCGGTGCCGCGCCGGCACGATCGAGCCCGAGCCGTTTCGCCTCGCGCACGCCGAGCACGTACGCGGTGCCGAACACGAACACGAGCCCGACGATCTGCACCGGAATCATCGGCATGAAGATCGCGGAACCGGGAATGTGCAGCGCCGCCGACGCCCGCAGCATCGGCCCGACCCACGGCAGGAAATTGACGCCGGCCGCCATCGACGCGACGCACGCGAGGATGCGCCGATCCATTCCGAGCCGCGTATAGAGCGGCATCATCGCGGGCAGCGTGACGAGAAACGTGACGGCGCCGGAGCCGTCGAGGTGAATCAGCAGCGCGAGCAGCGCCGAGCCCATCACGATGCGCGGCGGATGGCAGCCGATCACGCGCAGCACGCCCGCGATGATCGGGTCGAGCATCCCGGCGTCGGTGAGGATACCGAAAAAAAGAATCGCAAAAACGAACATCCCGGCGATCGGGCCGATGTTCTGTACGCCGTGCACGATGAACTTGCCGGTCGCGAGCCCGAAACCGGCCGCGAGCGACGCGGCCACCGGCACGACGATCAGCGCGACGAGCGGCGACAGCCGCTTCGTGATGATCAGGCCGAACAGCGCGACGATGGCGATCGCGCCGATCCATGCAAGCATGATGCGTCTCCTCTTCAGCCGGTGCGCCCGTGGGTGGGCCGGCGTGGGGTTCGAATGGTCGTGCGGTACAGCGCCGCCGGTCGCGCGGTACGCGTCGGCGGCCGCGATGCCGGTCAGTTCCGGCGCGGGGCGTTATCGCGGTCGTTATCGCGTTCGGTCGCGCAGCCGGTCGTGCCGGCGTCGGCGAATACCTGCGCCACGTGTTCGTTCAGCGCGGGCGGCGGCCGCCGGTACGTGGCCGGCGTGCGGCCGAGCTTGATCGGCGACGCGATGCCGCGATGCCGGCCCAGCTCGACCTTCATCTCCCGATGCGCGACATGCGGATGATCGAGCGCCGCATCGAGCCCGAGCACCGGCGCGCACGGCACGCCGCGGCGCATCAGCTGCTCGGCGAGCGCCGCGCCGTCGTGCGCGGCGAGCGCCGTTTCGAGCAGCGTGCGCAGCACGGCGCGGTTCGCGCTGCGCGCGCGGTTGTCCGCGAAACGCGGATCGCCGGGCCAGTCGCGCGTGCCGAGCACGTCGCACAGCGCCGCGAACTGCCCGTTGTTGCCGACCGCGAGAAAGATGTCGACGCTCGCCGTCGGAAAGCTGTCGTACGGCGTGATGTTCGGATGCGCGTTGCCGGTGCGCACGGGCGCGTTGCCCGAATGGAAGAAGTTCGGCGTGTGCGGATGCAGGATCGACAACGCGCAGTCGAACAGCGTCGCTTCGACGAACTGGCCGCGGCCGCTCGCGTCGCGCTCGCGCAGCGCCATCAGCACGCCGAGCGCCGCGTTCAGCCCGGTGACGAGATCGACGATCGGCACGCCGACCCGCAGCGGCGCGCCGCCCGCTTCGCCATTGACGCTCATCAGCCCCGCGAGCGCCTGCACGGCCGCGTCGTAGCCGGGCAACCCGCCGAGCGGGCCGTCCGCACCAAAGCCCGACACGCGGCAATGGACGAGGCGCGGAAACCGCGCATGCAGTGCGTCGAAACCGAGCCCCCAGCGCTCCATCGTGCCGATCTTGAAGTTCTCGACGATGGCGTCCGCGTCGTCGAGCAGGCCGAGCAGCCGCTCGCGGTCGGCCGGTTGCGTCAGGTCGAGCGCGATGCCGAGCTTGTTGCGGTTCACCCCGAGGAAGTACGACGCGGTATCGCCGTCGAACGGCGGCCCCCACGTGCGTGTTTCGTCGCCGGACGGCGGTTCGACCTTGATCACCTCCGCGCCGTGGTCGGCAAGGATCTGCGTGGCGTACGGGCCGCCCAGCACCCGCGACAGATCGATGATGCGCAATCCCGCCAGCGCGCCCTGCTGCTCGTATTCCGCCATGCGTCCCGCTCCTGGTTCCGGTTGATCGGACTGCCGGTTCCGGCAGGCCAGGCGCCTGCGGCGCGACCGTCCGGATTCGACGAATAATTCTTGTGCGTGAATTTATATTCACATCCGGGAATTATGTTGTCAACCCCGGCGGCACCCTGAGACCCTGCGGAAGACGTCGCCGTGCGCAAGTGGGGACGACACCGAACACGGGCCGGTTGCGATGGCGCCCCGCCTTTCGCTAAGCTGGCGGGAAATCTCTATCTCGAAAAATTCAGGCGGACTATTCATGAAACGGATGCTGCTGGCGGCCTTCGTGCTGGCGTCGACGCTGGGTGTCGGACATGCGCAGACCCAGACGTACCACTTCGGCGAGGGACAGACGCAGATGCCCGGGGGAGCGCCGCACGCCACCGCGCCGGCCGCACGGCACGCGAGCCCGCCGCCTCACCATCGGCGTGCCGTTCACAAGCGCCGCCATCCGCGCCACGTGAAGCCGACGCGCAACGGGATCTATACGCACACATGACCCGGCGTCCGTTGCGCGACGCCGTGCACGGAACTGTCATGAACGACCGGTAGGATCGCTGCGGCTGCCTGCAAGCCGTCGCGGCCGCGGCCGGGCAACGCGCCGCCGACGCGCACATTCTCCACGATTCAGCACCTGTTTTGCCGAACATGAGTACCGGGCCGGACACCCTCACCGTCATCAAGGAACGCGCCACGATCGTGTGCCGCCAGCACGGCAGCGTGCTGCTGGTCGCTCGCACCGCGTCGCGCTGGTCGCTGCCGGGCGGCACGATCCGGCGCGGCGAGACGCCGCTCGACGCCGCACTGCGGGAGCTTGCCGAGGAAACACGGCTGGAGGGGCTCGCACTCGACTACGCGGTGCAGTTCGGCGGGCTGACGAAGCTCCACCACGTGTTCGTGGCCGACGTGCCGGCGCACCTGACGCCGCGCGCGAGCAACGAGATCGCCCGCTGCAAGTGGTTCACCGTCGACCGGCTCGACACGCTCCGGGCGAGCGTGCCGACGCGCAAGATCATCGAGCTGCTGCGGCTCGACTGTTTTTCGGCGATTGCGAACGGCCGGCTGCGCTGACGTCGATCCCGCCCGCGCCCGTCACGTGCGCAGGAACGGGCCGGCCTTGCGTTCGAGCAGCATGACGAGTTCGGGCTGCATGTACGTGTAGCGATCGGGAATGTCGAGGCAGACGACCTTCTTGTGCCGCAGATGCGTACCGAATTGCGCGGCCAGTCTGGTCTTGTGCGCGCGCTCCATCACGAACACGACGTCGGCCCAGTCGAGCTGCTCGGCGCACACGTGCGTGTCCGCATCGGGCGCGAGGCCCGCCGAATCGGTTTCGACACCCGGCCACGCGGCGAATACCGCTTCGGCCGTCGGGCTGCGCAGCCGGTTGCGGCTGCAGATGAAGAGTGCCCGTGTCATGTCGCTACGAGGTTCAACCTTGCGGAATCGTGCCCGGCCGGACGTACGCGAGCATGTGCGACACGTAGTCGGCCTTGCCGAGTTCGACGCCATGGTGGCGCAGGATCGCGTAAGCGGTGATCGCGTGGAAATTGAACTGCGGCAGTGCCCAGTCGCGCGCGTACTGTTCGCCTGTCATGTCGAATGCGACTCCGTTCGGCAACTCGAGCGCGATCGGCAGCGCGCCGCCGCCGTCGAGCGCGTCCGGCGCGAGTTCGCCGAGAAATGCGAGCGTGCCGGCGATGATCGCCTGCGCATCGGCGAGCGAGCCGGGCTGCGCATCCGCATTCCATCCCGCCTCGCGCAAGGCCAGCAGTGCAGCCGGCAACGGTTCGCCACGCAGCCGGTGGATGGGCTCCATGGCCTGGAAGCACGAGAAGCGCACCTGTGCCGCGAGCGGATACATGTCGGGCGCCAGCTTCAACGTCATCGCCGCGTCGGGCGCGTCGCCCGCGGCCTGCCGGTGCGCGGCGGCCTTGTCGAGCCACGCGGTCTGTGCGCGCAGCATGTGGGTGAAGGTCGGAACGAGAAGTTGGGTCGGTGTCACGCGTGCGCTCCTGGGTTGGGTTGTCGTTTGCGCCACGATAGCAGCGTCGGTGCAAACGTGCATCCCGGCCCGGGTGATGAACGCGATTCGATGCGGATTCAACGGTGCGGCATGGCGACGCATGGCGTGCGGGTGTTCCCCCGCTTCAGGACGATCACGACGCGCGGCCGTTGCCCCCGGCCTCAAGGCTTGCCGTGCCGGGCCAGGAACCGGTCGAGCTGCGATGCAAACGCCTTGCCGTCGCGCGCGCTGAACGGCGCCGGCCCGCCCGTGTCGATCCCGGCGCTGCGCAACTGGTCCATCATCGCGCGCGTCGACAGGCGTTCCTCGATGTTCTCGCGGCTGAACCAGTTGCCGCGTGGGTCGAGCGCATGCGCGCCCTTGTCGAGGACGGCGGCGGCCAGCGGGATGTCGGCGGTGATCACGAGGTCGCCGGCTTCCGCCAGCTCGACGATGCGCGCATCGGCGACGTCGAAGCCGGCCGGCACCTGCACCGCCTTGATGAACGGCGACGGCGGCGTGCGCAGGAACTGGTTCGCGACCAGCGTCACGCAGATTTCGGCACGACGCGCGGCGCGAAACAGCATGTCCTTGATGACGGCGGGACACGCGTCGGCATCGACCAGTACTTGCATGGCGGTTTTTTCCAGTGGGCAGAAGGGGAAGCGGCGATCATAGCGCACCGCGGCCGGCGATCAGCCGGTGTGGCCCGAGCACAGCGCGTCGGCCGTCACCCACTGCGCGCCCCACGCGGCGGCCAGCCGCTCACCCTGCCCGATCCGCACGGCCGCATCGTCGAAGTCGACGAACAAGACGTGATCGGCCGCCGCGGGTTTGGCCGGCATCTCGCGCGTGCGTCCGTCGGACAGCACCCACAGCCAGCGCTGCTTGTCCGGATCGCGCCGCGCCGCGCGCGCGAGCAACTGCGCGGCGGCCGCGATGCCGTCCGCGAGCGGCGTACCGCCGCCACCGTCGACCGGTTCGAGCCAGCGCGCATTCCACCAGCGCGGCACGGCCGGGCCGAAGCGCCGTGCCGCGCCGTCGCCGCCGAAACAGACCAGCGCGGTTTCGACTCGATCGCGCGCGGCCTGGTCGAAATACGCGACGATCAGCCCCTTCGCCAGTGCGAGCCGCTCGTGCGACAGCATCGACGCCGAACAGTCGAGCACGAAGCAATGCAGTGCATCCGGTGCGCCCGCCCGCTTCCGGAAGCGCAGATGGCCGCGATGCAACGGATCGCCGCGCTTCGCGGCGAACGTCGCCGGCCATGCGACGGCCGTGCCGGTGCGCGCCGTGCCCGGCACGCGCGCGGCTGCGCCTGGCTGCCATCGAGGACCGCGAACGGCGTTCGCGGCGGCGCCGGCTCGATGGCTCAGTGTTTTTTTAGCGGCAGCGGCACCACGCTTTTCACGTCGCGCAGCCCCGCCGGCTCGGGCCGCAGGTAGCCCCAGTCGCCCTGCGCGACCGCGGCGCCGTTCCCGCTTGCGGCCGGTTGATCGTCCGGCTGCTGGCGTGCATCCGGCGGCGAACGGTCGTCGCTTGCGCGATCCGGCTGCGACGCGCCGGACGACGGCGGCGCACCGGCATGGCGCCGGTGCCGCAGCACGGCTTCGGCCACGCGCGCCACATGCGACACCGTCACCGCATCGGCCTGCTCCAGTGCGGCGAGCGCGCGCGCCGCGCGCAACATCACGAGATCGGCACGCAGCCCGTCGACGGCCGCGTCGATGCACAGCGCGCTGACGTGCGCATGCACCGCATCGCCGAAATCGAGTGTCGCCAGCCGTGCGCGCGCCGCGTGAATCCGTTCGCCGAGTGCGCGCTGCGCGGATGCGTGGCGCGCGCGGAACGCCTCCGGATCGAGATCGAACGCAAGCCGCGCCTTCACGATCCGCTCGCGCTGCGCGGCGTCGAAGCAGTTCTCCAGTTCGACCATCAGGCCGAAGCGGTCGAGCAGTTGCGGACGCAGCTCGCCCTCCTCGGGATTCATCGTGCCGACGAGCACGAAGCGCGCGTCGTGCGCATGCGACACGCCATCGCGTTCGACGATGTTCACGCCGCTCGCGGCGACGTCGAGCAGCGTATCGACGAGCCCGTCGGCGAGCAGGTTCACCTCGTCGACATACAGCACGCCGAGATGCGCCCGCGCGAGCAGGCCCGGCCGGAAGCGCAAGCCGTTTTCGGCGAGTGCATGCGCGAGGTCGAGCGTCCCCGTCACCTGCTCGTCGCTCGCCGACAGCGGCAGCGTGACGAACTGCCCTTCCGGCAACAGCTCGGCGAGGCCGCGCGCGGCGGTCGATTTCGCGGTGCCGCGCGGGCCGCTCACGAGCACGCCGCCGAGCGACGGGTCGATCGCGGCGAGCAGCAGCGCCTGCTGCAGCGCGTCCTGTGCGACGAGCGCCGCAAACGGAAAAACCGCGCGCGCGCGGTGCGTCGTCGGATCGGTCATCGCCGTCCCCCTTCCTGGAGTTGTTCGCTGTCGAGCCAGACCGCTTCGATCCGCTCGCGATAGTCGCCCGGCTGCTGCCACAGGCCGCGCTGCATCGCCTCGACGAAGCGTTCGCAGATGCCGTGCAGCGCCTTCGGGTTGTGCCGCTCGAGGAACGCGCGGGTGGCGTCGTCGAACAGGTACGCGTCGGCGACGAGCGCGTACTGGTGGTCGGACAGCACGCGCGCGGTCGCGTCATAGCCGTACAGGTAGTCGACGGTCGCCGCCAGCTCGGCGGCACCCTTGTAACCATGGCGCTTCACGCCGTCGAGCCATTTCGGGTTGACGACGCGTGAACGGATCACGCGCGCGATTTCCTCGCGCAGCGTGCGCATCTTCGGCGCGACCGGGTTCGCGTGGTCGCCGTGGTAGATGCTCGGCTGCTGCCCGGACAGGTGCCGCACCGCCGCGGTCATCCCGCCCTGGAACTGGTAGTAGTCGTTCGAATCGAGGATGTCGTGCTCGCGGCTGTCCTGGTTCTGCACGACCACGTCGATCGTCGCGAGCCGCTCGCCGAACACGTCGGCCGCGGCGTCGCCCGCGCTGTTCTGCGCATACGCATGACCGCCCCACTGGCGGTACGCCTCCGCGAGATCGGCGTCGGTCTGCCAGCGGCGCTGGTCGATCAGGTCCTGCAGGCCCGCGCCGTAGCTGCCCGGCCGCGCGCCGAACACGCGCCAGCCGGCGCGGCGGTGCGCTTCGTCCGGCGCCACGCCCTGTGCGACCCACTTCGCGCGTTCGCGCTCGATGCGCGCGCGGATCGGGTTCAGTTCCTCCGGCTCGTCGAGCGCGGCCACTGCCTGCACCGCTGCGTCGAACAGATGCATCAGGTTCGGGAACGCGTCGCGGAAGAAACCCGATACGCGCAGCGTCACGTCGATGCGCGGCCGGTCGAAGATCTCGATCGGCAGGATCTCGAAGTCGGTCACGCGGTGGCTGCCGTGCGCCCATTTCGGCCGCACGCCAAGCAGCGCGAACGCCTGCGCGATGTCGTCGCCGCCCGTGCGCATCGTCGCCGTGCCCCACACCGACAGCCCGATCGCGCGCGGATAGTCGCCGTGATCCTGCAGATGGCGCTCGATCAGCTGCTGCGCGGATTTCAGGCCGAGCGTCCACGCGGCCTGCGTCGGCACCGCGCGCGTGTCGACCGAGTAGAAATTGCGGCCGGTCGGCAGCACGTCGGGGCGGCCGCGCGACGGCGAGCCGCTCGGCCCCGGCGGCACGAAGCGGCCGTCGAGCCCGCGCAGCAGCTGCCGCATTTCCTCGCCGCCGCACGCGTCGAGCGCCGGCAGCAGCGTCGCGCGGACGCGCTCGATCACGACAAGCGTGTGCGGCCAGTCGCCGGGGGGCGTCGCGTCTTCCGCGCCCGTATGGCTGCCGTCGGCTGCACACACCCTGTCCAGCCATTGCTGCGCGAGCCGTTCGAGCCGCTCGCGCGTATCGCCCGCGTGGCGCCACGGCGATGCGTCGAGCGCCTGCAGGATCGCCGGTCGCGGGCCGACCCACGGCGCGGCCCAGTCGGCCGCGAGCGGATCGAAATCGTCGCCGAGCGCGAGATCGCGCGCGAGCGCGCCGATCAGTCCTGCGCGTGCGCCCTTGCCGTCGCCGACCGGAAAGCGCGCGAGCGCCAGCAGCGTGTCGCGCCGCTGGCGCCCGGCCGGCGACGCACCGAACACGTGCAGCCCGTCGCGAATCTGCGCTTCCTTCAGTTCGCACAGCCACGCGTCGACGCGCGTCAGCAGCGCGTCCTCGTCGCCCGCGTCGCGCGGCGGCGACACGCTCAGTTCGTCGTGCAGCCGGTGTTCGGCGATCGTCGCGAGGATCGTCTTGCGCAGCAGCTTCGCGCGCCGCGCATCGACCATCAGCGCTTCGTAGTATTCGTCGACCTGCCGCTCGAGATCCTGCAGCGGGCCGTAGTTTTCCGCGCGCGTGAGCGGCGGCATCAGGTGATCGACGATCACGGCCTGCGCGCGGCGCTTCGCCTGGCTGCCCTCGCCCGGATCGTTGACGATGAACGGATAAAGATGCGGCAGCGGCCCGAGGGTCAGGTCGGGCCAGCACGCGTCGGACAGCGCGACGCTCTTGCCCGGCAGCCATTCGAGGTTGCCGTGCTTGCCGAGGTGGATGACCGCGTCGATGCGATACGCATCGCGCAGCCAGAAATAGAACGCGAGATACGCATGCGGCGGCACGAGATCCGCGTCGTGGTAGCTCGCGTAGTCGTTCTCGCCGCGCGAGCGCGACGGCTGGATGCCGACGAACACGTTGCCCGCGCGCCAGCCAGCGATCGTGAAGCGCCCTTGCCGCAGCGTCGGATCGGCTTCGGGCGGGCCCCAGCGTGCGTTCAGCGCGTCGCGCACGGCCGCCGGCAGCCGCGCGAAATGCGCGACGTAGTCGGCCAGCGGGAAGCTCTGGAAGGCGGGGCGCAGCGCATGCACGGCCGCGTCGTTGGTCACGCCTTCGGTGAGCCGCGCGATCAGCGCGTCGCCGTCGGGCGGCAGGTCGGCCACCGCATAGCCCGCGTCGCGCAGCGCCGCGAGCACGCGCAGCGCGGACGCCGGCGTATCGAGCCCGACACCGTTGCCGATCCGCCCTTCGCTTTGCGGATAGTTCGCGAGAATCAGCGCGACGCGCTTGGTCGCGTTGTCGAGCGTGCGCAGCCGGCACCAGCCGCGCGCGAGCGCCGCGACGAACGCGATCCGCTCGGCGTCCGGCTGGTAGCGCACGACGTCGACCTCGGTGTGCGGGCAGCGATACGCGAGCCCCTTGAAACTCACCGCGCGCGTGACGATCCGGCCGTCGACCTCGGGCAGCGCGATGTGCATCGCGATGTCGCGCGCATGCAGGCCCTGGTTGTCGGCCACCCATGCGTCGCGATTGCCGCCGGACAGGATCACCTGCAATACCGGCGCGTCGCCGGCGAGCACGTCGTGTTCCGGGCTGTCGATCGCGCCGGCCGCGAACGCGGTCGTGTTCAGCACGAGTGCGACGTCGTGCGTGTCGCAGAGCTGCGTGATGACTTCGCGGCTCACCGCATCCTTCAGCGACGTGACCGCGATCGGCAGCGGATTCAGTCCCTCCTGAACGAGCGCATCGGCCAGCGCATCGAACACGGCCGTGTTCGCGGCCTGCCAGTGCGCGCGATAGAACAGGATCACGACGACGGGCGCGCCCGGCGTCCAGCGCGGCCGCCAGTCGTCGACGCTCGCGCGGTCGCGCGCCGGGTGATACAGCGCGGCGGCCGGCAACGGGCGCGGCGGTTCGGGTTCGTCGCCGAACCCGAGTGTGTGGAATGCGATGCTGCGCAGCAGCGCCTCGGCGTTGTGCACGCCGCCTTCGCGCAGGTAGCGCCACCACAGCCGGCACAGGCCGGGCGCGACGGTGCTCTTCGCGACGAGGTTCGGGTCTTCCTGCAGGTCACCCGAGAACATCGCGAGCTGCTGCGCGCGCTTCGACGCGAGCGACACGGCCTGCTCGATCCCGTACGGCCAGTACGCCTCGCCGCCGAGATGGTCGATCACGACCGCCTTCGCGTGCTGCAACACGTCGTCGACGTAGAAATCGACCGACGCCGGCTGCCGCAGGAACGTGACGTTCGCGAGCCGCACGCTCGGGAAGCCCGCAGGCAGGTGCGGCACGACGCTGGCAAGCAGCGACAGCGTCGTGTCGGCCGAACTCAGGATCACGATGTCGGCCGGCTGCTGGTCGATCCGGACGACACCCTGCGTATCGTCGACGAAGCCGCCCGGCGTGGTGCGCAGCAGATGCATCGTGCGTTACGCCTGTTGCGGCTCGGCCGCGCACGCGGCGTCGAACGCGCGTTGCAGCGCCGCCGCGTCGAGATCCTCGCCGATCAGCACGAAGCGGCTCGCGCGGGTTTCGCCGTCCTGCCAGCGACGGTCGAAATAGCTGTCGAAGCGGCGGCCGACACCCTGGATCACGAGCCGCATCGGTGCGCCGGGCAGCGCGGCGAAACCTTTCGCGCGGTAGATCGTATGCGCTTCGACGACGCGCTGCAGCGCGGCGATCGTCGCCTCGCGCGTGCCGGCATCGCCGGACACGACCACCGAGTCGAAATCGTCGTGATGGTGATCGTGATCGCCGTCGTCGGCCGAGCCGTGATGGTCGTGGCGCAGGTGGATCGTTTCTTCCGACGCCGACTCGAGGCCGAGCAGCATCGCGAGATCGAGCTCGCCGCGCGTCGCGCGCACGATCTTCACCTGCGGCGGGATCTCGTCGCGGATCGCGGTTTCGATCTGCGCAAATTCCGTGTCGCCGACGAGATCGGCCTTGTTCACGATCACGAGATCGGCGGACGACAGTTGATCGGCGAACAGCTCGTGCAGCGGCGATTCGTGGTCGAGGTTCGGATCGGCGCGGCGCTGCGCGTCGACGGCCTGCGGGTTTTCCGCGAACTGGCCGGCTGCGGCGGCCGGCCCGTCGACGACGGTCACGACCGCGTCGACCGTGAAGCTGTTGCGGATCGTCGGCCAGTTGAACGCCTGCACGAGCGGCTTCGGCAGCGCGAGCCCGGACGTCTCGATCAGCACGTGGTCGATGTCCGCGCGGCGCTCGACGAGCGCTTCCATCACCGGATAGAACTCCTCCTGCACGGTGCAGCACAGGCAGCCGTTCGCGAGTTCGTACAACTGGCCCGATGCTTCGCCCTGCGCACCGTCGGCCTCCTCGCAGCCGATGCCGCAGCCCTTGAGGATTTCGCCGTCGATGCCGAGTTCGCCGAATTCGTTGACGATCACCGCGATGCGGCGGCCTTCGGCGTGCTGCAGGATGTGGCGCATCAGCGTCGTCTTGCCGCTGCCGAGAAAGCCCGTGACGATCGTGACGGGAAGCTTGCGTAGGGTCATGGTAGGTCCTGTGTCGAAAAAGGAATCAGCCCGGGATCGTCGCGTCGATGGCGGCGTGGCAGTTCATCTGGCGGATCGCGGGCATGCCGCCGCGCGATCCGGACGGGCAGTCGCGGGACGGGCGGAACGACGAATCGGACATGGTGCTTCCTTGCGAACGGTCGACATCGTGAATGCCAACACGGCTGCCGCCGGCCCGGCTCGCGCGCCTGCCGTGCACCGCGCCGGCCGGCGCGGGTTCGCGCAGCGGCAGATCGGCGGTGGAAACGAGCAACACGCGGGCGTCGGGCCTGCTGCGGCCGTGGACGATGCGCCGCCTCCCCGCGGCGCTGAACCCCAACGTTTGGGCCGGTATCCGGGCTAGCGAACACGCCGCTTCGCCTTCCCGGATGCACAGCAATCCAGTGGCGGTCGTCCGCATGCGCGCGGCATGCGGCGAAGCGGCGCTGCGTGGCGCTTGCGCGCGACGCGTTCGCTTACCGTTGCGGGGGCAGCACAGGTTGGCTCGACTGCGGCGCAGGCAGGCTCCCTGTTTCCCGTTTAACTGCGCGCACCGGAGCGGCGCGCGCGAGCACCAAAACGCGTGCGAGTGTAGGCGGCGGTGCGGGGAGCGTCAAGGCAAAACGGGCCGCCGGGCCCGGTTCCGGAGGGCCGCCGCGCGCGGCCGGACGCCGCGCACGGCGGTTCGCGCGGGGGGATCGCTGTGCTATCGTATGCGCCGCGTTCGGTGCTCGCATGCGCATTCCGTGCATGCAGTTAAACGGGAAACAGGAGGCGGATCGCCGCCCTGCCTGTGCTGTCCCCGCAACGGTACGCCGCCCGCGCGACGCGCTTCCCCGCGCACGCGCCCATGCCGCCCACGATGCCACTGCCCGTCCACCGGGCGGGAAGGCTGCGGCCTGGCAAGTGGCCAGCCCGGATACCGGCCGACGCAAGGGGCGAGCCCGATGCTCGCCGAACGCCCGATCCGCGGGGGACGGATCGAGTGCGCATTCCGCCCGCGTCCGCGCGGGCTTCGTCCGATCCGTCATGCTTCACCTGTCTGCTGGCCGCCGCCCCGCCCGCCTTCCCGTTTCCACTGTTTCGACACGGTGCGCGCCGTGCCGCGCCCGATGAGCCGCGCCTGGCTCATCGGCGCCGGCCCCGGCGACGCCGACCTGCTGACGCTCAAGGCCGTCCACGCGATCGGCTCGGCCGACGTGCTGCTCGTCGACGATCTCGTGAACCCCGACGTGCTGCGCCATGCGCGCGCCGATGCGCACATCGAGCACGTCGGCAAGCGCGGCGGTCATGCATCGACGCCGCAGGAGGCGATCGTCGCGGCGATGCTCGCGCATCTGCGCGCGGGCCGCAGCGTCGCGCGGCTCAAGGGCGGCGACCCGTTCGTGTTCGGCCGCGGCGGCGAGGAGCTGGCCGCGCTCGGCGTCGCGGGATTTCAAGTCGAGGTCGTGAGCGGCGTCACGGCGGGCATCGCCGCGCCGGCCGCGCTCGGCATCCCGGTCACGCAGCGCGGCGACGCGCAGGGCGTGATCTTCGTCACGGGCCACGGCGCGGGCGCCGACGAACCCGACTGGCGCGCGCTCGCGGCCACGCGCATGACGATCGTCGTCTACATGGGCATCCGCCGGCTCGACACGATTGCAGCCGCGCTGCGCGAAGGCGGCCTGCCCGGCGACACGCCGTGCGCGGCGATCGAGAACGCGACGCGCCCCGAACAGCGGCACGTGCTCGCGACGCTCGACACGCTCGTCGAGCGTGTCGGCGCGACCGGCATCGGTTCGCCGGCGATCGTCGTGATCGGCCGCGTCGCGGCGTTCGCCAACGATCCCGCGGTACGCGCCGCACTCGGCAGCCGCGCATGATGCGCGTCGCGATCGGTGTCGGTTTCCGCGCGGGCGTGACGGCCGCGCAACTCGATGCCGCGATCCGCATCGCGCTGATGCGGTACCCGGCTGCCGAACCGGCGCTCGTCGCCACGCTCGCCGACAAGGCGCGCGCACGCGCGCTGCGCACGCTGTGCGCGAGACGCGGCTGGCCGCTCGTCGCGTTCGACGCGGCACAGCTCGCGAGCCGCCCCGAACTGGCCGTGAGCGGCCCGTCGGATGCCGCGCTCGCCCGCTTCGGCGTCGCGGGCGTGGCCGAGCCGTGCGCGCAGCTCGCGGCGCCGCACGGCCGGCTGCTGGGCCCCAAATCCATCCGGGACGGCGTGACGGTCGCACTCGCCGGCCCGCTCTGAACCCTTTGTTTCGCTTTCTTTCGACAGGACGAATCCGATGAAAACCGACGCCGAATCCCATCAACGGATGACCGAACGCCGCCGCGCGGGCCACGAGAAGAAGCAGGCCGCCGCCGTCAACGAAAAGGGCCTGCTGATCGTCAACACCGGCAACGGCAAGGGCAAGAGCACGGCCGCGTTCGGCATGGCCGTGCGCGTGCTCGGCCACGGCATGCGGCTCGGTGTCGTGCAGTTCATCAAGGGCGCGCTGCACACGTCCGAGCGCGACTTCCTCGGCGCGGTTGCCGAATGCGATTTCGTGACGATGGGCGACGGCTACACGTGGAACACGCAGAACCGCGACGCCGACATCGCGACCGCGCGCAAGGGCTGGGACGAGGCGCGCCGGATGATCGAAAGCGGCGACTACCGGATGGTGATCCTCGACGAGTTGAACACGGTGCTGAAGTACGAATACCTGCCGCTCGACGAAGTGCTCGCGACGCTTGCCGCGCGTCCCGATTCGGTCCACGTCGTCGTGACCGGGCGGCATGCGCCCGACGCGCTGATCGACGCGGCCGACCTCGTCACCGAGATGCGGCTCGTCAAGCATCCGTACAAGGAGCAAGGCGTGAAGGCGCAGCGCGGCGTGGAGTTCTGAGCATGCCCGCCTGCCCCGCGCTGTTCGTCAGTGCGCCCGCGTCGGGCCAGGGCAAGACGTCGGTGACGGCCGGCCTCGCGCGGCTGCACCGCCGGCTCGGCCGCCGTGTGCGCGTGTTCAAGACCGGGCCCGACTTTCTCGATCCGATGCTGCTCGAACGCGCGAGCGGCGCCCCCGTGCATGCGCTCGATCTCGGGATGGTCGGCGAGGCCGGCTGCCGCGCGTTGCTTGCCGATGCCGCACGCGATGCCGACCTGATCCTGATCGAAGGCGTGATGGGGCTGTTCGACGGCACGCCGAGCAGTGCCGACCTCGCGGCTGCGTTCGGCGTGCCGGTCGTCGCGGTGATTTCCGCGAAGGCGATGGCGCAGACGTTCGCGGCGATCGCGTTCGGGCTCGCCCGGTTCCGGCCGGGGCTGCCGTTTCACGGCGTGCTCGCGAACCGCGTCGGCTCGGCCCGGCACGCGGAACTGCTGCAACAGGCGCTGCCCGACGACCTGCACTGGCTCGGGCACGTGCCGGCTGACGCGGGCATCGCGCTGCCGGAGCGGCATCTCGGCCTGCACCAGCCGGCCGACATCGACGATCTCGACGCACGGCTCGATCGCGCGGCGGACGTGCTCGCGCAGACGGCGCTCGCCGAATTGCCGCCCGCCGTCGCGTTCGCCGAACCGGACGCCGCGGCGCCGCTGCCGCGTGCGCTCGCCGGCAAGCGGATCGCGATTGCGCGCGACGCGGCGTTTTCGTTCATCTATCCGGCGAATCTCGCGCTGCTCGAGGCGCTCGGCGCGCGGTTGCGCTTCTTCTCGCCGCTCGCCGACGAACCCGTGCCGGACGATTGCGACGCGCTGTTCCTGCCGGGTGGCTATCCGGAACTGCATGCGGCGACGCTCGCGGCGAATGACGCCACCGCACGGACCCTTCGCGCGCATGCGGCGGCTCGCCGGCCGATCGTCGCGGAATGCGGGGGGATGGTGTATCTGTGTGAATCGCTGACCGACGTCGACGGTGTCACGACGTCAATGCTCGGGCTGTTGCCGGGGCGGGCGACGATGCAGCGCCGGTTCGCGGCGCTCGGCATGCAGCAGCTCGATACGCGTACCGGGCCGATGCGCGGCCATACGTTTCATTATTCGACGCTCGCGACGCCGCTGGAACCGGTCGCGAACGCGGCGCGCCCCGACGGCAAGCCGGGCAGCGGCGAAGCCGTCTATCGCCACGGCGCGATCGTCGCGACGTACATGCACCTGTACTGGCCGTCGAATCCGGAGGCGGTCGTGGCGCTGTTCGGCGGCACGGCGTTCTGACCGAAAAAACGGCGAGGCGCCGCGATGTCAGGGTTTTTCGCGGCCCGGCGCTTCCGAGCGCGAAGTGCGGATCACGGTGCCGTCGGGCGAGAAATGCGCGTTGAACATCGCGTCGCCCGATACGCCGCCCTCGGCCCAGTGCCAGCTCCACACCTCTTCGTGGCTCAGCGCGTATTGCGCGATCTCGGTCGGCTTGCCGAGCAGTTGGCGCACGTCGTCCTTCGACATCCCGGGCACGACCTTCGCGATGTTCGCCGCCGTCAGCGCCTGGGTGATCGACACGAGCCGGCCGTCGGGCCCGAAATCGAGCATGTAGGTGCTCGTGCCGTACGGGCCGCGCGGATATTCGAACCGCTGCGAGCCGTCGTCGCCCTGCCTGACCATTTCCGGCTTGCCCGCCTGGCGGAGCACGTCCTCGGTCGTCGACACGCCCGGCTGCAGATTGCCGAACGCCATCGGATCGGGCTTGATCGCATTCACCGCGTCAGCCACTTTCTGGTCGTCGCACCCGGCTGCCAGCATGGCGACCGCACAGGCGGTCAGTACGGTCAGAAACTGTTTTCGCATTTCATCCACACCTGTATTCATCGCGCCGGTCCGGCGTCGCGCGCAGCGTAGCACGCGACCTGTTCCGTCGATGTCAAGGAGCGTCAAATGCGGTCACGGCCGCTGCGACCGGTTTTGCAGGCGCGGCAGCTCGCACGCCGCCGCGCCGCCGCATCACACCAGGAACGCCTCGGCCAGCTTGACCCAGTACGACGCGCCGGTAGGCAGTGCCGCGTCGTTGAAGTCGTAGCCGGGGTTGTGCACCATGCAGCCGCCCTCTCCGTCGCCGTTGCCGATGATCAGGTAGCAGCCCGGCCGCTTCTCGAGCAGGAACGCGAAATCCTCGCTGCCGGTGAGCGGCACCATCCCGTCGATCAGGTTCGCTTCGCCCACCCACTCGCGCGCGACGCCGCGCGCGAACGCGGTCATATCCGTGTCGTTGACGAGCACCGGGTAGCGGCGCTGGTAGTCGATCGTCGCGGTCGCGCCGAACACGGCGGCCTGCGCATGCACGACTTCCTTGATGCGCGTCTCGAGCAGGTCGCGCACCTCCGGCTTCAGCGCCCGTACCGACAGGCGCATCTGCGCGCGATCGGGAATCACGTTCGGCGCCTCGCCCGCGTGGATCGCGCCGACCGTGACGATCGCCATGTCGAGCGGCGACACGTTGCGCGACACGATCGTCTGCAGCGCAATGACGATCTGCGCGCACACGACCACCGAATCGACCGCCTTGTGCGGCACCGCGCCGTGGCCGCCGCGGCCCTGCACGTCGATGACGACGGTATCGGACGACGCCATGAACGGCCCCGGCAGGAAGCCGAATTTGCCCGTGGGGAACCCCGGCATGTTGTGCATCGCGAAGATCGCGTCGCACGGGAACAGCTCGAACAGCCCTTCGTCGAGCATCTTCTTCGCGCCGCCGAGCCCTTCTTCCGCCGGCTGGAAAATCAGGTTCAGCGTGCCCGAGAAGCGGCGCTCGCGCGCAAGATGCTTCGCGGCCGCGAGCAGCATCGCCGTGTGGCCGTCGTGACCGCATGCGTGCATCTTGCCGGCGATCTTGCTCTCGTACGGCAGGCCCGTGGCCTCGTGGATCGGCAACGCATCCATGTCGGCGCGCAGGCCGAGGCGCTGCGTGCCGTTGCCGACCTTCAGCTGCGCGACGACGCCCGTGCCGCCCAGCCCGCGATGCACCGTGTAGCCCCACGACTGCAGTTGCTCGGCGACGAGATCGCTCGTCGCGAATTCCTCGAAGCCGAGCTCGGGGTGGGCATGGATGCGGTGCCGGATCTCGATCATTTCATCGGCGAGGCCTGCGGGAATCACGCTGTGCGTCACGGTGTCGTCTCCTGTTTCTGCGGGGAATGTGCAGGCAAGGATAGTCGGTTCGCCGGCAACCGGGCAGACGAAAAGTCGTCGCGGTAGCAACCGATGGTTGCCGGACAGGGTATCGCGCGCGATATGAGCTGACCGGCCATCCGGGTGACTGCCGCACACGGTTCGGGCGCGTGAGACTGTGGGCTTGACAGCGATTTGACGAGCGCCAGGATTCGACGATGACCGTTCAAGCATCCGGAATAATGCCGACACATCAACGTGTTACAGGCAATTGTTCATTTTTTGACGCATGTACATTTTTTGTGTACGCTGATGAGCAAGTGAACAAGCAATCGCCTCCGATGCCCGAGAACGCCCCCCTTCCGATGTCGGAACAGCACGTGCTCGACGAAGCCTGCGCCGCGTTCGAACGCGCGACCCGGCGCTTCGGCGCGCGGCCCGTGCGCGTGCCGGCCGCGTATGCCGGGCAAGCCGACGCGATGATCCGCTTCGACGTTGCCGGGCACGTATTCGAGATGCCGGCCGCCGTGAGCCTGCGCGTCGAATCGCTGCCGGGCGCACTCGCGGCACTGCGCCGCCGCGGCATTGCGACCGCGACACCCGGCGAGCGGCCGCTGATGCTGATCGCCCCCTATCTTTCGGCCGAACTGGCCGCCGGCCTGACCGACCAGGGCATCCCGTTTCTCGACACCGCGGGCAACGCATGCCTGATCCAGCCGGAAGCGACCGTGATGATCGCGGGCCGGCCGAAACCCGCGCGCACGCCGCGCCGGCAGGCATCGCGCGCGACGACGCCGAAGGGGCTGGCCGTGATGTTCGCGGTCGCGACACAGCCGGGCCTCGTCGCGCAGCCGTATCGGGCGATTGCGGCCGCATCGGGTGTCGCGCTCGGCACGGTCAACCTCGCGATGGACGACCTGATCGCGCGCGGCCTCGTCGGCCAGCGCCGCAATGGCGAGCGCCTGATACCCGACTGGCCGCGCTTCGTGCACGAATGGGTTGCGCTGTACCCGAGCCGCCTGCGCGCGAAACTGCCGAGCCGTCGTTATGCCAGCCTCGCGCCCGACTGGTGGCGCGATTTCGATTTCGCGTCGTTCGATGCGCG
Organism: Burkholderia cepacia ATCC 25416; assembly: GCF_001411495.1. Taxonomy (NCBI): domain Bacteria; kingdom Pseudomonadati; phylum Pseudomonadota; class Betaproteobacteria; order Burkholderiales; family Burkholderiaceae; genus Burkholderia; species Burkholderia cepacia. Next base: position 2,779,696 of record NZ_CP012981.1, on the reverse strand, counting down.
GCTCGGCGGCGAACCGGCGGCCGACCTGCTGACGCACGATCTGAAGCCGGCCGAGATCACCGTCTATACGCACGGCGCGGCATCGAACCGCCTGCTGCTCCAGGCCCGCCTGCGCCCGGACGACCGCGGCGACGTCGAAATCGTCGAAGCATTCTGGCCGCACTCGCCCGCGCTCGATTGGCACGAGCCGCGCATGCCGCTCGTACCGCCGCTCCTGATCTATGCGGATCTCGTCTCGTCCGGGGACAGCCGCAACCTTGCCGCCGCCGAACGGATCCATGACCGATACCTCGCCCATCCGCCCGCTTGAAGTCGACGCGCGCCGGCCGCTCGACCCGGCGGCGGTCGCGCTCTTGCAAGCGGTGAGCCGTGCCTGCGCGCGCGTCGATGCGGCCTTCGTCGTCGCCGGCGCAACCGCGCGCGACATCCTGATGTGGCACGTCCACGGCATCCGGCCGGTGCGTGCGACACGGGACGTCGACGTCGCGGTGTGCGCGGTGAGCTGGCCGTTTCACGCGCAGCTCGTCGATACGCTCGTTGCGACCGGGCAATTCACGCGCGCACCGAAACAACAGCAGAAACTGCTGTTCGACAGCGGCACGCACGGTTTTCGCACCGAACTCGATCTCGTGCCGTTCGGGCCGCTCGAAACGCCGCCGGGCGCGATCGCGTGGCCGCCGGGCGGCGAATTCGTGCTGAACGTGCTCGGTTTCCAGGAAGCGGTGGACACCGCGCAGCCGGTGTCGATCGACGCGCGCACCGTCGTGCCGGTGGCCAGCCTGCCGGCGCTCGCGCTGCTGAAGCTGCTCGCCTGGAAGGACCGGCGGGCACGCCAGAACAGCGATGCGTACGACCTGCTGTTCCTGCTGCGGAATTTTCACGATGCAGGCAATCGCGAGCGCATCTGGGACGCCGCCCCCGACCTGCTGGAGCTGCATGCGTTCCAGCCCGGCCTTGCCGCCGCCGCGCTGCTCGCGCGAGACGCGAAACGGATTGCCTCGCCGCACACGCGCGACGCGATCCGCGTGCTGTTGTCCGACGAAGCGACCTATGCCACGCTCGGCCAGGATCTGCTGGCACGTGCGTTCGCGCTGTTGCCGGGTGAATTCAGCGATGACGCCAACCGGTATCTCGACGCATTCCGCGACGCCTTTCTCGCGGATTCACCCGCACCGCACGCATGACACGACGCCGTGGATGTGAAGCCGCGACGTCATCCCGCTTTCGCACTGCCGCGCTCAGGCCGCCCAGTCTTCGAGCGACAACCCGGCCACCCGGCCGAATTCCCGGCCGTTGTTCGTGACGAGCACCGCACCGGCGGCGATCGCATGCCCGGCGATCGACGCATCGTTCGCACCGATCGGCGTGCCGCGCGCGGCGAGATCGGCACGAATCGCGGCCGTCGCATCGACGGCCGCCGTATCCCACGACAGCACGCCATCGAGCCGCGAGACAAAGGCCGTCACGAGTTCCGCATGCTTCGGCGACGCCTTCCTGCCGACTGCGCCGAACCGCATTTCGGCATAAGTGATGGCCGACACGACGATCCGGTGCTGCGCATTGACGCACGATTGCAGCCGCGACAGCACTACCGGCGGCCGCTCGCGCATGATGAACGAACAGATGTTCGTATCGAGCATGTAGAGCGTGGTCACTGGCCGGACTCCGTCGGCGCGGCGCCGCCGGAAAGGTCGAAGCGGCCGGACTCGATCACGGCCGGGCGTTCGGCGAGGAAATCGGCGTCGGCCAGCGGTTCGCTCGCGAACGAGAGCCACGTGGGCCGCACCGGCCGCAGCATCAGTGTGTCGCCCTCGCGGCGGATCTCGAGTTCCGTCACCCCCTCGAACTCCATGTCCTTCGGGATGCGGATTGCCTGGTTACGGGCGTTCTTGAAAATGGAAACGGTACGCATGAGCCACTCCATGGGAGTACGATGCGCCCATTCTAGACATATGCCAGCATATGTCAAATTGAGAGGACGCAAATCGGACGTCGCGCCCCACGCTGCCACGGGTGTTTTTGTCATGTTGCCGGCCTGTCGTCGATGAGGAGAGCGATCCATTCTTCACGACGCAGGCCACGCAGTCCATATCCCGAACGGCCGATGCCGGTGCGGCACCGCACCGCGCGCAACGCCGCACCGACGCTGCGCACCCGCGCCGTCACGGCAACCGGAAAGTGTCGAAGAATGTGTCTCGCTCGATCACGGTGAGCGCCGCGCGCTTGTGCGGGAAGTCGAACTCCTTCAGCGTGTAGAACCCGAGCCGGTGCATGTACGCGATGTGCCGCACGTGATCGACGCGCGGCTCGCCGACGAGCCGCTGCGTGCGCGGTTCGTCGACGAACATGTAGTGCAGCACCCCGCTCCACCATGCATGCAGCTTGCCGGCGCTCTGGAACCGCGAGTCGCCGATCAGCAGGTGCAGCCCGCGATCGTAGTCGTGCGCATCGTAGAACGGCGCGAGACGATCCTCCTTCGCCCAGTAGAACTCGAAATAGCCGAACGGCGTGTCGTCGAAATAGCCGATCATCGGGTGCATGTGCGGATCGGCGAGCCGCTCGGCAAGATACGCCGCGTGCTCGTCGCGCGTGCCGCGTTGATCCCAGAAATGCGCGACGCGATCGAGGTTCATCCAGCCGCTGAACAGGTCCGCATGCGCGTCGATGTCGACGGTACGCAGGCTGAACGTCATCCCGACCTGCGGCATATGGCGTGCATAGATCTCGCCGGCCGGCGACGGCGGCCGCACCGGGTGCCGGTGGCCGTTCGTGATCGCATGGCGCAGCGGCATCCCGCCCGACGCGGGCGCCTTCAGCCACGGTCGCGGGTTCTGCCAGAAGGTCGTGCGCGATACGGTGAACCGCAGCGTGTCGCCCTCGGCCTGCGCGCCGTCGATCACGCCCTCGCGCACCGCGCGCGCGACGTACGACGCAACAGCCGCCGCATCGGCGCCGCCGAGCGGCACCGTGATCGTCGCCGCGTCGTATCGCGTGTCGGTGTTGAAGAGCGCGACGAACGCCGCGAGCAGTGCCTCCGGCGAATCGTCGGGCCGCCATGCGTCGAGCGAGCGCTCGGCGACCGTCATCGCCGGCCCGTGCGCGGCGCCGTCGAGCGCCGCGGCCACTTCACCTTCGACGGCGTCGGCGGCGCCGGCCGGTTTCGTCAGCGTGTCTTGCATCACAGTGCTCCCGCGTCGTGGCGATCGGCGAGAACGTGCAGCCCCCGCTCGAGCGCCGGAAACAGGCTGCGCTGGAAGTTGTTCCAGCGCAGTTCGAGAATCGTGTCGCCCGGTGCGATCGGCGTGTCGAGCACGTCGCAGATCACCTCGCCGGAATCGATGCCGTTGTCGACGTAGTGGAACGACGCGCCCGTCATCATCACGGGCTCGACGGACGACGTCGCGCCGCTCGCCCAGTCGACCCGTTCGCCGCGCGCGCCGTGCAGCGCGTCGAGCGTCGCCCATGCGCCGCGCCGCTGGTACGGCGAACCGTCGGCGGTGATGCCCGGGTGGATGTTGGCGATGCGCCGGTGAAAGCGCGCGCCGGGCCGTACGAGCTCGTCGAGGATCACGAGCAGCCCGTCGAGCACGACGACATCGGCTTCGAGTTCGAGCAGGCGCTCGAGCAGGCGGCGCTCGAACGCCTGTTTGCCGGCTGCACGCTCGCGTGCGTCGCGCGGCAGCCGCCGGTATGTCGACGCAATCGTGCAGAACAGTTCGTCGACCGGCCGGCCCTGCACCGTCAACCCTTCCGGCAGGATCCACGGGCGGCCCGGCGTACGGGCGAAGCCGTAGTCGGCCACCTTCGCGCGGTCGGCCGGCGAACCGTCGTCGTCGTCGACGATCACGCCCTTGAGCGTGTAGCGCTCGCCGAGCAGCGAGTCGTTCAGGCGCTCGACGAGGAATTCGAGCGGCGCCTTCATGTAGCGCGTGCCGCCCTGATAAGCGACCGGCTGGCCGGCGCGATCGGCTGCGCCGTTGCGCAGCGACTGGATGTAGACGAGATTTTTCTTCGGCATGGATGCGTCGTGGAAAAGCGGACGAAGGCGCCGCGACCGGCCCGCGCCGGCCACGAAGGCCGGCCGGCGGGCCGCGGCGCGCATCGTCACCAGTTGTATTTCGCGGTCGCGATCACCGTGCGGTCGGTGCCGAACACGCAGACGTTCATCGACTGGCAACCGCTGATGTAGTGGCGGTTGAACAGGTTCGTCCCGTTCACGGCAAAGCGCCAGTTACGCGTGTCGTAATGCACGCCCGCGTCGAACAGCGTGACGCTCGACACCGTCAGCGAGTTGTCGGCCGCACCGGCCGACGCGCTCTGGTAGCGAACGCCGCCGCCCAGGCCCAGGCCCGACAGCGGCCCCGTGTGCCACGTCCAGTCGGCCCACAGCGACGCCATCTGGCGCGGACGCGGAATATCGACCGGCCAGTTGTTCAGTGACACATCGTTCGCCTTCACGTTCTTCACGTCCTGGTACACGTACGACGCGATCAGCGACAGGTTCCGCGTGACCTTGCCGGTCGCGCTCAGTTCGATCCCGCGCGAACGCACTTCACCGGTCTGCACCGACTTCGTGCCGGTAGGGTCCTGATCCGGCAGCGCCGGCGTGAGCACGTTGGTCTGGTTGATCTGGTAGATCGCCGCGTTCAGCATCAGGTTCTTGCCGGGCGGCTGCCAGCGCAGGCCGGCCTCGATCTGCTTGCCGCGCGTCGGCTGGGGCAGCCCGCCGCCGAGCAGGTTCACGCCGATCAGCGGGTTGAACGACGTCGCGTAGCTGACGTACGGCGACAGCCCGTAGTCGCCCTGGTACGTGAGGCCGACGCGGCCGGTGAACGCCGTCACGTCCGCCTTCGTCGACGTGCCGCCCGCGCGGTCGTCCATCCGCATGTTGACCCAGTCCTCGCGGCCGCCGAGCGTCAGCGTCCAGCGGTTCCACTTGATCTGGTCCTGCGCGTACAGGCCGAACGTGTTCATCGCCGTGTACGTGTTCGTACGGAACGTGGTGTCCGGATTCGAGAACACCGACAGCGTGACCGGCGTGTAGACCGGGTTGTAGATGTTCAGCGGCGACGCGGCGGCGAGCCATTCGCTGTCGGTCGCGGTCTGGCGGTTGTACTGGAAGCCGAGCAGCAGCGTGTGCTGGAGCGGGCCCGTCGCGAAGCGGCCCTCGACGTTGTTGTCGATGTCGAAGCGGCTGTAGTTCATCTGGAACACGCCGGCCCAGCGCGACACGTCGGTCGTGCTGCCCTCGACGAAGCCGTTGCCGAACACCGAGCCGTTGTCGAGCGACAGGTGCATCAGGCGGACGTTCTGCCGGAACTTCCACGCCGAAGTCAGGTTCTGCTCGAACTGGTAGCCGACCGACCACTGCTTCTTGCGGTAGTAGTTGAAGTTCGGGTCGCCTTCGTAGACGTCCTTGTTGATTTGCCCGCTCGGGTTCGGCAGCACCGTGCCCACCGCCGGGACGAAGTTCGACGAGATGTCGCCCCAGTCCTGCAGGTACGTCGCGGACAGCGTCAGCGACGTATCCGCGTTCGGGCGCCAGCGGAACGACGGCGCGAGCGCGACGCGCTGGTCGTTGTTCGGGCCGGTCAGCGCATTGCCGTCGCGCGCGACGCCGACGAACCGGTACGCGTACTTGCCGTCCGGGTCGAGCTTGTCGCCCACGTCGATCATGAACTGCTTGCGCGCGTAGTTGCCGATCTGCACGCCGGCCTCGCGCACGCGCTCGCCGTCGGCGAGCTTGGTCTGCACGTCGATGATCGCGCCGGGGTCGCCCGCGCCGTACAGCACCGAGGTCGGCCCGCGCAGCACGGTGATGCTGTCGATCATGTACGGATCGACGCGCCAGCTCGCGAGGTTGATCGTGTTCGGCACCTGCAGCCCGTTCACGTAGGCGGTCGGCGTGAAGCCGCGCAGTGCCGCGTACCAGTCGGAACGGTTGTCCGAGCCGTACGACGAGAAACCCGGCACGTAGCGCAGTGCCGCGTTCACGTCGGTCGCACCGGTCATCTCGATCTGCTGCGCGGTGACGACGTTGATCGTCTGCGGGATCTCGTTGATCGGTGTATCGGTCTTCGTGCCGGTCCGGCTGCGCTTCGCGACGAGCCCGACCGTGCCGTCCCCTTCCGAGGCCGCGTTGACGTTGATCGTCGGCAGCGTACCGGTCGACGCACTGGCCGCCGCACCGCCCTGCGCACTGCTGGCCGACGCCGCGGCGCCTGCGTTCACGGCCGGCGCCGTCTGGGCATATGCCTGCCCCGCCGCCGCACCGAACGCCACGCTTGCCGCGGCTGCGATCGCACGCAAACGCGTGCCTGTTGCCCACTCCATCTTTCTCTGCTCCACTTTTTTCATGCGGTCTCCGACCGCGCCTTTGTCAAAGAGCGAAAGCCATCCGGCCCGCGCTCACCCCGTTTTCTTGTCTTGCCTTGGCCGCGCCTTCGTCATGGGCGGGCGCGATCCCGTCTTCGAGCGACGCGCAGATTTCGTCCGCGCGGCGTGCCAGTACCGACAGCAACGTGTCGGACAATCCATGGCTGTCTTCGCAGCAGCCTTGCAGGTAGATGCGCGGCGCGAAGTGCGCGGGCGTCGCGAGCAGGTAGTCGCGCGTCACGTCGCCACGCTCGAGCGCATCGCCCAGGTGCGGCGCGAGCCCTTCGAGCAGCGCCGAATGCGTGTCGCGGCGGTAGCCGGTCGCGAGCACGAGCGCGTCGAAGCGCTCGACGCGCGTCGCGCCGCTCATCCGGTCGCGCAACGTCAGCTCGATGCGGCCGTCGGCGGTGCGCGCCGCGCCCTCGATCGCGCTGTTCGCGAGCAGCGCATGACGCGGCGTGCCGTCGATGCGCTGCAGGTACAGCATTTCGTAGATCTGTTCGATCAGCGGCCGGTCGACCACCGCGTAGTTCGTGTCGCGATAGCGCTCGAGCAGCGCGCGGCGCGCGTCATGCGGCTGCGCATAGACGACATCGGTGAATTCGGGGCTGAAGATCTCGTTGACGAACGGGCTGTCGTCGGCCGGCTTGAGCGCGCCCGCGCGCATCACGAGGCTCGCGTCGACATGCGGGAAGCGGCGCGCGAGATCGATGAACACCTCGGCCGCGCTCTGCCCCGCGCCGATCACCGCGACGCGGCGGCGCTCGCCGTCCGGCGATGCGACGAGCCGGTCGATGTCGGTCAGGTAGGACGACGAGTGGATCACGCGGTCGCGGCCGAGCGCGGCGAACGCGTCCGGGATCGCCGGCGTCCCGCCGACGCCGACCGACAGCGCGCGCGTGACGCGTTGGCGCTCGTGGCCGGCGGCGTCGCGCGACAGCACGCGCAGCGCGTCGATCCGCGCGCCGTCGCCGCGCACGGGCTCGATGCCCAGCACGGTCTCGCTGTAATGGACGCGATCGTCGAACGCGTCGGCCACCCAGCTCAGGTAGTCGTGGAATTCGACGCGGGTCGGGTAGAAGTTCTTCAGGTTGACGAATTCGTTCAGCCGGCCGCGTTCGAACAGGTAGTTGATGAACGTGTAGCGGCTTTTCGGATCGCGCATCGTGACGAGATCCTTCAGAAACGAGATCTGCATCCGGCAGTCGTCGAGCAGCATCCCGCGATGCCAGCCGAATTCAGGCTGGCGCTCGACGAAGCAATGGGCGAGCGTACGTGCGCCGCCGCGCTCCGCGAGGCGCACGGCCAGCGCCAGATTCGACGGCCCGAAGCCGACGCCGATCAGGTCGAATACGGTTTCTCTCTGCATGTCTCAGCTCCCTTGTCGGTGAATCCGGCCCGTCAGACGTGACGGCCGGAGAAGAACGTCTCGCGCAGCGTGCGCATCCACAGCGGCTGCGCGTCGGCCAGCGCGAGACGGCGCTGCCGCGCGAAGCCATGCCGCGCGAGATGGTCGGCAACCCGCGCGTGGCCGGCCGGAACGGCACAGCCGACCGCTTCGGTACGCGGGTCGTCGAGAAACAGGTAATGAACGACGGACGGCAGCCAGCCCGCCACGCAATGCGGGCCGCGCCAGCGCGATTCGCCGACCAGCATCCGCAGCCCGCGGTCGTAGTCGCGCGCCGCGACGTGCGGCGCGAGCGCGTCTTCCTTCAGCCAGAACGCCTCGAAATACGCGAACGGTTCGCCGTCGAAGCAGCCGACGAGCGGCGTGACGTGCGGGTCGGCATCCGGCGCCGCACCTTGCCCGCCGTCCACGCCAGGCTGCGCGCCCGGCCAGCCGTCGCGCACGCGCGGCTCGTCGAACCAGCGCGCGACGCGTTGGGCATCCTCGGCCGGCTGCCAGCCGCGCAGCGTGAAGCGCACGCCGAGCGCCGGCAGGTCGCGCGCATACACTTCGCCGCGCGGCGCCGGCGGCCGGCGCGGGTGGCGGCGGCCGTCGGTGAACACCGGCAGCGTCGCGCACGGCAGATGCGGGCCGACGAGCCACAGGTCGGCCTGCTGTGCCCAGCCTTCGCGCATGCAACGGCCGGCGTCGGCGAGCACGCCGCTCGCGCGCAGCGCATCGAGCGCGACCGCCGGCCATGCGGCCGGGTCGAGCCGGATCGACGCGTGGCGCGCGCTGTCGGAAAACGCCGCGGCCAATGCGGCCAGCAGCGCACGCCGCTGGTCGGTCGGCGACGCGCGATGGTTGTATGCGACGAGGCGCAGTGCGCCGTCGTCGCCGAGTTGCGCGCGCAACAGCTGCGCACCGATGCCGTCGCCCTGCGCGACGCGGATCTCCGCGCCGTCGCGCACGGCGAACAGGCCGTCCGCGAACGCGAGGCGGTAGGTATCGAGCATCGTGAATCCGTCCGGACGCACTTCAGCCAGCATGGCGTTCCTCCTGTCCCGTTTCCGTGCATGCCTCGAGCCGCGCGCCGAGTGCTGCGAAGGTCGGCGACGCGAACAGGTCGGCGACCGTCAGCGCGTGACCGGCCCGGCTGGCCGCGTCGACGAAGCGCACGACGTCGAACGACGTCGCGCCCGCTTCGAACAGGTCGGCATCGGGCTCGGGCGCGGCCGTCGCGAACGTGTCGGACCACAGCGCCGCGAGCGCGGCAGCCGCATGCGGTGCGCGTGACGACGTTGCGGCGCGTGCGTCGCCTGCCGCGGGCGCGCGCGGCGATGCTTGCGCAGCGGCATGCGTGTCGGGCGCGCCGAGCGCGGCTTCCGACGCGCCGGCGAAGCGCGCGACTTCGTCGTGGTAAACGTCGACGAGCGCATCGACGAAGCTGCGGTCGAGCAGTTCGTCCGCATACGAGAACGCGGCGCTCACGCGCCCGTCCGGATGCTCGACGACGTCCAGCTCCAGCGTGAACACGACGCGATGGCGTACCTCGTCGAACCCGGCCAGCGACAGGCCGGCCCAGTCGCGCGCGGCGGCACCGGTCGGGCGCAGGTAGTTGAACATCACCTGGAACAGCGGATTGGCCTGCGCGGCACGCGGCGCGCGCAGCGCCGCGACGACGTCCGCGAACGGCACGTCGGCGTGCGCATAGGCCGCGAGCGCCGTGTCGCGCACCTGTGCCAGCACGTCCGCGCGACGCGCGGCCGGGTCGATCCGCGTGCGCACGACGACCGAATTGATGAAGAGGCCGAGCGCCTCGCGGGCCGCGTCGCCCGTCAGCTCGCGCGTCGACGCGAGCACGCCGACCGGCTGGTCGGCCGCACCCGTCGCGCGGAACAAGGCGGTGTTGAGCGCCGCGTGCAGCAGCATCGGCAGCGTCGCGTGCGCGGCCGACGCCGTATCGCGTGCGGCGCGGATCAGCGCGCCGTCGAATTCGAACGCGATGCGCGCCGCGCGCCATTGCGGCACGGCCGGCGCGTTGGCGCGCTGCGGCAGCAGGCGCACCGGCAGGTCCGTCAGCGCATCGCGCCAGTAAGCGACGCGGGCCGGATGGCACGGCGCGGGCAGCACGAGCGGCCGGGCGACCGGCTGGGCGATCTCTCCGGCTGCCACAGCACCGCCCTGCATGCGGGCGACATAGCGCGCGCGAACCGCATCGAGCCACAGCTCGATCGATTCGCCATCCGACACGATGTGATGAATCGTCAGCGACAGCACGTGATCGTCCGCGCCGAGCCGCAGCACCCGCGCGCGCCACAGCGGCGCATCGGCCGCGAGGTCGAACGGCGCGAGCGCATCCTCGTCGGTCAGTGCCGCCGCGCGGGCAAGCACATCGGCTTGCGCCGACAGGTCGATCACCGGCAGTTCGACGGAAACGCCTGCGTCGATCCGCTGGCCCGGCAGCGCGCCGTCACGCGCCACGAGCCGCGCGCGCAGCGCCGGATGCACGGCCACGACGTCCGAGAAGGCCGCACGCAGCGCATCGACGTCGAGCGGGCCGCGCACCCGCAGCGCGACCGGAATGTTGTACGCGGCGCTGTCCGGCTGCGCGCGCCACAGGAACCACAGGCCGAGCTGCGCCGGCGACAGCGGCCATACGCCGTGGGCGTCCGGTTTCGCCACCGCAACACCCGGCGCCGCGGCACCGGCATGCGCGGCGCGCGGGGCATCGGCCACCTGACGCGCGTACTGCGCGAGCACCGGCGCTTCGAACAGCGCGCGCACCGGCACGTCGCGGCCGAGCCGTTCGGCCACGCGCGTCGCGACGCGCACGGCGGCGAGCGAATGGCCGCCGAGATCGAAGAAGTGATCGCCCCGGCCCACACGCTCGAGATTGAGCACGTCGCACCAGATCGCCGCGAGCGCGGCTTCGTCGCCGTCCTGCGGCGCTTCGTACGCGCGTTCGACGCGCACGGGCGCCGGCAGCCGTGCGCGGTCGACCTTGCTGTTCGCGTTGCGCGGCAGCGCGTCCAGCACGATCAGCTGCGCGGGCACCATGTAATCGGGCAGCGTGCGGCGCAGGTGTGCGTCGAGCGTCGCGGCTTCAACCGGCTGCGCGGCCGCCCGTGCGTCGGCGGTCAGCTCGACGTACGCGACGAGCTGCGCGAGTGCGCCCTGCCCGTGCACGACCGCGCATGCTTCACGCACCGCGTCGTGCGCGGCAAGCTGTGCCTCGATCTCGCCGAGTTCGATGCGCAGCCCGCGCAGCTTCACCTGGTGGTCGACGCGGCCGATGAAGTCGAACACGCCGTCCGCGCGGCGCCGCACGAGGTCGCCCGTGCGGTACAGCCGCGCGCCCGGCGCGCCGTACGGATCGGGCACGAAACGCTCGGCCGTCAGCGCCGGGCGGTCGAGATAGCCGCGCGCGACGCCGATCCCCTCGCCGCCCAGGTACAGTTCGCCGATCACGCCGACCGGCAGCGGATGCAGCCGCTCGTCGAGCACGTGCGCGGTGCGTGCGCCGACCAGCGTACCGATCGGCAGGTACGCGGCGTCGCCGAGCTTCGCGAGATCGTCGCCGGGCCGGAACATCCACAGCGTCGGCGTGATGACCGTCTCGGTCGGCCCGTAGCCGTTGACCACGCGCACGTTCGGCAGCGCGCGGCGCAGCATCGCGAATGCCTCGCGCGACGTCGCTTCGCCGCCGACGGTCAGCGACCGCAGTGTCGGCGGCGCGCCGTGCGCGAGCGCCCATTCGGCGAGTTGGGCGGCGCAGCCGGGCGGCACGTAGGTCATCGTCACGCCGTCGCGGACCATCATCGCGCAGGTCTGCGCGGGCGGCCACAGCACGTCGGCCGTCACCGACACGGCGGCGCCCGACATGTACTGCGAGAACCAGCCTTCATGCGCGCCGTCGAAGTTGACCGACTGGAACAGCAGGAACACGTCCTGCTCGCCCGCGCCGTAGCGTTCGGCGATCGCCGCGCAATGCAGCGCGAACGATGCATGGTCGACGATCACGCCCTTCGGCTTGCCGGTCGAGCCCGACGTGTAGATCGCATAAGCCGCATGCCCCGGCAGCACGTCCGGCAGCACGACGTGCGCCGCTTCGTCGAGTGCAGCAACTTCATCGGCGCGCCACACGCGCAGCGCCGGCAGCTCGGGCAACGACGCGGCGCTCGCGCCGTCGGTCAGCACGTGCGCGATGTTCGCGTCGCCGACGATCTGCGCGAGCCGTTCGCGCGGATGAGCCGGATCGAGCGGCACGAACGCGGCGCCCGACTTCAATACCGCGATCAGCGCGACGAGCAGGTCCACCGAGCGCTGCAGCGCGACGCCGACCCGCATTTCCGGCCGTACGCCGGCCGCCACCAGATGGCGCGCCAGGCGGGCCGCGCGCGCATCGACTTCGCCGCGCGTGAACGCACGATCGATATCGGCGACGCCGCGCGCGTCGGGCCGTGCCTGCGCATGCGCGGCGATGCGTGCATGCACGGGCACGAACGGCTCGGCATCGGTCGCGCCGGCCGGCGCGTTCCATGCAAGGAGCTGCGCGCGCTCGGCGGCGGGCAGCCAGTCGAGATCGCCGACCGGCATGTCGGGGCGCGCGAGCGCATCGGCAAGCAGCGTGACGAAGCGCGCGGCCAGCCGTTCGATCGCATCCGCATCGAACAGGTCGAGCGCGTAGATGAACGCGGCGTCGAAGGTGCCGTCCGGCGTCGCTTCGACCGACAGCGTCAGGTCGAATTTCGCGGAAGGCGTACCGGACGGCAGCAACGCGGCCGACGCCGCGCCGAGCGCCGGCAACGCACGACGCTCGCCGTATGCGGCCATCACCTGGAACAGCGGATGGTGACTCGCGCTGCGCGGCACGCCGAGCGCGTCGACCACCTGCTCGAACGGCACGTCCTGATGCATCTGCGCGTCGACGAGCGCACGCTGCGTGCGCGCGACCAGCGACGAGAAATCGCCGTGCGCGGGCACGTCGACGTCGATCGCCAGCGTGTTGACGAAGAAGCCGATCAGGCCGGCGACTTCCGCGCGTTCGCGGTTCGCGGCCGGCACGCCGACGCAGATCCGCGCATCGCCCGTCGCGCGCGCGAGCAGCGCATCGAGCGCGGCGAGCAGCACCGCGAACGGCGTGGCGCCCGACGCGGCCGCGAATGCGCGCAGTTGCGCACCGATGCGCGCGTCGAGCGAAAACCCATGGCGGGCGCCGCGCGCACTGCGGCGCGCGGGTCGTGCGGCCGCGCCCGGCAGCGTCAGCACGCCGCGCTGCGGATCGAGCCGTTCGCGCCAGAACGCGAGCTGGCGTTCGCGCTCGCCGGCGTCGAGCCAGCGGCGCTGCCACAGCGCGTAGTCGGCGTACTGGATCGGCAGCGGCGCGAGCGGTACCGGCCGGTCGGACGCATACGTGCGATAGAACGCCGCGAGTTCCTCGAGCATCACGCCCGACGACCAGCCGTCCGACACGATGTGGTGCACGGTCAGCGCGAGCCAGTGATGCGTCGCGTCGAAGCGCACCAGGTGGGCGCGCACGAGCGGCGCCACGCCGAGATCGAACGGTTCGGCTTCCTCGGCCGTCGCGACGGCTTGCGCGCGCGCCATGCGCTGCGCGTCCGGCAGCGCTTCGAGACCGGTTTCGCGCCACGGGCAGCGCATCGGCGCGTGGATCGTTTGCGCGACGCCGTCCGGCGCTTCGTCGAAGGTCGTGCGCAGCGCCTCGTGGCGCGCGATCAGCGCGTCGCATGCCAGGCGCAACGCGTGCGCGTCGAGCGGGCCCGTCAGCGCCAGGCGCTCGGTGATGTGGTACGCGTCCGGCGCATCGATCAGCCGCGCATGCAGCCACAGCCGCGTCTGTGCGAACGACGCCGGCACGCGGTCGCTGCGCGGCGTGCGCGGCGGGATCGGCAGCACGCGAAAATCGATGCCGGCCGCGCCGAGCTTGTCGATGAACACCGCGCGCTGCGCGTCGGGCAGTTGCGCGAAACGCGTCGCGAGCGCCAGCCAGTCGGGTTGAACCTTCGTCATCCGTCGTCCTTATTGGGTTTCCAGTTCGCCGAGCAGCGCGTCGATCGCGCTCGCCGCATCGGTCGCGCCGCGTGCCGCGCAGGCCGCATCGATCGCTTCCGCGCAACGCGCCAGCGTGCGCGTGTCGAACAGCGTGCGCAGCGGCAACGCGAGCCCCCAGTGCAGGTTCGCCTGCGCATGGGCCTGCGTCGCGAGCAGCGAATGGCCGCCGAGCAGGAAGAAGTCGCCGTCGCGGCCGATCGCGTCCACGTGCAGCACGCGTTGCCAGATCCCGGCGAGCGTGCGTTCCGTGTCGGTCGCGAGTGCCGCTTCGGCTGCCGTCTCGCGTACCGGCGCGGGCAGCGCATGGCGGTCGCACTTGCCGTTCGGCGTGACGGGCAACGCGTCGAGTTCGACCAGCTGCGACGGCACCATGTAGGCCGGCAGTTGCGCACGCAGCGAGTCGAGCAGCGCCGCCCGGTCAAGCGGGGCCGCATCGCCGCGTGCGACATAACCGACCAGTTGCTCGTCGCGCACGATCACGACCGCATCGTTCACGCCGGGCGCCGCGCGCAGCAGCGCCTCGATCTCGCCCGGCTCGATCCGCTGGCCGCGCAGCTTGACCTGCGTATCGACGCGGCCGAGGTAGTCGAGCGCACCGTCCGCACGCCGTCGCGCGAGGTCGCCCGTGCGGTACATGCGCGCGCCCGGGACGAACGGATCGGGCACGAAGCGCTCGGCGGTCAGCGCCGGACGGCCGAGATAGCCGCGCGCGAGGCCCGCGCCCGCGAGATACAGTTCGCCGGTCGCGCCGGCCGGCACCGGCTGCCATGCGGCATCGAGCACGTGCAATTGCAGGTTCGCGATCGGATGGCCGATCGGCACCGCGACCGCCTGCGCGTCGTCGGGGCCGCACGTCCAGTGCGACACGTCGATCGCGGCCTCGGTCGGCCCGTACAGGTTGACGAGCGTCGCGTGCGGCAGCAGCCGCGCCATTTTCTCGACGAGTTCGGGCGCGAGCGCCTCGCCGCTCGCGACGATCAGGCGCACGCTGTCGCATTGCGCGGCGGCCGCGAAATCGTCGAGATGCGCGGCGAACGCGGCGAGCATCGACGGCACGAAGTGCAGCACCGTCACGCCGTGCGCATGGATCGCGGCCGCGAGACGCGCCGGATCGCGATGGTCGCCGGGCGCGGCGATCGCGAGCTTCGCGCCGATCGCCAGCGGCCACACGAATTCCCACACCGACACGTCGAAGCCGAACGGCGTCTTGTGCAGCACGACGTCGTCGTGCGTCAGCCGGTACGCGTGCTGCATCCACGCGATCCGGTTCGCGAGCGCGCCGTGCGTGTTGCCGGCGCCCTTCGGCTTGCCGGTCGAGCCGGACGTGTAGATCAGGTAGGCAAGCTGTGCGTCGTCGACTTCGGCGGTCACGCCGGCGTTGTCGTCGACCGTTTCGTCGACGGTTTCATCGGCCAGCAGGTCCGCGACCGTCAGCAGTTGCGTCGTTGCACCGTCGCCCAGCGCCGCCTCGACCTGCTCGCGCAGATGGGCCTGGGTGATCGCGACGGCCGGCCGCGCGTCGCGCAGCAGATACGCGATGCGTTCGGCCGGATAGTCGGGATCGACCGGCAGGTAGGCCGCGCCGGCCTTCAGCACGCCGACCAGCGCCATCACCATGTCGAACGAACGCTCGACGCACAGCGCGACCGGCGTATCGGGCCGCACGCCGCGTCGGCGCAGCGCGGCGGCGATGCGCGACGTACCGACGTCGAGCTCGCGATAGGTCGCGCGATGCACGCCGCCGTGAACGTCCGCGTATTCGAGCGCGATCGCGTCGGGCGTCGCCCGCGCCGCATCGGCGAATTGCAGGTGCAGCGGCTGCCGTTGCGAAGCCGGCCATGTGTGCGCGGTGTCCTGCGCCCGCGCCAGTGCGTCGCGGGTGGCGTCGTCGGCGATCGACAGTGTGCCGAGCAGCGCATCCGGCGTGCGGGCCAGCGCATCGAGTGCGCAGGCGAACGCGCGGTGCCAGGTTTCGACCTGCCGCGCATCGACGCGCGCGGTGTCGTAGCCGTAGTCGATCGTCAGCTCGGCGCCGCTCTCGATCACGAGCGTCAGCGCGAAATCGGTGGCTTCGATGCTGCGCACGCCGCTCAAAACCAGCGCGCGCGGATCGGCGTCGCGCGCCGTGTCGTCGACCGGGTAGTTCTCGAACACGACCAGCGTGTCGAACAGTGCCCCGCCCGCGCCGCGCGCCCAGCGCTGGATGTCGGCAAGCGGCGTATGCGCGTGCTCGGCGGCCGCCGCGTTGTCGCGTTGCAGGGCCTGCAGCCAGTCGGCCGCGCGTTGCTGCGGCGCCGGTGCGGTGATCACCGGCACCGTGTTGATGAAGAGGCCGAGCACCGAATCGACGTCCGCGAGTGCGTCGGGACGGCCCGCGACGGTCGCGCCGAACGCGACGGCCGGCTGGTGCGTCATCCGTTGCAGCGCGAGCGCCCATGCGCCCTGCACCAGCGTGTTGACGGTCAGCTTCAGCGCCCGTGCCGTCTGCGCGACACGCGTCATCGCGTCGGCATCGAGCGTCGCGCGCCACGTGACCATGTCGGCATCCGCACGGTCGGCCGTGCGGTCCGCGATCAGCGTCGGGGCGTCGAGCCGTGCGAGGCGTTCGGTCCAGAAGCGTTCGTCGGCGTCGCGGTCGCGCGTGCCGAGCCAGGCGATGAAATCGCGATACCGGAGTACCGGGCGGCTCGCGAACGGCGATACGGCGTCCGGGTCGCGATAGTCGCGCAGCACGTCCGCCAGCAGGCGCGCGGTGCTCCAGCCGTCGAGCAGCACATGGTGACGCGTCCACACGATGCGCCATGCGTCGTCGGTCACCCGGATCAGCGTGACGCGCATCAACGGCGGCTCGCGCCAGTCGAAGCCGCGTGCGCGATCGGCCGCGAGCCATGCGTCGAAATCGGCGTCGAGCGTGTCGCCGCGCGTGCGCCAGTCGAGCTGTTCGACCGGCATCCGGGCGTGGCGATGCACGCACTGCAGCGGCGCGGCTTCGTCCGGCATCACGCTCGTGCGCAGGATGTCGTGGCGCGCGATGGACGCTTCGAACGCGGCGACGAGCCGGTCGGCATCGAGCGCGGCCGCGGTCGCGACGAGCTGGTTCACGTAGCTGGCGTGACCGGGTGCGAACAGCGCATGGAACAGGATGCCCTGCTGCATCGGCGACAGCGGATAGACGTCGTCGATCGTGCGCCAGTCGAGCGGCGTGCGTTCGATCGCGGCCTGCGTGAGACCGGCGGCCTGCGCGAGCGGGAAATCGCCCGGCGTCGCGCCGGCGCCGCGATGCGCGACGCGTGACGCACACGCATCGACGAGCTCGCGCAGCGCCGCCGCGAAGCGTTCGGCACATGCGTCGATCGTCGTGCGCTCGAATTGCGGTGCACCGTAGACCCAGTGCACTTTCAGCGTGCGTGCGCCGTCGCGATCCGTATCGAGGTACGCGTGGATCGCGAGCGCATTGCCGAGCGGACCTTGCGGATCGCGCTCGACGCCGGTGCCGCCGAAGCGCGGCACAAGCGTGGCGTCGCGCGGTGCGTCGAACTGGCCGAGATAGTTGAACGTGACGCGCGGACGCGGCACGGCGGCGAGCACCGCGCGCGTCGCCGCATCGCCGTAGTGCGCGAGCACGCCGAAGCCGAGCCCCTTGTGCGGCACGGCGCGCAACGTGTCCTTGACCGCGCACAGCGTGTCGCGCGCGGTGGCCGCGACCGGCAGCGTCACCGGGTAATGGCTCGTCAGCCAGCCGATCGTGCGGCTCGCATCGGCATCGTCGAACAGCGCCTCGCGGCCATGCCCTTCCAGTTCGATACGGCACGAGGCGGCGCCGCTCGCGCCGG
The DNA here is from genome assembly GCF_001411495.1 of Burkholderia cepacia ATCC 25416. NCBI lineage: Bacteria > Pseudomonadati > Pseudomonadota > Betaproteobacteria > Burkholderiales > Burkholderiaceae > Burkholderia > Burkholderia cepacia. The sequence continues at coordinate 2,762,026 of NZ_CP012981.1, read as the reverse complement.
CCAGCGCCAGTGCGAGCGCGGCACCGAGCAATTCGATCGTCTGCGTGCGATAGGCGGCATGCGCATCGGTCAGCGCCGCGCGGGTCAATGCCGCGTCGATCGTCTGCACGACGACGGCTGCATCGGCGTTCGTCGCCGTCGTGTCGGGATGGTCGGGCACGACGTCGTCACCCTGCGCCATGCCGGCCCAGTACGTCGCCTCGGCCGCGAACGGCGATGCCGGTTCCGTCGCCGCACGGGCCAGCCGCGACGCCCAGGCATCCGCGCGCAGGCCCGGCTGCGACAGCCGGATGGGCGTGCGCTCGCATGCCGCGCGGTAGGCCGAGTCCAGGTCGTCGAGCAGGATGCGCCACGACACGCCGTCGACGATCGCATGGTGAATCGCCAGATAGAGCTGCGTCGAGCCGTCCGGCAAGCGAGCCGCGCATGCGCAGGCCAGCGGCCCGCGACCGAGGTCGAGGCGGCGCTGCAACGCGTCGAAGCGCGCGAGCGCGTCGGCTTCGTCGTGTGCGGCGACTTCGACGAACGGCAGCGCGTCGTACGGTTTCGCGGCATCGCCGGCGCGCCACGTGCCGTCCGCGCCGCGCGCGAAGCGTTGGCGGAATGCGTCGTGATGCGTCAGCAATGCGTCGAAGGCGCGCGCAAACGCGTCGGCGTCGAACGGCCCGCGCACGTCGAATGCAACCGACTGGTTCCAGTGGCCCGGGCGCGGGATGTCGAGCGCGAAGAAGCGCTGCTGCGCGGGCGTCAGGACCTGTGCTGTCACCGGTGCGCCGGCAGCAGATCCGGCAGCAGGCTGCGCGACGGCGGCGGCGGCAGCCACGTCCTCCGTCTTCGCGATGCGTGCGAGTTCGGCGACCGTCGGGCCGTCGAACAGCTGCTTCGGCGTGAAGCGCACGCCGCGCTTGCGCGCACGGGCGATCACCTGCAGCACGAGGATCGAATCGCCGCCGAGTTCGAAGAAGTTGTCGTCGCGGCCGACCTGCGGCGCCTTCAGCACGGCCTGCCAGACTTCGGCGAGCACCGTTTCGACCGCGCCCTGCGGCGCATTCCCGGACGCCGTCGCGACCGGCGCGGCCGCCTGTTCACGCAACGCGGCACGATCGATCTTGCCGTTCGCGGTCACGGGAAGGCGTGCGAGCGCGACGAACTGCGCGGGCACCATGTAGTCGGGCAGCTTCGCGGCAAGCGCCGCGCGCACGGCGGCCTCGTCGAAGGTCGCGCCGTCGCGCATCACGACGAACGTCGCGAGCCGCAGGCGGCCATCGTGTTCGATCGCGAGCGTTTCGGCCTGCGCGACCGGCCCGGCCGCACGCACGGCCGCACTCACCTCGCCCGGTTCGACACGGTAGCCCCGAATCTTCACCTGGTCGTCGATGCGGCCGAGGAACGCGAGACGGCCGTCGGCGCGCAACCGGACGCGGTCGCCCGTGCGATACAGCCGCGCACCGGGCGTAAACGGATCGGGCACGAAGCGCTCGGCGGTCTGCGCCGGGCGCCCCAGGTAGCCGCGCGCGACGCCCGGCCCGCCCAGATACAGCTCGCCCGTCGCGCCGGCCGGCACGCACGCGCCGAACGCGTCGAGCACCAGCGCGCGCGCATTGGGCAACGGCAGGCCGAGCGGCACGCCGCTCGCGGGATCGCGCGCATCGGCGGGGATCGACGCCGTATCGCACGCGATCGCACCGACCGTCGCCTCGGTCGGCCCGTAGTGGTTGATCACGCGACAGGCCGGCGCAAGCGCGGCCAGGCGCGCGACGAGCGCCCACGTCAGCGTTTCGCCGCCGGTCACGAGCGCATGGCGCGGCAGCACGTCGGCCGGCACGCGCGCGTCGAGCAGCGCCTGCAGGTGGCTCGGCACGATCTTCAGCACGCCGACGTCACGGCGGCGCATCTCGTCGGCGAACAGGTCCGGATCGAACGCGCACGCGGCCGGCAGCAGGTGCAGCGTGCGGCCCGCGCACAGCGCGCCGAACAGCGTCGTGTGACCGAGGTCGGCCGCGACGGTCGATACCATCGCGAACGATGCGTCCGGCGCGAACGCGAGTTCGTCGAGCATCCCCTGCACGTAGTCGGCCAGCGCGCCGTGCGACACGACGACGCCCTTCGGCGTGCCGGTCGAGCCCGACGTATAGATCAGGTAAGCGCCCTGTTCCGGGTGCGGCGCGACGCGCACGCCGGCCGCGAGCGTTGCGTCCTGCGCGAGCGTGTCGACGTCGAGCGGCTGCGCGTCGATGCCGGCCGGCCACGCCGCGGTATCCGCGACGAGCGCCCAGTGCGCGCCGCAGTCGGCTGCCGCCGCGGCCAGCCGGGCGGCCGGCTGCGCGGGATCGAGCAGCACGGCGAGCGCGCCGGCCTTCAGCACGCCGAGCAGGCCGACGACGAAGCGCGCGGAGCGTTCGATGCAGACGATCACCGGCGCTTCGGCGCCCACGCCTCGCCCGGACAGCGCGCGTGCGAGGCGGTTCGATGCGTCGTCGAGTTCGCCGAACGTCAGCGACGCCGACGCATCGGCAAGCGCGACGCGATGCGGATACGCGGCCGCCTGCCGCGCGAACGCGGCGACGATGTCGGCATGTTCGACGCGCAGCGCACGGCCGTCGCGCGGCTGGCGCGCAGCGGCCGACGCGTCGCACGGCAGGACGGCCGTCGTCTGGTGCGGATCGCGCGCGGCGGCACCGACGAGCGCCGCGTAGCTGTGGAGCCACGCGCGCGCGGTGTCCGCATCGATGCAGTCGGTCGCATAGGCCGCGACCAGTTCGATGCCGTTCGCATCGTCGGTGAAATCCACCGCGTAGTCGAAGCGTGCGGCGAGATCGGGGCCCGGCGTCGCAACGGCCGTCGCGCCCGGCAGCACGCTGTCGTGCCGCGCGTCGAACTGCTGCGCGAATTTCACGCGCAGCCATTCGTCGCCGCGCTTGACCGGCGGCTTCACCGCATCGACGACACGCTCGAACGGCACGTCCTGGTGGGCGACCGCGTCGAGCGCCGCCGTGCGCGCCGCGTCGACGAGCGCGCGGAACGGCAGCGTCGGCGCCACCCGCACGCGCAGCGCGACCGTATTCAGGAACAGGCCCAGCAGCGCGCGCGTTTCGGGGCGCTGACGATGCGCGACCGGTACCGCGACCACGACATCCGTTGCGCCGGTCAGGCGCGACAGCCATGCGTCGAGCGCGGCCAGCAGCACCGTGAAGACGGTCGCCTGCGCGTCGCGCGCGAGTTGCCGCACGTCGGCCGCGACCGCGTCGGGCAACCGCACCGACACGCGCGCGCCTTGCAGCGTGCGCGCCGCGCCCGGCTGGCGGTCGACCGGCAGCGCGAGCGGGCCCGGCACGTCGCGCAATGCGTCGCGCCAGTAATCGAGCTGGCGTTCACCCTCGCCGCCGGCCAGCATGTCGCGTTGCCAGTCCGCATAGTCGGCGTACTGGATCGGCAGATCGGGCAGCGACGGCGCGCGGCCTTCCGCATACGCGCGATAGGCGGCCGACAGTTCGTCGAACGCGCAGCGCGAGCTCCAGCCGTCGGTGATGGCGTGATGGGCGGTCAGCAGCAGGCGGTGACGGTCGCCCGCGAGCGCGACCAGCGTCGCGCGCAGCAGCGGGCCGCGCGCGAGGTCGAACGGTTCGGCCGCCTCGCGCTCGGCAAGACGCGCGGCTTGCGCGTCGCGGGCGGCGGGCGGCTGGTCGCGCAGGTCGACGTCGGCGATCGACACCGGCAGGTGCGCATGAATCCGCTGCATCACCACGCCGTCGTCGTTGTCGACGAGCGTCGTGCGCCATGCCTCGTGCCGGCCGATCACGTGATCGAGCGCGCGTTGCAGCGCGTCGCGATCGAGCGTGCCGTCGATCGTCCAGTGCGCGGCGATGTGATATGCGGCGCTCGCGTCACGCGTTTGCGCGAGCACCCAGAAACGTTGCTGCGCGAGCGAGGCGGCGCGATCGACGTACGGCGCGCATGCCGCGGCGGCATCGGCCGCATCCGTCGTCAAACGGCGCGCGGCGATCGTGGCCAGCGGTTCGCCGGTTTCGCGTTCCGCACGATCGACCGCTTCGGCCAGTTCGGCGAGCGCCGGATCGGCGAACAGCGTATCGAGCCGCAGGTTCACGCGTACCGCGGCACGGATCGCGGCCTGCAACTGCATCGCCGCGAGCGAATCGGCGCCCAGCGCGAAAAAGCGATCGTCGCGCGACGGTGCGGCATCGAGGCCGAGCAGCGTCTGCCAGAGGCCGGCGAGCTGTTGTTCGGTCGGCGTGCGCGGTGCGTCGCCGTCACCCTGCGTCGTGTCGCGCGCGGCGGCAATCTTCTCGCGCAGCGCGGCACGGTCGATCTTGCCGTTCAACGTATACGGCAGCGCATCGCAACGCACGAACCGGTGCGGCTGCCATGCGGCCGGCAGTTGCTCGGCCACGTGCGCCTTGAGCGCCGCATCGTCGGCCTCCGCGCGCAGTGCGACGCACGCGATCAGGCGCGTCGGCCCGTTGCCAGTTTCGGCGACCACGGCCGCGTCGGCCACGGCCGGATGAGAGCGCAGGCACGCGGCGATTTCGGCCGGCTCCACGCGCACGCCGCGTACCTGGACCTGGTCGTCGAGGCGGCCGAGATAGTCGAATGCGCCGTCGTCGCGCAGCCGTGCGAGGTCGCCGGTACGGTACACGCGCGCACCGGGTTCGCCGTCGGCATCCGGAATGAAACGTTCGGCCGTCAGCGCCGGGCGGCCGTGATAGCCGCGCGCGACGCAGACGCCGCCCAGCAGCAATTCACCCACACCGTCGCCCTCGCCGCCCTCGCCACAGTCAACGCGCGCGACGCGCGGGCCGATCACGCGGCCGATCGGCAACGACGCATAGGCATCGTCGGCGGCCAGCGCGGGCGTCTCGCCCGGTTCGACCGGCCACAGCATCGGCGAAATCACGGCCTCGGTCGGCCCGTAACCGTTGATCAGGCGTACCGACGGGAAGGTGCGGCGCACGAATTCGAATGCCTGCTGCGGCAGCGCTTCGCCGCCGAACGCGAGCACGCGTAGCGCCGGCGGCACGCCGTCGCGCGCGGCCACCGCGGCGAATTCGCGCAGGTACGCAGGCGGGAACGCCGCCACGTTGACTGCTTCGCTCACCATCAGCGCATGCGCGGCATCCGGCGCGAACGGCTGCGGCGGTGCGACGACGATGCTCGCGCCGGTCGCGAGCGGCGCGAGCCAGCACTCGTGCGCGGCGTCGAAATTGACCGACGCGAAATGCAGCAGGCGGTCGCCGGCCTCGATCGGCAGCGCGGCCGCGAGCGCGTCGCAGTGCGCGGCGAGCGGCCCGTGCTCGACGACGACCGCCTTCGGCGTGCCGGTCGAACCCGACGTGTAGATCATGTAGGCGGCCGCACGCGGGTGGACGGGCGCCGCCTCGTCATCCTGGGTGACCTCCTGGCCGTCCGCCGCATCGGCTGCCGCGTCGAACGCGTGCTCGAACGGCGCGCCGAGCGCCGCGCGGCCGGCCGCGTCGACGATGCCGTGCCGCAGCTGGGCATCCCGGACGATCCAGTCGAGGCGCGCGGCCGGATGGCGCGGGTCGAGCGGCACGAACACGCCGCCCGCCTTCAGCACGGCCAGCAGCGCGACGAACAGTTCGCACGAACGCTCGACGCACACGCCCACCCGCACTTCCGCGCCGACACCGGCCGCGCGCAGTTGCCGGGCCAGCCGCGACGCCCGCGCGTCGAGCGCGCCGCGCGACAGGCGCAAGCCGTTCTGGAAAGGTGCCGCGATTGCGGGTGCGTCGGGCGCGATGCGCGCCAGTTCGCGGATTCGGTGATGCAGCGCAGTCGGGAAACTCGTCATGTGCGTGAAGTCCTTCGGTCCGGCCGCTTCGGCCAAGTCTCGGGGCCGCTTGGGGCGGCTTCACTGGTGTGACGAACGGCGCGGCCGATTTTTTACCGTTTTGTGCGCAAAGTGCGGGCGGACGCTTTTTTTGAACGCGCGGCTAAATATTTGCGCGGCCCGTTCGTCTATCAGGGAGGAAAGCCGCAACGGGGCCCCGCCTCGCCCGCCGCTTTCGCGCCAGTTTTGCCGTTCTGGCGTTTTCGCCTGCCTTCCCTTTACCGACGTTGCCGATGACCGCTGCCCACGAGCCTTCTTCCCCGCCGTCCCTCGACGCCTCCCCCGCCCGCCCCGCGGCGCGGCTGATCCTCGCGCTGCTGCGCGAAAGCCGCGCGTCGCTCGCGCTGGCGCTCACCGCGTGCGTGCTGAACGGCGTCGCGAGCGTGCTGCTCGTCGCGACGCTGAACCGCGCGCTGTCGCAGCCGGGCGCGGCCGACGCGTCGCTCGCATGGCGCTTCGCGCTGTGCGCGGTGATCGCACTCGTCACCCGGATCGTGTCGGGCACGCTGTTCGCGCGCCTGTCGCAGGACACGATGGCGCGGCTGCGCGTGCATCTCGCGCGGCGCGTCGGCGCGGCCGAGCTGCGCGACATCGAGCGGATCGGCGCGGCGCCCGTGCAGTCGGTACTGACCGACGACGCGACCAACGTGTCGATGCTGTTCTTCGCACTGCCGAACCTGGTCATGCACGGCTCGATCGTGTTCGGCTGCCTCGGTTATCTCGCGTGGCTGTCATGGCCGGTGTGCCTGCTGGCGCTGGCCGCGATCGTCGCCGGCTCGCTCGGCTATCACACCGGCGATCGCCGCGCGATCGCGTCGCTCGAGGCGGCCGGTCAGGCGCAGGACCGCCTGTTCGGCTATCTCGGCTCGCTGTTTTCCGGCGCGAAGGAGCTGAAGCTGCACGATGAACGCGCAAGACAGTTCGTCGACGGCCAGCTCGGCGCCGCGATCGGCGAAGTGCGCGACCACCGCCGCCGCGCATTCAGCGCTTACGCGGTCGGCGTCGGCTGGATCATCTTCCTGTTCTATGCGTTCCTCGGCGTCGCGTCGTTCTGGCCGCAGCTCGGCGTGCATGCCGATCCGGCCGCGGCCGCCGGCTACGTCGTCGTGTTCCTGTTCATGCTCGTGCCGCTCGACGGGCTGCTGAACAACCTGCCGACCGTCAACGCGGCACGCGTGTCGCTGACGCGGATCGAAGGCGTGATGGCCGAATTCGGCGCGCTGCGCACGGTGCCGCCCGCGGCCGACGCACCCGACGTGCCGCCGGCCGGCGCCGTCACGCTGCGCGGCGTCACGCATGCGTACTTCCACGAACGCGACGAACGGATGTTCAGCGTCGGGCCGATCGACCTGACGATCAAGCCGGGCGAGCTCGTGTTCATCGTCGGCGGCAACGGCAGCGGCAAGACGACGCTCGCGAAGGTGCTGACGGGGCTTTACGAACCGGAGGAAGGCACGATCGAGGTCGACGGCCGCCCGATCGGCTGGCGCGAGCGCGCCGCCTATCGGCAGCGCTTCAGCGCGGTGTTCAACGATTTCCACCTGTTCGATGCGCTGCTCGGCATCGTCGACCCCGACGATCCGTCCCGCGCGCAGGCCGATGCGCGCGCGAACGCGCTCGTCGCGAAGCTCGCGCTCGATCACAAGGTGAAGGTGGTCGACGGCGCGTTCTCGACCCGCGCGCTGTCGACCGGGCAGCGCAAGCGGCTCGCCCTCGTCGTCGCGTACCTGGAGGACCGGCCGTTCTACCTGTTCGACGAATGGGCGGCCGACCAGGATCCGTCGTTCAAGGCCGTGTTCTACGAACAACTGCTGCCCGAGCTGCGCGCGCGCGGCAAGGCCGTGATCGTGATCACGCACGACGACCGCTACTTCGATCTCGCCGACCGCTTGTTGAAGCTCGACAACGGACGTATCGTCAGCGACACGATGCCCGCGCGGTCACGCGCGCAGGACGGCGTCGACGCGCTGAGCGCGTAATCCGGCAATCGATAAAAAATCGCCGGTGGGCTGCAATGGCAGCGCACCGGCGATATTCGTTTCAGAAGGATATGTTGGTGGCGCGCGGCGCGATCGTCGCAACGCCCCCGGCCGTCCAGCGCGAGTCGGGTCTAGCGCAACACCCTGCTCGCCCGGGCGGCATCGACCGCCGCACACTCAACGCACGGCCGGCAGCTTCAGCATCGTGTCGGTCATCACGTCGGCCAGTTTCAGCGCCGACATCGGCCCGCCGAACCCCCAGATATTGCGTTCGATCAGCGCGATCCGGCGTTCCTTCATCGCGGGAACGAAACGCCACACCGGCGAATCGAGTTTCGCGGACAGCGGCACGTCCATGCCCGATGCGGTCACGAACAGCACGGCCAGCTCGCGCTGCCTGAGCAGATCGGCCGACGTCACGTACAGCGTGCCTTCCCGCGTCGGTTTCTTCGGCCACGGATCGAGCCCGAGCGCCCGCGCGAGGCCCGCCGACGTGCTGTTGCCCGTATAGGCCCAGTAGCGGTCGGGCAAGCCGAGATCCTGCAGCAGCGCGATGCGCTCGCCTTTCCTGCCAGCGGCCGCGAGCCGCGCCGCGTTGCGCGCGATGCCCGCATCGAGTTGCGCATCGACCGCCTGCGCGCGCGCGTCGCGCCCCGTGACCGCACCGATCGTCCGGAAGATCTGCCGCATCCAGTCGAGCTGCGTCACCGGCACGCCGCCGTCCGACACGTTCGGGCTGAACTGGAACAGGATCGTCGGCGCGATCCGGTCGAGCGCATCGAAAATCGGCGCATGACGGAAGCCGACGCCGATGATCAGGTCGGGCTTGACCGCCGCAATCGCCTCGAGGCCCGGCTCCTGGCGCGAACCAATGTCGGTCACGTTGGCGAGCCGGTCGCTTTGATAACCGAGCCAGCCCGGATAGAACGCCGTATCGGCCATCCCGACCGGCACGATGTCGAGCGCGATCACGCTTTCCGCGAACATGAAGTCGAGCGCGACCACGCGCTGCGGCCGCACCGGCATCGTCGCGCTCGCCTGCGACACGACGGGATTGCCGGCCAGCGATACCGCACCCGGCGCGCCCTGCGCGCGATGTGCATCGAGGGCCGCGGCAACGGCGCCGGACGAGGCCGACAGCGCGCCGCAACACGCGGCGCCGAGCGCCGCGAGTGCGCCGATCGCGCCGAGTGCGTGCCGGCGGCCGGCATCCGTCACCGGATCGCGTCCTGCTCGGCCAGCGCCGCGTCGTCCATCGTCAGTAGCAGGGGGCAGCTTCCACACAGTTGCGTTTCTCCAGGAATTTCATAGCGCAGGCAGCACACGCGTCGCGCGCGGAACGGCGTGGGCAGCAGCGCCGAACGCGGCACCGCATCGCGCACGGGCATGCGCAACGGATTCGGTTCGCACGCAAAGCATGTCGCACCGAACAGCCAGCCCGCGTCGCGCACCGGATCGGCCGCGCATGGCAGCGCACGGTACGTATCGAGCAGATAGTCGAGCAGGTTGCCCGCGTTGCTCCACAGCACGCGCGGCGTGACGCGCCCCATCGCCGCGAGCAGGTCGATCACCGCGCCGAGATGCGCGACGAGCCCCGCGTAGCGTGGCGCCGGGTCGTCGCAGGGTTCGCCGAGCGCATCGTGCGTGAAATACAGCGCGGCGGGCATCCCGTCGTCGAGCGCGACGAACGTGCGCTCGGGTGTCATGTCGAGCGGCCGGCCGAGCGTCAGCGCGGCGACGACGCCGGCCGGCGCCGCGCGGCCGAAATAGTATTTGCTCCATTGCGACATCAGCGCGCGCGCGTGCTGCGCCGGATCGCCGCCGTAATGGCGGACCATCGCGTCGAGCACGACGTCGCGGTACGCGGGCAACGCGCTGACCGGCACGACAAGGCGGCCCGGCGCGTGCGCGTCGTCGGGCAAACCGAGCCAGACGACGTCGAGATGGTCGGCGAACGGTTCGGGCGCGAACGCCGAGAAACGCGTGGCGCGCGCGCCGTCGAGCGGCAGCGTCATCGCCCCGCGCGCCGGGCGCGGCGCCCCTCGAGGATCAGGAGCCCGAGCAGGTACGGCGCGCCGATCAGCGCGGTCAGCACGCCGGCCGGCACTTCGCGCGGCGCGACGACCGTGCGCGCCGCGAGGTCCGCCACACCGAGGATCAGCGCGCCGCACGCGGCCGCGAGCCACAGCCGCGTACGGTGCCGGCGCGCGCCGAGCATCGTCGCGACGTGCGGCGCCATCAACCCGATGAAGCCGACCGGCCCGACCGCCGCGACGGCCGCACAGGCGGCGAGCGTCGCGATCGTCAGCGCGAGCGGCCGCAGCACAGCCACCGGCAGGCCGAGCGCGGCCGCCTGGTCGTCGCCGAGCGCGAGCATGTCGAGCGGTTTCGCGAGCCACGCGAACACGGGCACCGCGAGCACGCACCACGGCAGCAGCATCGACACCTCGCCCCAGCTGCGGCCGTAAGTCCCGCCGACGAGCCACACGACGAAGCGCGCGGGCTGCACGCTTTCCTGCGTGATCAGCCATTGCGCGAGCGTGGTCCACAACGCGCCGATCACGATGCCCGTCAGCGCCACCGCGAGTGGCGCATAGCGATGCCGGTGATTCAGCGCGAGCGTGATCGCGAGCGACAGCCCGCCGCCGATCAGCGCAGCCGCTGCGAGCGTCGCGTGGCCCATCAGCGGCCACGTCGACAACGCGAACAGCGTGACGAGCCCCGCACCCTGCGTGACGCCGAGCACTTCGGGGCCCGCGAGCGGATTGCGCACGACGCTTTGCATCGCGACCCCGCTCACCGCGAGCAGCGCGCCCGCGAGGAGCGCGCACAGCAGCCGCGGCATGCGCAGGTCGATCAGCATCCGCGCGAGCGCATCGTGGCCGGACAGCGCAGCGGACCAGCGCGCGATCGACAGCCACTCGGGGCCGGCCGACACGCCGACGAACACGGCCAGCACCCCTGCCACGACGAACAGCGCCGTGCGCAGCGGCCAGCCGAGCCGTTCGAGCCAGCCGACGAGCCGCGTCGAGCCGCCGCCCGCCGCGCGTTCGGCATCCGCATGCAGCACACCCGACCACGCGGCGCCGCGCCGGATCATCGCCAGCATCAGCGGCGTGCCGACCAGCGCGATCGCGACCCCGGTCGACAGCGTGGCGTCGAGCCCCGATGCGAGCACCGCGCTGTCAGTGACGAGCACGAGCGCCCCGCCCGCGAGCGCCGACAGCGGCACGAGCACGCCGAGCCGCGCGGCGCGCGCGCCGCGCACCTGGCGCAGCAGGTTCGGGGCGACGAGGCCGACATACGACAGCGGGCCCGCGATACTGACGGCCACGCTCGTGAACGCGACCGCGACGATCGTCGCGGCGAGCCGCGTCGCATCGACGCGCACGCCGGCCGCGGCCGCCGCGTCGTCGCCGAGCGTGAGCGGATTCAGCGGCCGGATCACGAACGGCAATGCGATCAGCGGCACGACGAGCCAGCGCGCGGCGAGCGCGAGGCCCGTCGCGCCCGGCTGGTACAGGCTGCCGTTGGTCCACAGCGCGGCGCCCGCGATGTTCTGCTCGAAGAAGGCGAGCACGAGCGTCGACAGCGCGGCGAACAGCAGCATGCACACGCTGCCCGCGAGCACGAGACGCAACGGCGTCGCGCGCCAGCCGCCGGCCGCGACGATCGCGCAGGCAGCCGCGGCCAGCCCGCACACGAACAGCAGCGGCACCGACGCGACGCCGGCCAGCGCCGGCACGAGCATCGCCGCGAGCAGGCCGAGCTGGGCGCCGCCCGTCACGCCGAGCAAATCAGGCGACGCGAGCGGATTGCGCGTGAGCGACTGGAACAGCGCGCCCGCGATGCCGAGGCACCCGCCCGCGACGAGCGCGGCCGCGACGCGCGGCAGGTTGAGGTCGAACAGGAATACGTGCGCAAGCGCAGCGGCATCGCTGCCGGGCACCGCGCTCCACCACACGCGCAGATCGGGGGCGACGCGCAACGCCGCCAGCACCGCGATCAGCGCGAGGAGGCCGATCGCGATCGCACCGGCCCGGCCCGATGTCGTGCCCCTCCCCGCCGCCGCGAGGCGCTTGCGCATCGCGAACGTGGTCATACGGCGAGATCCCGGTCGAAGACACCGGCCGCCTGCGGCGCGCCGTCGGTTGTCGGCCCGTAGGCCGGCACGCACATCGGTGCGCCCGTCTGCGGATGCGCGAGCTTCAGCATCTCGACGCCGAACGCCGCGCGCAGCCGCGCCGGATCGAGCATCGCGTCGGGCGTGCCCTGCGCGACGAGGCGGCCCGCGCGCATCAGCACGATTTCGTCGCTGTATGCGGCCGCCTGGTTCAGGTCGTGCAGCACCCAGACGATCGTCAGCCCGCGCGTGCGGTTCAGCGTGCGCAGCGCATCGAGGATGTCGAGCTGATGATGGATGTCGAGATAGGTCGTCGGTTCGTCCAGCAGCACGATCGGCGCCTGCTGGGCGAGCGCCATCGCAATCCACGCACGCTGGCGCTCGCCGCCCGACAGTGCACCGACGTCGCGCTCCGCATCGCCGGCGAGGCCGCTCGTGTCGAGCGCCTCGTCGATTGCCGCGTGGTCGGCGCGAGACAGGCCGCGCAGGAAGCCGCCGTACGCATAGCGCCCGTACGCGACGAGTTCGCGCACCGTCAGGCCCGACGGGATCTGGTTGAACTGCGCGAGCATCGTCAGTTCGCGCGCGAGCGCGCGACGGCGAAACGACGCGAGCGGCTGCCCGTTCACTTCGACATGGCCGGCACGCGCGGGCTGCAGGCCCGCGAGCGTGCGCAGCAGCGTGCTCTTGCCGCAGCCGTTCGGTCCGCACAGCGCGGTTACGCGGCCGGCCGCGATCGACAGGTCCAGCCCGTCGATCACGACATGGTCGCGATATCCCACCGACAGCCCGCGCGCGGCAAGCGCGGCGGTACTACGCGTCATCAATCCTCCGTTCGGTCGCGCGGGACCGTATAACTCTGCGCCATCGCGACGACGACCTTGCGCGGCCCCTCGAACGGGTCGCGCGCATGCGCGGTCAGCATGTTGTCGAGCATCAGCACGTCACCCGTGCGCCACGGGAACACGATGCGCTGCTGGTCGAGCACGCCGCGGATCTCCGCGAGCGCGTCGGCTTCGAGCGGTTCGCCGTCGCCGTAATACACGTTGCGCGGCACGTTCTCGAGCCCGACCGCGTCGACGAGCGCTTCCTGCATGTCGTCGTCGAGCGCCGACAGGTGAAACAGGTTCGCCTGGTTGAACCACACGCGGTCGCCGGTGCGCGGATGGCGCGCGACGGCCTGGCAGCGTTCACGCGTGCGCAGCAGCAGCTCGCCGTCGTCATCGGTGCGCCACGCGCATTCGATGCCGCGCGCCGCGCACATCCGTTCGACCTCGGCCGGTTCGTCGGTGCCGAACGACTGCTGCCACGGCAGGTCGAGCCCCTGCCCGAAATTGCGCACGTACAGCAGCTCGCGCTTCTCGAAACGCGCGACGAGCGCCGGATCGAGCGCGCGATACACCGCGCGGCTGTCCGCGATCGGCGTCGCCCCGCCCTTCGGCGCGGCGAGCGCGCAGTGGAACCAGATCCGCAGCGGCCATTCGCGCGTATACGACTGCTCGTTGTGCAGCGGAATCGCGCGGTGCGGCGGGTACTCGGTCGACGTGTAGACGGCGCCCTCGACCTGGCTGCGCGGTGTCGATGCGTATTCATAGCCGATCAGCGGATCGCCGAACGACGCCGCGAACTGCTGGAACGCGTCGATCGACGGCACGTGAAAACCCGTGAACAGCACACCGCCCGCCCGTTCGAGCGTGTCGGCCGCGATCTCGCGCGCCAGCGGCGCGACGTCGTCGATCGACATCCCGTCGCTGCCGCGCGGCGACACGACGGTGGGCAGCCCCGGCTCGATACGCAGGTCGTCGAGCGTCGGCAACGAAAGCAGGGTCATGCAACGTCCTCTTCAGGTAGCGCGCCGCCCACGCGGCGCGGCGGGTCACGACGCGCGCGATGCGCGCTCGCCGTCCATCGCGCGGCGCAGGCTTGCGGGGCGCATGTCGGTCCAGACGGTCTCGATGTGCGCGAGACAGTCGGCTTTCGGGCCGCTCACGCCCACTTCGCGCCAGCCGGCCGGCACGGGCCGGAACGTCGGCCAGATCGAATACTGTTCTTCGTCATTGATGACGACCGTATAGACGAGATCGTCGGTGTCGGCGGAAGGCGTCGTGGCTTGCGTCATGATCGGAAATCGCTGAGGCGGTTGAAAGTGGCAAAGCGGATGGCAAAACGGCGGTTTCGGCCGCTCCTGTCTGATAGACGATTGGCCGGCGCGTTTTTTTACCCGCGCTTACCGGCGCCGCGTGCGGCCGCCCAGGAACACCGGGCACGCGACACCGCGATGGCATGCGTCGAGGCATTCCGCGCAGTGGCGCTCCGCGTCGCGCACCATGAAATGCACGAGCGTCTGCGACACGTTCAGCGCGCGCGCCGCGGTCTGCAGCGTCTCCTCGCGCAGCCGCACCATCTCGAAGGCCGCGCGGCTGCGCGCCGGCAGGTCGTCGAGCGCGGCCCACACGCGCCGCAGCGTATCGCGCGTCAGCAGTGCGGCTTCCGGCGTCGGCTCGGGCGACGGCACGTCGAAGCCGTCGTCCTCTTCCGTGTGATAGACGTTCTCGAGGTTTTGCCGGCGGCACGCGTCGATCGACGCATTGCGCACCATCCGCGTCACGTACGCGACCGGCTGGCGCACCGCATCCTGGTTCGGGAATTCGACGAGCTTCACGAACACGTCGTGCACGACGTCCTCGGCACGGCTCGCGCAGCCGACGAAGCCGCGCGCGACGTTCACGAGCATCGCGCGATGCGAGATCAGCACGTCGAGCAACGCGCCTTGCGCACGGGGCTCCGTGGCGCGGCGCGCACGCGGCGGCCGGTCGGGATGACTGCCGAGGAACGGGTTCGCCGCTGCCGCCGCCGGTCGGTCGAGCACTTCCGCCATCGCCATCGATCTGCTCCGTCAAATTCCGAGATAGCGCAATTTAACGTAAACGCAAATCATTCTCAATCTGATTACTGAATGCCCCTTTCAGTCGACAGGATTTGTCTGAACAATTGACGGAATCGTTGCCCGGGTGGAGGGGACGCACGGCAGCTGGTTCGGTACGTGGTCATCGGCTAATCCGAACGGCACGACCGGCCTGCGCCCCACCGACACGATCTTTCACGCGTCTGACAAAACGCCTGCACGTGTCATGTGCGGTAGCAACTTCTTACTACGTGAAATTTTGGGGGCTCGTACGATCGGGGTGCTGTTTCCAAGGGAGAAAACCATGAAATCCATCGTGTTGTCCGCTGTCATGGCTGGCGCGCTGTCGAGCGTGATGCTGACCGGGTGCGTCGCCTATCCTGCCGGCCCGGCTCAGGTCACGATCGGCTGGCATGGCGATCGTTACTGGGACGGCAATCGCTACTGGGAGCGCCGCGACTGGGAAGCGCAGCATCCCCGCGGATATGACGACCGCCGGGACGACCGACGCGATGACCGTCGGGACGACCGCCGGGACGACCGACGCGATGACCGTCGGGACGACCGACGCGACGATCAGCGGCCGCAGTGGTAAGGCGTTCCCTCTTCCCGTGATTCACTTTTCAACGATCAGGACTGCAACATGAAAACGCTACTGAAATCGCTCGCCGTCGCGGCGCTCGCCGCCGCCGTGCTCGTGCCGGCCATCGCCGAAGCGCATCCGCACCGCGTGTGCCACTTCGACCATCACCATCACAGGATGTGTCGCTGGGTGCGGTAAACGAAACAAGGCGCCGGAAAACCGGCGCCTTGTTTCATCGCTTCACCTGCGTGCGACCACGCTCGTCAGCGTGCGGCCGGCAACCGCGGCAGGCATCGCGCGAGCTGCGCCGGGCTGACGGGCATGCGGCACACGCTTCGATGCATCGCTGCGTCCGGCTTCGCCGCCAGCATGCGTGACGCCGCCTTGCGCGGCGAAGCCCGCACCCGCAATGCGTCGGCGCCCGGGCTCGCCGGCTGCAACGCACGCAGGGTCGCCGCATCGATGTGCACTTGCCAGAACTGCGGCCGATAGTCGGGATCGCCGTCGCGATAGCCCTGCCCCGTGATGGTCTGCCCGTCGGGGCTCACACCGATCACGTTGGTCAGGTTCAGCGTGCCGACCGACAGGCCGGCCGCTTCGAGCAACGCAACGAGGCTGCGCATGCCGCTTTGCGGCGTCCACACGAAGACGCGCTCGACACCGGTTTGCCCGTTGCTCGATGTGCCGATGACGACCCGCCCGTCCGTGCTGATCGCTTGCGCGTAGCTGCTGTCGTCACCGTCGAGAAAACCGAGCCGCTGAATGCTGTCGCCGCCGTTCGTCCACAGCACGGCCTCCGAGTCGACCCGTTGTCCGTCCGGCGTGACCACCAGCGTGCCGATCGAGCCGGCGACCGTCCGTTCGTCTTCGGTCACGCCGCGGGCCATATCCATTCTGGCCACGCCCGCGTTGATCGTCGGCAACAGTCGTTCGCCGATTCGTTCTGTCCAAAGGAGCGCGCGCGAGCCATACACGCCGTCGACATTGCCGGCCAACCCTGCTGCCGCATTCCCGGACGAGGTCATCGACAGGAGCTGCACGATATAGTCGCCGCCCGGCGGCAACTCGCGGAAACCCCTCGGCTGGTCCCACATGAACCGTGCATTCCGGCCGTCTGTCGCCGTGAAACTGCCCGTCATCCTCGTGCCGGCGAGGTTCGCGACTTCGACCGATGCGTCCCGGCCCGCCGTATCCGGAACGAGTTTCTGTGTGCGACCGTCGCCGGGCCATCGCACCGCCCATCGATCGAGGTTGCTGCTGTCCACCTGACGCGCACTGATCGAGCCGCCGATCACCTGCCCGTCGCCCGACACCGTCTGTGCCAGCGAGTCATAGGCGTTCGCCGGCGCGGCCAGCCGTTGCCAGCCCGTCGCGGCCGACCACGAGAAGGCCATCGAGTTACCGGGCTGCGCGTCGCTCCAGTAGGAGCCGATGATCGTCTTGCCGTCGGCGCTGACGGCATTCCCGTTGTACCGCATGTCGCGCGGACCACCCAGGTCACCGATCACGGTCAGCGAATAACCCCCCGCCGATACCGTCTGTGCGTGAGCCGCGCCCACCGTCGAAGCAACGAACAGTGTCGCTGCCATGGTGCCCTTCAGATGCATTTTCATCTCCCCCAATAAGCGCTCGATCGTCGCCCTGCCAGGGCCTCGCGCGCGTCAGTAAATAAACAAGCGGATCGTCGCCGTTGCGTCGAACCTTCCGATCTTCGGTGGCCCGAACGACTTCAGCACCGCGTCCATCAACACGCTCTGGTTCATGACGTTCGACGGGAATTGCGCGAGCGTGAACTGTTCGTTGAATGGAATCGCCTTACCCTGGCTGTCTTCGATGCCGATACCGAAATTGCTGTCCGACGCGGGCACCAGCAAACCGTTCCGAACCGGAAAGCTCGTTTCGAAGTACCCATCGACCTTCACCGCGACATTGCATTTCTTGGTCAGCGACAACGAGAAGCGTTTGCGCGGCACCGCCGGCAGAAAGCCATTGCCGACCGACTGTACCTGCCCGAAATTGACGATGCCCGGTTCGGGCGTCACCAGCACGTCGACGAAGCACGGTGTCGGCTTGAGATTGCGCATGCCGCTCAGGCGGTACTGGAAGCTCGGGTGGATCGCATTCAGCCCCTTCGCTCCGTCGAACTGGAATACCGTGTAGATGTCGCTCGGCGGTTGCGTCCACGAGCCGCGCTTGCGGACGACCACCTGATAGGAAATGTCGATAGGCACCTTCGGGCATTGGCCCCATGCCAGTTTTTCGTCACTGCACGCCGGTACCGTCTTGCCCGTCGCCACGCCGGTGCCAGGCTGACTCCCCGCGCCAAAGTGGTCCTGTCCCAGGTACCGGATGCCGATTTCGAGCCCCCAGGCAGCCGGGTTCTGCTTGTTCGGATTCGCGTAGAAGGAGATCGGATCGTCGATGTCGATGTTGCCCTTGCCGCCCAGATCCTTGAAGCAATACCCCGTCGTCGTGCGAACCGGCGACACCCAGATCACGTAGCCGTCAGGTGCGTCGGTCGGATAGGAGGCGACACCGCCGATCGATTCCGTCATCGACGTCGCACCGCTGCTGGTCACGCAGCGTACGGCAAACGCCGGCTGCATGGCGGCGACCAGCACCGCGAAGATCGCCAGGCGCAGCCACGACGCCATCGTCAACATGCGGGGGGCCTGTCGTCCGCCCCCGCTCATTTCTTCACGCTCTTGCAAGCACCGGCCTCGCACGCATACTCGACCGCCACCTGGCCGCCGTAATCGTCGATGTGCGTGACGAACAGCGTCGCCGGCGTCGCGGCCTTGAACGGCACGTCGGCCGTGCTCATCGGGCTGACCATCACCGGCTCCAGCGGCACGTGCGTCTTCTGCGCACCCGCCGCCACGTCGACGATCGTGATGTGATACGGCGTCGGATTGTCGAACACGAGCTTGTGCGCGGCCGCATCGACGCGCAACGTCATCGGCAGCGTCCAGTCCTCGTCGCGCGCGGGCTGTACGGCCTTCGGCCGGTAGAACAGCTTCATCTGCGTATGCAGCGCGATCTGCAGCGTGTTCGGCGTATCGGTCTTCGGCGGCACTTCGCGGATGTTCAGGTAGAACACCGATTCGCGATCGGCCGGCAGCTCGGTGCCCGGCAGCTTCGCGATCCGCAACACGTTGCGCTCGTTCGCCTCGACGCGCTGCAACGGCGGCACCACCATCAGCGGCGACGTGATCTTGTTGCCCTTCGCGTCCTCGAGCCACGACTGCACGAGATACGGATACGTCGTGCTCTTGTTGGTGATCGTGACGACCGCCGCCTGTTCGCCTTCGTTGAAGATCACGCGCGTGCGATCGGGCACGATCGCCGCCTGCGCGGCGCCCGCGAGGAGCGCACCGGCGGTCGCGAGCACGCACCATGCGCGCCGCGAAAAGGAAAGGGAGAAGGAGTTTTTCATCGCTGGATCCGTGAATTCATCGTTCGACCCGTGCGGCCGCTGCATGCGACTCGCCGGGCGTCTGGCACGTCACCGGAATCGGCGTGCCTTCGAGTTGGAGCTGGTTCGGCAGCGTGTCGATCGTGCAGAGCGTGCGTTCGCCCGCGCGCACCGCCAGCGTGGATTTCGGTTGAACCTGGGTCAGGAACGCCGCGCCGCCCTCGCCGACGATGCCGAGTTCCTTGCCGTTCGCCATGTCCTGCACCGATGCGCCGAACGGCAGCGGTTTGCCGACCGGGTCGGTCAGTGTCAGGTACAGGTTGCTGCCGCGCGCGGCGGAGAACTTCACGAAGCCGATCGCGCCGTCGGTCAGCACCATGCGCTGGATCGGGTTCGACACCTGCACCTCGAGCGGCAGCTTCTCGACGTTGACCGTCGCGTCGTAGACGTTGTACGGCGAGATGCCGTCGAGCACCGTATAACCGCGCGAATCGGTATGCGAGAGCGTGCCGGACAGCGGCACGTCGGGCACGCCGTCGGTCGACACCAGCAACCGCGTGTCGCCCGCGTTGCCGTTCGCGTGCGCCGCGACGCCGTATTGCGTCGCGACAAACGAGCCGTCGACTTCGAGCGACGCGGCCGCATACGCATTGGCGAGCGTCGACGCCTGCGCGGTCAGCTGATACGCCGACGAGCGCTGGCGGTAGCTCGCGTTCGCCGACGCCCGTCCGTCGGTCGCGCCCGCGTTGACCTGGTAGGTGCGGCCATCCGGATCGTCGTAGATATAACCGGCGTTCACGCTCATGCTGCCGCTGCCCGTCGTCAGGTTCGACGTGACAGTGTGGCGGCCGCCGATCGGCAGCGTCGCGGTGACGGAGACCTGGTTGCCGCTTGCACCGGCGCTCTGCGTGCGGAAGGCCGATACGCTCACGTTCAGGTTGCGCAGCGTGCCGATCGAGAACGCGCGCGTCAGCGTGAGGCCGACGCGCTGCTCGTTCGCACGTTCCCAGTAGGTCGTCTGGTCGTACGAGAAATAAGTCGACGTGTCGCCGAAACGCTTCGACAGCGTCGCCGAGTAGCGCTGCTTGCTGTTGGCGAGGCCGTACGCGGTCGGGTCGCCCGAGAACTGCGCGAAGTTCGTGTATTCGCGCTCGGAGAAGCGATAACCGAAGAAACGCACGTCGGCATCGAGCCCGTCGAAGTGCTTCGAATAGTTGATGCGGTACGAGTTGCCGTTGCGCGTCGCGCCGTTCCACCACAGGCGTGCCCGCGCATGCGTGACGTCGGCCGACAGCGCGCCGAACGCGCCGAAGTCGCGGCCCACGCCGAGCGCGATCGACGTGTAGCCCGACGCGGCGATGAAACCGCCATACGCGGTGACGTCGAACGGCAGGCCGTAGGCGATTTCACCGAAGCCGAAGAACGGCGTGATGCCGGCGCCGCCAAAGAGCCGCGGCTTGCCGACGGCGGCCTTGTAGCGCAATTGCCCGGCGCGCGCGAGGAACGGCACGGCGGCCGTCGTCACCTGGAAGCGCTGCACGCTGCCGTCCTCTTCCTCGACTGCAACGTCGAGCGTGCCCTGCACGCTCGTATTGATGTTCTGCAGCGCGAAGGCGCCCGGCGACACGCGCGTCACGTACAACACGCGGCCCGCCTGGGACACGGTCACGGTCGCGTTGGTGCGCGCGACGCCCGAGATCAGCGGCGCATAACCGCGCAGCGAAGGCGGCAGCATGCGGTCGTCGCTGCGGATCGACGCGCCCGTCAGCGCGAACGTATCGAAAATGTCGGACGTCAGGTAGTCGTCGCCGAACGTCACCGTCGACTGGATCGACGGCAGCGCGCGAAATGCATAAAGCCGGCTGAAGCGGAACGTGCGGTCCGCGTAGGCCGTATTGCCCACGTTCGATTGCGCCTGGTAGTCGCCGCGAAAGCGCCATGCATCCCAGTTCGCGCCAACCGTCCCGTAGGCCTGGATCGAATTCGTTTGCCCGCCACCCGTGCCGAAGTTGCGGTTCGTGTTCGCGATCACGCGATAGTCGAGCATCGCGCCGGGGATCCCTTCCGACCAGCGCTCCGGCGGCAGGTAGGTCGTATCGTTGAACTCGAGCGCAGCCTGCGGAATCGTGATCTTGAGCCGCCCGTCGCTTTTCAGGTAGCGCACGGTCGCCCCCTCGATCGCGCCGAGATCGACGCAACGTCCACCCTGGAAGCGCGGCAGGTCCTTCGCGAGCGACGGCTTCAGCCCGAACTGCGCGACGAGTTCCGGGCGCAGGCACGGTTTGCCGGCCCCCGACGCGTCGACGGCGATGAACTCGATCGCCTGCAGCCCGTAGAACAGGTCGTTGACCTGTACGTCGAGCATGTACTCGCCGGGCAGCGTGAAGTCCGCCTGCGAGAACTGCGACAGATCGACGTTGTTCGAGCCGTCGATGCTCAGGAACGACGAATTGAATTCCGTCGCATGGCTCTGGCTGCCGACAACCAGCACGGAGACGCAAAGGAAGGAATGTCTGATTCGCACGCGGCGCTACCGGAAGTCCAACGAAGGAGGAGATGAGGAAATACGAACGAGGAAGGGTGCGCGCACCCTTCCCCGGTACGGCGGCTTACTGGTAGCGGACGGTGAAGTTCGCCACGCCTTCGGCGGTACCCGGCGTCACGCCGGCTGCGGTCGCTTCGTACATGGCCGCGAAGCGTGCGACGTTCGTGCCGTTTTGCAGCACGGTCGGTGCCTTCTGCTCGGCGCCGTTGTCGAGGTATTCGCCCGACGCTGCCTGCAGGCGGATGCCGACGTTGGTTGCCGAACCGATCGTGGCGAGCAGCTTCGGCTGGCCCGCGCTCGACGTGCCCGTGAACGTGAAGTACGCGTTCTGCGCGACGCTCGTGTCGCAGTCGGTCAGCTTGATGTCGAAGTTGGTCGGCGTGGACTTGTCGCCAGCTTGCTTGAACACGTTGGTCGGCACCTTGCCGAGGTTCACGGTCTGGTTGACCGAGCCCGAATCGATGCCGCATGCGCCCGCGACGATCTCGCCCGTGAAGTTGATCGTGCCGGTGCCCGCTGCGAAGGCCGAGGTCGACAGGGCCGCGAGTGCGACAGCGGTCAGGATGGATTTTTTCATGACGTTTCCCGAAAGGACTGCAAATGGAATAGATGACGTGGCGGACTCAAACGGTAGCGTGTGGTGGCTCCCGTCCGTCACGAGGCGGCATTATCGAGATAATCGTGAAAGTTTTCTGTAAATCATTGTCAAATGCATCTGACAATGTTCGATTTACCCCTCTAGATCCGCACTATTTCTCGTCAATTTTCAATCCCGGAATTTTTATCCGCAGTCCTTTTTTATTCTTCGGAAACAATTGAAGATTAAGGATATTTTCGATCGATAGCCACAACCTCCCCGCTCACCCTTGCTGGCATTGACTCCGGCAAATCATTCTCGAAAATGACAAAACATTGTCCATAGCCGCCATCGTTGTCCGACGACAACGCCAATATCAAATCATTTTCAACAAACAGGAAATTAACCGGCGATTCAATCAATGCAATTTTTTCGCGCAAACGATTGCGACATGAATACAAACGTTTTACCGCGACACTTTGCCGCCCTCATTATTTCCGATATAGGGTTAATTCGTTTGTCAATTCCGGATCGTAAATCGCACGCATGAGCGATCGCAAGACGACGGCTGTTCCGCAACGCGCACGCGTGCGTTGCCGCAGGATGAAAAACGTCCCGACCGGCCTGTCGATGGGGAAAGATATCGCTGGAACCAGCGGTATGGATCGAAGGAAGCGGCGGCAGCACGTCGAAACGTACCACCGCCGTCATGCCGCCCGACGCGCTGCGGCGTCAGGCGACGGGCATTACGCGGAAGCCGCGGCCTCCGCCGACGCCGGC
Source organism: Burkholderia cepacia ATCC 25416 (assembly GCF_001411495.1). Lineage (NCBI taxonomy): Bacteria > Pseudomonadati > Pseudomonadota > Betaproteobacteria > Burkholderiales > Burkholderiaceae > Burkholderia > Burkholderia cepacia. Next base: position 2,739,253 of record NZ_CP012981.1, on the reverse strand, counting down.
GACCAGCCGCCGCCGAGCGCGCGGTACAGCGCGATCGCATTCGCGAGCCTGAGCTGCTTGAGCCGGATCAGTTCCTGCCCCGACTCGTACGTGCTGCGCTGCGCGTCGAGGAGTTCGAGATACGTCGCGACGCCGCCCGCGTAGCGGCGTTCCGCGAGCTTCAGCCGCGCGCCGTCGGCCGCATACACGTCCTGCTGCGCGGCGAGCTGGCGATCGATCCAGTCGCGCGCGGCGAATGCGTCGGCCACTTCGCGGAACGCGGTTTGCACCGTCTTCTCGTAATCGGCCACCGCGATGTGCTTGCGCGCGTTCGCGACGTCGAGGTTTGCGCGGTTGCGTCCGCCCGCGAAGATCGGCAACGTGATGCGCGGCGCGAACGTCCATACGCTGGTGCCGCCGGCAAACAGGCTCGAGAACGCATCGCTGACCGAGCCGTAGTCGCTCGTCAGCGTGATGCGCGGAAAGAACGCCGCGCGCGCGGCGCCGATCTGCGCGTTGGCGGCCTTCAGCCGCGCTTCCGCCTGCCGAATGTCCGGCCGCCGTTCGAGCAGCGCACTCGGTGCGCCGGGCGCCACGGGCGCGATCGACAGCCCGTCGAGCGCGGTCGTGTCGCCGGGCACGTTGCGCGCGAAGTCGCCCGCGAGCAACTGCAGCGCCCGCACCGACTGCGCATGCTCGCGCTGCAGCGCGGCCTGCGATGCGCGCGCGGATGCCACCAGCATCTCGGCCGAGCGCAGCTCGATCGCGTCGCTCGTGCCGGCCGCATAACGACGCTGCGTAAGCGCGGCCATGCGTTCGCGCGCGTCCAGCGTGCGCTGCGCCAGCGCGAGCTGCTCGTGCAGCGAGCGCTCCGACACGTACGCGCCCGCCACGTCGGCGATCACGCCGATGCGCACCGTGCGTTGCGCGTCGGCCGTCGCGAAATACTCGGCGAGTGCCGCGTCTGACAGGCTGCGCACGCGGCCGAACAGGTCGAGCTCGTACGCGCTGACGCCGACGCCCGCACGATACAGCCCGCTGATCGCGCTTTCGCGCACGACCGGGTCGTACTGGCGCGCACGCTCATAACCCAGATTCGCATCGACCGACGGCATCAGGTCCGCGCGCTGCACGCCGTAGAGTGCGCGCGCTTCCTCGAGCCGGCCGGCGGCGACCCGCAGGTCGCGGTTGTTCGCGAGCGCCGCGTCGATCCACGCCTGCAGCGCGGCATCGGTGAAGTACGCGCGCCAGTCGTCGAGCAACGCGGCATCGGCGGGCGATGCCGCGGCCGCCGCCGGCGCGGCACTGCCGTCGACCGGCGCATAGGTCGCCGGCACGGGCGCCGCCGGCCGCTCGTAACGCGGTGCGAGCGTGCAGCCGGCCAGCGCGAGCGCGGCGGCCAGCGCAACCTGAACCCGCAGCGCTGCCTGTGCATTCAGCGCAAACATCATTGAGAACCCTCCATCGCCGCCGGCTGCGCTCCGCCGCGCCGGCGCGGGCCGACGTCGAATAGGCGGCCGACGATCACGAAAAACAGCGGAACGAGGAACACCGCGAGCACGGTCGCCGTGATCACGCCGCCGAGCACGCCGGTGCCGATCGCCATCTGCGCGCCGGACGCGGCGCCCGACGCGAACGCGAGCGGCAGCACGCCGACGCCGAACGCGAGCGACGTCATCACGATCGGCCGCAGCCGCAGGCGCGCGGCCTCGAGCGCGGCGTCGACGAGCGACATGCGCTGCGCGACCAGGTCCTTCGCGACTTCGACGATCAGGATCGCGTTCTTCGCGGACAATCCGATCGTCGCGATCAGCCCCACCTTGAAGTAGATGTCGTTCGGCATCATCCGCAGCGTGACGCCGAGCACCGCGCCGATCACGCCGAGCGGCACGACCAGCATCACCGCGAACGGAATCGACCAGCTCTCGTAGAGCGCCGCGAGCGCGAGGAACACGACGAGCACCGACAGCGCGAACAGCATCGGCGCCTGCGCGCCCGACAGCCGCTCCTCGAACGACTGCCCCGACCACGCATAACCGGTGCCGGCCGGCAGCTTCGCCGCGAGTTGCTCGATCGCGGCCATTGCCTCGCCGCTGCTGTGGCCCTGCGCGGCCGAGCCGTTGATCGTGAACGACGGAAAGCCGTTGTAGCGCGTGAGCTGCGGCGGCCCGAGCGTCCAGTGCAGCGTCGTGAACGCCGCGAGCGGCACCATCTCGCCATGCGAGTTGCGCACGCGCAGCTTCTTCACGTCGTCCGGATCGAGCCGGTGCAGCCCGTCGGCCTGCACGATCACGCGCCGCACCTGCGTGCCGTGCATGAAGTCGCCGATATAGTCGGAGCCGAACATCACCGCGAGCGTCGTGTTGATCTCATCCATGGACACGCCGAGCGCGGACGCCTTCGCACGATCGATGTCGAGCTTCAGCTGCGGCGCGTCCTGCGTGCCGGCGAACATCAGGTCGGTCAACGCGGGATCCTTGCGGCCCGCCCCGAGCAGCTGCTCGCGCGCGGCGCTGAACGTCGCGTAGTCGAGCCCGCCGCGGTTCTGCAGCCGGAAGTCGAAACCGCTCGACGAGCCGAGATCGGGCAGCGCCGGCGAGTTCATCGCGAACACCGTCGTGTTCGGCGTGCCCGCGAAGCGCTCGTTGATGCGCGCGACGATCGCCTGCACGTGCGCGTCCGCGGCCTTGCGCTCCTTCCAGTTCTTCAGCGTGACGAAGATCATCCCGCCGTTCGGCCCTTCGCCGTACAGGTTGAAGCCGCCGAGCGCGAACGTATACGCGGCCGGCTCGTCATGGCGGATGTACGACTCGACTTCCCGCACGCTCTGCATCGTTTCCGCGAGCGGCGTGCCTTGCGGTCGGATCACCATCACCATGAAGTTGCCCTGGTCCTCGTCCGGCAGGAACGCGGTCGGCAGTTGCGTGAGCATCAGCCCCGCGGCCGCGGTCAGCGCGCCGTACACGACGAGCCAGCGCACCGGCTTCTTCAGCATCTTGCCCACGCGCGTCGCGTAGCGCTGCGTCGAACGCGCGACGAAGCGGTTGAACCAGCCGAAGAAGCCGCGCTTCTCGTGATGTTCGCCGGACACGGGCCTGAGCAGCGTCGCGCACAGTGCCGGCGTGAGCGACAGCGCGAGGAAGGCCGAGAAACCGATCGACACCGCGAGCGACAGCGCGAACTGCCGGTAGATGTTGCCCACCGCGCCGCCGAAGAACGCCATCGGCACGAACACCGACGTCAGCACCACGGTGATGCCGACGATCGCGCCGCTGATCTGCTTCATCGCCTTGACGGTCGCGTCGTACGGCCCGAGCCCCTCCTCGACCATCAGCCGCTCGACGTTCTCGACCACGACGATCGCGTCGTCGACGAGGATGCCGATCGCGAGCACCATCCCGAACATCGTCAGCACGTTGATCGAGAAACCGGCCGCATACATCACGCCGAACGTGCCCGCGAGCGCGACCGGCACGACGAGCGTCGGGATCAGCGTCGCGCGCAGGTTCTGCATGAACAGGAACATCACGAGGAACACGAGCACGCCGGCCTCGATCAGCGTCGTGACGACCTTGTTCATCGACACGCGCACGAACGACGACGTCTCGTACGGGATCTGGTACTTCACGCCCGGCGGGAAATACGCGGACAGCTCGTCCATCGTCGCGCGCACGCGCTTCTCGGTGGATACCGCGTTCGAGCCCGGCGCGAGCTTGATGCCCATCCCGGTCGCGACCTTGCCGTTCACGTACGACGGGTAGTTGTAGTCGTTGCCGCCGAACTCGACGCGCGCGACGTCGCGCAGATACAGCGCGGAGCCGTCGGCCTGCGTGCGCAGCGCGATCGCGCCGAACTCGGCCGGCGTCTTCAGCGGCGCATCGGCGAACACGGTCGCCGCGATCGGTGCGCTGGCCGGCACCGCGGTGCGGCCGATGTCGCCGATCGTCACGCGTGCGTTGTGCGCGCGCACCGCCGACGCGATATCCGACGCGGTGAGGCCGTGCCCGGCCATCTTCACCGGGTCGGGCCAGATCCGCATCGCATATTCGGCGCCCCAGAACTGCACCCGGCCGACGCCGTCGACACGGCGCAGCGCCTGCACGACGTTCGCCGACGCATATTCGCCGAGCTGCACGTCCGTCATCCGCCCGTCGTCGGATGTCAGCGACACCACGAGCTGGATGTTGTCGGCGGCCTTCTCGACCTGGATGCCGTCGCGCCGCACCGGTTCCGGCAGCCGCGCATCGACCGTCTTCAGCCGGTTCTGCACTTCGACGGCCGCGAGATCGGCGTTGACGCCCTGCTTGAACGTCAGGTACAGCGACGCCGCGCCGGTGCTGCTCGTCGCGGACGTATACATCAGCCCCGGCGCGCCGTTCATTTCGCGCTCGATCAGCGCGGTCACCGATTCCTCGACGACCTGCGCGGATGCGCCCGGGTACGTCGCATAGATGCTGACGACGGGCGGCGCGATGTCCGGGTACTGCGCAACGGGCAGCGAGCGGATCGCGAATGCGCCGCCCAGCATGATGAAGATTGCGATCACCCATGCGAAGACGGGGCGATCGATGAAGAAACGTGCCATGGTGGTGTGGTGTTAACCGGTCAGGTTTGACGGGCGGCCGCCTGCGAAGCGGCCGCTGCCGGCGCCGCTTTCGACGGCGGCGCCTTCTCGACGGGCTTGACGGCCGTATCGGGCGCGAACTGCGCGGCATCGTCGACGATCACGCGCTCGCCGCCCGCGAGGCCGCGCGTGATGCGCCAGTCGTGGCCGCTCATCTGGTCGGCGGCGACCTCGACGTCCTTGACCTTGCCGTTCGTGCCGACCACGCGCACCGACGTGCGGTCGGCCGTGCGCAGCAGCGCATCGCGCGGCACGAGGATCGCCCGCTGGTCGACCGCCGTGTCGAGCGCGATCCGCACGTACGCGCCCGGCAGCAGTTCGCGCTCCGGATTCGGGAACAGCGCGCGCATCGCGACGGTGTCGGTGGTCGGATCGACCGCGAGATCGCTGAACAGCAGCTTGCCCTTCAGCGGATACGCGGTGCCGTCGGCGCGCAGCAGCGTCACCGTGATGTCGTGCTGCGCGATACCCGTCGCGCGTCCGCTCTTCACCGCCCGGCGCAACGCGTCGACGTCGGCGGCCGGCTGCGAGAAGTTCACGTAGATCGGGTCGAGCTGTTCGACGGTCGTGAGCGGTGTCGCCTGGTCCTGGCCGACGAGCGCACCCTCGGTCACGAGCGCGCGCCGTGCGCGGCCCGCGATCGGCGCGGTGACCGTCGCATAGTCGAGCTGCAACTGCGCCCGTGCGAGTTCCGCCTTCGCGGACGCAACGTCGGCCTTCGCCTGCGTGTCGCCGGCAACGGCCTCGGTGTGGTCGCGCTCGCTCACCGCGCGATCGCGCACGAGATCGTCGTAACGGCGGCGCTTGTCGCTCGCCGCGAGCGCGGCAGCCTGCGCCTTCGCGAGCGCCCCCTGCGCGGCGTCGCGCGCGGCCTTCAGCGGCGCGGGATCGATGCGGAACAGCACCGCGCCCTGCTTCACTTCCTGGCCTTCCTCGTAGGTGCGTGCGGTCACGATGCCCGCGACCCGCGCGCGCACTTCCGCCTGCCGGTATGCATCGAGCCGGCCCGGCAATTCGACGGTCATCGGCACGGCCGTCGGACGCACCGTCACGACCGTCGCCTGTTTCGCGGCCTCCGGCGCGGCGTCCTTGTCGCCCTTTCCACATCCGGCCAGGGCCAGCACGGCCGCCAGCGCGAACGGCGCCAGCCGGTGGCGCAACAGGGAGCGATTGTTATTCATATGTGACCTCGGATCGTTCGCCGCCGATACAATGCGGCGGCTCAGGGTGGCCGATTATAATCAGTCACGATTGATTAAATACGTGCCGCTTCAATCTGACCGTCATACTGTCTCAATAAAACGACAGCGAACTGTAAGGAATTTCAGGACATGGCCCGCAAGACCCGCGAAGAATCGCTCGCCATCAAGCACCGGATCCTCGATGCCGCCGAACTCGTGCTGCTCGAGAAAGGCGTCGCGCAAACCGCGATGGCGGATCTCGCCGAGGCCGCCGGGATGTCGCGCGGCGCCGTCTACGGCCACTACCGCAACAAGATGGAAGTGTGTCTGGCGATGTGCGACCGCGCGTTCGCGCGCACGTCGGAAGGCTTCGACGCGGGCGACGGGCTGCCGCCGCTCGCCACGCTGCGGCGCGCCGCCTCGCACTATCTGCAGGAATGCGGCGAGCCAGGCCCGATGCAGCGCGTGCTCGTGATCCTCTATACGAAGTGCGAACAGAGCGAGGAAAACGGCGCGCTGCAGCGCCGCCGCATGCTGCTCGAATTGCAGATGCTGCGGATCACGAAGGCGCTGCTGCGTCGCGCGATCGCGGCCGGTGAACTCGCCGCCGATCTCGACGTGCACCTGGCCGCCGTCTATCTCGTGTCGCTGCTCGAAGGCGTGTTCGCGTCGATGATCTGGACCAACCGGCTGCGCGGCAACCTGTGGAACGACGCCGAGGCCATGCTCGACGCCGGCTTCGACACCGTGCGCACGTCCGCCGCGTTGCGCGGCCGCGCGCACAAATTGCCGGACTGACGAAATTTGTCGTAATAAATGCTGATTTAACCCGATTTACCGCACTGCGAAACGAATGAGCTGACCCTCTTTAAAATTTTTAACGTTGTGCGGAACACCGGTAGACTGGCGCTGTCATCTTTCTTTAGCGTCTTCGTGATAACCGGGTTCGACCCGGTATGCACGCCGCCGTTCGAAGCGGGCCCGCCCCGCGCGTTGGGTCGAACGGAAACGACACAGGCCCCTGGCGGGGCCTGTTTTGTTGCACGCCCGCCGCCCGCCCCCGTCGCCGCCCGACGGATGTGCCGCCGGCGGCCCCTGCCCACACCCCTTTGAACCGCTTTCCTGGATGTGGACACCTTGGTCAAGTCTGCCGCTACCCCTGATGCTTTCGCGCCCGGCCGCGCGCAGCGCGTCGTGCGCGCGCTCGTGCCGGCCGCCGTGCTCGGCGCCCTCGCCGCACTCGGCCTCGCCGCGCTGCCGGCCGTGTCGCAACTGCCGGGCGCCGTCGACTCGGGCACGGCCGCGCTGCCGCAGCGCGTGCTGTCCGACACGCCGTTTCCCACCGCGCAGCATTTCGTGACGAGCGAGCTCGCCCGCACGATCGGCGAGCGCAACGATTCCGACGAACACCACGACCGCAGCCAGCAGCCGGGCCTGTTCGCGCCGCTCAGCGCGCACCGCAACGACATGCTCGGTTATGCGAACCTGTTCCAGTTCGCGGCCCCCGAAAACCGGCACGGCATGCGCGCGGGCGACATCGAGCTCACGCTGTCCGACACGCTGAACCGTCTCGACGTGCCGCCCGAGGTGCGCATCCAGCTCGGCGATCTCGTCAGCGGCAAGGTCGCGATGCGCGCGAGCGCGCAGCGCGGCGACTACTACCGCGTCGCGTTCGATACGAACGACGGCACGCCGCGCCTTACCGCGCTCGAGCTGCGCGTCGCCGGCCGCACGTTCGGCGCGATCTGGTTCCGCGCGCCGGGCGCCGAGCACGGCGCGTACTACGCGCTCGACGGCTCGCCGCTCGAAGCCGCCGCATTCACGATGCCGGTCAAATGGACGCGCATCAGCTCGTTCTTCGGCGAGCGCGTCCATCCGCTGTCGCAGGCGATGGCGTTCCACACGGGCGTCGATCTCGCCGCGCCGACCGGCACGCCCGTCGACGCGGCGGCCGACGGCGTCGTGTCGTTCGTCGGCACCGATCCGGGCGGCTACGGCCGCTACGTGATCGTCGATCACGCCGACGGTTACTCGACCTACTACGCGCACCTGTCGGCGTTCGCGCACGGCCTCAAGACGGGCGAAACCGTGAAGCAGGGCCAGCGCATCGGCTCGGTCGGGATGACCGGCGCCGCGACAGGCCCGCACCTGCACTTCGAGGTGCGGGTCGCGAACAATCCGGTCGACCCGCTCGTCACGCTCGCGAGCGCGCAGACGGCGCTGTCCGACATGCAGCTCACCGCATTCCGCCAGGAAGCGGCGCAATGGCGCTTCCGTCTCGCGTCGATCAATACGGCGCCGTTCGCGTTCGCGCAGAACGACGGGCCGCTGTGGGGCGATTTCGCGACCGACACGTCGACGCTGCGCGCGGTCTTCAATACGCACTACGCCGCGTCGTGATGCACCGGCCGCCCGCCGTCGCTCGACGAACAGCGGCGCGCGGCCGCCCCTCCCCCTTCCTTGTGCGTACTGCCCGCCGGGCCCGACCAGCCCGGCGCGTTGTCCGCCGCGAAGATTCCGCGACACTGCCGCCTCACCGGCACGTCGATGCGGCCGCGGCTCGCCGTTACCGCGCCGGTTCCGTGTACTCGGCCGCCGCATCCGCGGCGCGTTGCGTTCGCGGACGGCGTGACAGCAGCCAGCGTGCCGCGCCGTCGAGCGACGTACACAGCACCAGGTAGATCAGCGCGACGAACAGGAAGATCTGCGCCGGATACACCATCAGCCGGTTGTTCACCTGCGTCGCGACGAACGACAGTTCAGGCACGCCGACGATATAGGCGAGCGACGTGTCCTTCACGAGCGCGACCCACTGATTGATGAACGACGGCGTCATGATCCGGATCGCCTGCGGCAGCAGCACGTAGCGCACCGTCTGCCAGCGCGTGAGACCGAGCGACAGCCCGGCCTGCCATTGCCCGTCGCCGGCCGCGACGATGCCCGCATGCACCGCGTGCGCGAGATACGCACCGCCGATCAGCGCGAGCGCGCACACGACCGTCGCGAGCCCCGGCACGTCCATGTGCAGCAGCACGGGCATCAGGAAGTAGGTCCAGAAAATCAGCATCAGCACGGGAATCGCGCGGAAGAAGCCGATGAACGCGAGCAGCAGCACACGCACAGGGCCGCGCGCGAGCGCCATGGCAACGCCGAGCGCGATGCCGAGCACGGCCGATGCGACGGCCGACGCGATCGCGAGCAGCAGCGACAGCGCGGCACCGCCGAGCGGCCCTTCCGGGAACGCGCCGACGAGCAGGTACGGCAGATTGGCGAGCAGCAGCGAGAAATCCATGGTCAGCGCCCCGCTCCCAGCCGGTCGCGCCATTGCGTCGCCGCATACGCGCCCGCTTCGATCGCGGCCACCGCCGCGACGTACAGCACGGTCGCCACGCCGAATGCGGCGAAGGTCTTGAACGTTTCGGTCTCGACCTGCCGCGATGCATACGACAGCTCGGCCACGCCGATCGCCATCGCGAGCGACGAGTTCTTCACGAGATTCATGTACTGGCCGAACAGCGGCGGCAACGCGATGCGCACGGCCTGCGGCAGCACCACGTAGCGCAGCGACTGCATCGGCGTGAGGCCGAGCGCGGCCGCCGCATCGTGCTGCGCGCGCCGCACGCCGCGCAGGCCGGCTTCGCATTCCTCCGCGACGAACGCGGCCGTATACGCGCTCAGCCCGACCCAGCCCGCGACGAATTCGAACGACGGCCATGCGAGCGTGAACGGACCCATGCTCAACGCATGGCGCGCGTTCAGCCATGCGACCCACGTGTCGGGCAGCAGCGACGCGACACCGAAATACCAGAACAGCAACTGCACGAGCAGCGGCGTGTTGCGGAACGTGACGACGTACGCGGCTGCTACCGCGCGCGGTGCCGTGCCGCGCGCATGCCGCATGACCGCGAGCAGCAGACCGCCGGCGGTCGCGGCGACGGCCGACGCGGCCGCGAGACCGAGCGTCAGCAGGAAGCCCTGCCAGAGCCAGGACAGATATTTGGGAGCCAACCCGAGCATGCTGTGTTGCGGGCGCGAAGCGCGCGATCGGAAGAAAACGGAAAGCGCCGCGAGGCCGGTGATCCGGCCGGTCGCGGCGCGCGTGCGATGCGGATCAGGTCTTGTCGCCGATCCGGAAGATGCGCGTGAGCGGCGTCTTCGTCGTCGGCCCGAACCATGCGTCGTAGATCTGCACGGCGCGGCCGTTCGCCTCGAGCCCCTTCAGCGTGTCGTTGACGAAGCCGAGCAGGCGCGTCTCGCCTTTCGGCACGCCGACGCCCATGTAGTCGTTCGAGATCGTGAACGCCGGGATCTCGTAGTTCTGCTTGTCCGGCACGTTCGCGAGCAGGCCGATCAGCTTCGGGCCGTCCTGCGTGATCGCCTGCACGTTGCCGGCGCGCAGCGCGGCGAACGCGAACGGCGTGTCGTCGTACGCGACGATCGTCGCCTTCGGGAATTTCTCGCGCAGCGTGATCTCGTTGGTCGTGCCCTTGTCGGCGCCGACGCGCAGCCCGTTCAGCTGGTCGGCCGATTTCAGCACGCCCTTCTTCGCGAGAAACTGCTGGCCCGACGAGAAATACGGGATGCTGAAGTCGACCTGCTTCGCGCGCTCATCGGTGATCGTGAAGTTCGCGAGCACGAGATCGACCTTGCCGGACGTCAGGAACGGAATGCGGTTCGCGGGGTTGGTCGGCTGGAGCTGCAGCTTCACGCCGAGCTTGTCGGCGAGCGCCTTCGCATAGTCGACGTCGAGACCGACGATGTGATTGCTTTTGCCGTCGACATAGCCGAACGGCGGGTTGCTGTCGAACGTCGCGACGCGCAGCACGCCGGCCTTCTTGATATCGTCGAGACGGTCCGCATGCGCGACGGTACCTGCGGTAACGAGCGCAGCCCCGACGAGCCACGTAGCGAGAGTGTGGATTTTCATGAGCACGACCTGATTTGTTATGAAGGCCGCCGCGGATCGCGCGGCGGCCCGGTTCGAAGAACATCGCGACGGAGTGTGTCGTCGCGAAGCCGCTAACGTATCAGCGCGTGCGGCGAATCCGAACCAACAAATGGTGCTTTGCTCAGCGGGTTTCGTGATGAGGCTGGCGGCGCGGTCATGCGCCGTCAGCGCCCTCTTCCCCGTCCGCGGACGCCGCACACAGGAATTCGCCTGCGTCCGTGTCTTGCAGATAATCGAGCGAGCGGTCCATGCTGAGGAACGACAGCGTGCCCGCAGCGCCCAGTGCGTAGAGCGTGCGATGGTCTGGCGCGAAGATCACCTGCGACACGCCGCCCGCCACCGGAAATTCGCCGACCGTTCGGCGGGTCGCCATCTTGATCACGCGCATCGGCGAACCGTCGTACGCGGTCACGGCGATCAGCTTGCCATCATCGCTGCCGTCGAAGCTGTGTGCCGAAGTCTGGCAGACCGGATAGGTCTTCAGCGACGCCAGGCTCGCCGGGTCCACCCATTTGACCGACGACGCGCCGTAGAACCATGTTCCCGCGCCCGACGCGCCCGGTTCCGCCCGGATGAAACCTGCATCGAGCGGATACGAGCGGAGCGGCTCGTTCGTCGACGTATCGAACGCGACGATCGTGCCTTTCTGCATCGCGTTGACATTCAGTTGCTTGCCGTCCGGCGACAGCCACATCGACAGTGACCGCCCGAACTCGACGCCCGCCCCGTCGCCATCACCCAGTTTCAGCGTCGCGACGACCTGCGGCCAGTGCGTAATGCTGACGACGGACACCGTATCGTCGACGCCGTTCAGCACGTAGAGCCTGTCGTGCGATGCCGATGCGACGATCGCACGCGGAAACCGACCGAGCATCGCACTGTCGACGATCTTGCCGCTCGCCAGATCGATACGTACGACGCTGTCCTCGCGCATCGACGTCACATACGCATAGCGCTCATCCGGGCTGACAACTACTCCGCTCGCGCCGCGGCCGCGGCACATGTTGCTTGGACAACCGTTGAGCCCCGTCTTGAATGGCTCGCCGGCAATCGTTTGGACCACCGTGCGCTTGTCGACGTCGACGACGACGAGCGTGTTCTCGTCGTTGTCGGTGATGTACAGGCGCTTGCCCGACGCTCCCATGACCATTGCATAGGTACCCTTGCCGACCGGGACGACCGTGCCTGCGGCCAGTTCCGCGGACACAGGTGCGGCGCGATGCTGCTCGTCCTCGCGGATCTGCTCGGCGATCGTGTCCGCATCGCGCTTCGCCTGCTGCCGCGCGTCGTCCTGCGCACGCTCGCGATCCACGGCCGTGCGTAGCTCCTGCAGCTCCGCGCTGCCCGCGCGCTGCGCCGCAAACAACATCACGCCGCTACCCAGCACCGCCAGCGTGACCGGCAGCACCGCGCCACGCAGCGAAGCGCCCGAAGGACGAAAACCGTACAGTATCCAGCCGGCGACGAAACCCGTGACGACACCGCCAAGATGCGCAGCCTGGTCGATACCGGAAATGAAGAATCCCGACGCCAGGTTGATGGCGATCACCTGGGCCACCGCGCCGAGATTGATGACGACGCCCGCATCGCGACCGCGGTCCGCACGCCGGTGCAATGCGAGCGCGGCGGCCGCGCCGGCCAGTCCCATCAGCGCGCCCGACGCACCGACGCTGACGACCGGGCGGATGCCGCTCGTCGGCATCACGATGCCGAACGCGACCTGCATTGCGCTGACCTCGTGATGCCCGGACCAGAGCGCGCTCAGCAGCGAGCCGCCGAGCGCCGACAGCAGGTACGCGACGCCGAACCGCAGTGAGCCGCCCGCGCGCTCGAGCACGGTGCCGAGCACGATCAGCATGTAAAGGTTCAGCGCCAGATGCAGCCAACCGCCGTGCAGGAACGCGCTGGTCAGCAGGCGCCACGGCTGCCCGGTCAGCGTATATGGCGCGAAGTTGGCGCCCCAGCCGAGCAGCAGACTGTTCGTCAGCGCACCGTACGATGCCTGTCGCCACATCAGCACGAAGACGGCGAGGTTGACGACGGCCAGCAGGATCGTCAGGCCCGGAACGGATGATCGTTGTTCTTTCATGGATATTTTTTCAATCGTCGATGGCGCCTCGGACAGGCGTTGGCGATTGTATATCCTGGACACGCGAATGATCGGAACAAAAAAAGACGCCCGCTGCACGCAGCGGGCGCGAATCCCAGTCAAGGAGGTGTCACACGAACTACGGGTTCAGGTTACGGAAATCGTCCGCAACGGACAACGAATCGATTTCGATAACGATATGACGCGACACGCTCACGCCGGCTGCTGTTGCGTGGTGCAGTGGATGCCGCCGCCACCCGCGGCGATGCCGTCGATGTTCAGCTGGATGACCTCGCGGCCGGGAAACAGGTCGACGAGCGTGTCGCGCGTATTGCGGTCGGCACGGCTGTCGCCGAATTGCGGCGCGATCACCGCGCGATTGCACACGTAGAAATTGATGTAGCCGGCCGCGAACTCCGCGTTCTCGTATTGGTGCCGGACGGTCTTCGGGCCCTGCAGCACGACGACCTTCAACGGGCGCCCCTTCGCATCGGTGGATTTCCGCAGGATCTCCAGATGCTGCCGCGTCACCGCGTGGTCGTACGACGAAGGGTCCGTGTCGAGCCCGGCCACCACGACGCCCGGGCTCGTGAAGCGCGCGTAGAAATCGGTATGCCCGTCGGTGATGTCCTTGCCGGCGATGCCCGGCAACCAGATGATCTTCTTCAGCCCGAGCAGGCGGCTCAGCTCGGCTTCACACTGCGCCTGACTGACGCCCGGATTGCGGTTCGAATTGAGCACGCAGCTGCGCGTGATGATCGCCGTGCCCTCGCCGTCCACCTCGATGCCGCCGCCTTCCAGCACGAGCTTCGTGTCGATCAGCCGCGCACCGGCGCGTTCGGCCACGAACGGCGCGACTTGCGCGTCCTGGTCGTGTTCCTGCTTGTTGCCCCAGCCGTTGAAATTGAAGCTCACGCCACCGAGCTGGCCCGACGCGTTCTTCACGAACACGGGCCCGGTGTCGCGCATCCACAGGTCGTCGACCGGATGCTGGACGAGCTCGACCGACGAGCCGCACAGGCGCGACGCGACCGCGTAATCCTCTTCCCGCACCAGCATCTTGACCGGCTCGTGCGCGGCGATCGCTTTCGCGACCGCGGCAAGATGCTCGCGCACCACCGGCAGCAGCCGCGCGCCCCAGATGTCCGCGCTCGGGCCGAACGCCATCCAGGTCGCCGTGTGCGGCGCGCCTTCGTCCGGCATGTGCCAGGTGGCGCCCTGCTGCGCATGCGCGGCGCGGCCGAACAACCCGCCCATCGCGCCGGCGGCCAGCGCCGCGCCGGAGACGGACAGGCCGCGTTTCAACAGTTGACGTCGTGTAGTCATGGCATTCCTCTTTCGCTTGCCGGTTATTTCGGTTGTTGCAGGGCAGGCCGTCACGGTCGTGCCGTCTTGAAGCCGAGCCAGGTCCGGCCTTCGAGACGCATCGCGGCCGGCGATTCGGCGATCGGCGTGAACAGCGTGCGCCGCGTCGATTCGTCCGGATAGACGCCCGGATCGCGCACCAGCGCCGGATCCATCAGCTTCAGCGCGCCCTGGTTCGCATTCGCGTAGCGCGTCGAGTTCGAGATCTTCGCGATCACGTCCGGACGCAGGATGTAGTTGATGAACGCATGCGCGTTGTCCGGATGTTTCGCGGATGCCGGAATGACCATCGCATCGAACCACATCAGGGTGCCGAGCCTCGGAATGTCGTACACGACGTCGCGCTTCGGATCGCGCGCCTTCGCCTTCTGCGCGGCCAGGTTGATCGCGCCGGAAAAACCGACCGTTACGCACAGCTCACCGTCGATCAGCTCGTTGGCGTCGGACGAACCCACGAACTCGCGGATGAATGGCCGGATCTTCATCAGCATCGCCTGCGCGGCCGCGTAGTCCTGTGCGGACGGATGCATCGGATCGCGGCCGACATAGCGCAGCGCCAGCGGCAGCACGGTGCTCGCGGAGTCCTGCAGGCCCAGGCCGCACTTCGCGGCGACGCGCGACGCGATCTCCGGCTTGAACAGCAGGTCGAGGCTGTCGGCCGGCATGTCCTTGCCGAGGATCGCGCGCACCCTGGCGCGGTCGTAGCCGACGCCCACGGTGCCCCACATGTACGGCACGCCGTACTGGTTGCCGGGATCGGACTGCGCCATCTGCTTCAGCAGCGACGGATCGAGATACTTCAGGTTCGGCAGCCGGTGCTTGTCCAGCTTGCGAAACACACCCGCCTGGATCTGCCGGGCCATGAAGTCGTTGGTCGGCCACACGAGGTCGTAACCGCTGTTGCCGGTCAGCAGCTTCGACTGCAGCGTCTCGTCGCTGTCGTACGCGTCGTAGCGCACCTTGATGCCGGTTTCCTTCTCGAAGCCGGCCAGCGTATCCGGCGCGAAGTAATTGCTCCAGTTATAGAGGTTCAGCACCGTCTCTTCGTCGGCGCGCGCCGTTCCCGCCAGCACGCACAGCGCGAGGCCCGGCGCCGCGACACGCAACCATCCTTGCCGTTTCATCGGGCGTCCCTCATCGATAGCAGGACGATACGCCGTCGCTGGTCAGCAACGTGCGATACATCTCCGGACGGCGATCGCGGAAGAAGCCCCACGATTGCCGGTCGGCGCGGATCGCATCGAGATCGAACGTATGCACGAGCACCGCCTCGTCGGTGCGGTGCGCCTCGGCCAGCTTCTCGCCGGTGTGATCCGCGATGAAGCTCGACCCGTAGAACACGCCGGTGAGCGCCTGCTGCTGCGGATTGCCGTTGCCGAAGCCGGCTTCGCGGCCGATCCGGTTGGCCGCCACCACCGGCACCATGTTGGCGGCCGCGTGGCCCTGCATCGTGCGCTGCCAGTGGCCGGACGAATCGAACGCACTGCTGAACGGCTCCGAGCCGATGATGGTCGGAAAGCACAGGATCTCGGCGCCCATCAGCGCGAGGCAACGCGCCGTCTCCGGATACCACTGGTCCCAGCAGATACCGATGCCGATCCGGCCGAAGCGCGTATCCCACACCTTGAAGCCGGTATCGCCCGGTGTGAAATAGAACTTCTCCGTATAACCCGGCCCGTCCGGGATATGTGTCTTGCGATAGACGCCGAGCACGCGCCCGTCCGCGTCCGCCACGGCGATCGAGTTGTACGCGGCATTGCCCGCACGCTCGAAGAAGCCGATCGGCAGCACGACGCCGAGTTCGCCGGCCAGCGCCGCGAAACGGGCGATCTGCGCGTTGCCTTCGAACGGCTGCGCGAGTTCGAGATGGCGCACGTTCTGGTCGAGGCAGAAGTACGGCATCGCGAACAGCTCCGGGCACAGCACGAGATTCGCGCCCTGCGCGGCAGCCGCGCGGATCAGGCGCTCCGCGGTGGCCATGTTGTCTTCGAGATTCCAGCTGCCCGACGCCATCTGGACGGCGGCGACGGTGATGTGTTTGGACGGCATTGCGATTGCTCCTCGATGGAACCGGAAACCGCTCACGGGACGTCGCTCAGTGCGCGACGGACGGCTGCTGCTGCGTCGAACAGTGGATGCTCCCGCCGCCGATCGACAGCGTCGGGATCGGCAGCATCTGCACCTTGCGCGTCGGGAACGCCCGGCTGAAAGCGTCGCGTGCGGCCTCGTCCTGCTCGACGCCGAATGCGGTCACGATCACCGCGCCGTTCACCAGAATGTAGTTCGCATAGCAGTCGCAGTAGCGCTCGGAGCCGAAGCGTTCGCTGACGATCGGCGACGGCAGGTCGAGCAGCTCGAAACGGCGCCCCGCCGCATCGGTCGCGAGCTCCAGCGCGCGGCGGTTTTCCCGCATCACGCGGAAATAGTCGCCCTGTTCCGGCAGTGCGGTCTGGCACAGCATCCGGCCCGGTGCGATGAACGACGCGATGCCGTCCACGTGCCCGTTCGTCTCCACTTCGTCGGGGTTGCCCGGCAGCCACACGATCTTCTCGACGCCCAGCATGCGGCGCAGCTCCGCCTCGATCTCCGCGCGGCTCAGGTGCGGATTGCGGTTGGGATGCAGCAGGCAGCTCTCGGTCGTGACCAGCGTGCCCTGCCCGTCGACGTAGAACGAGCCGCCCTCCAGCACCATGTGCGAATTGAAGATCTCGGCGCCGGCCGCGCGCGCGATGTCCTGACCGGCCTGCTGGCAGCCGTCGTACGGCTGGTACTTCTCGCCCCAGCAGTTGAAGCGGAACACGGCCGCGCCCAGACCGTGCCGTTCGCTGACGAGGAAGATCGGCCCGCAATCGCGCAGCCAGTTGTCCTCGGCCGCGACCGGCAGCACGTCGACGCTCGGGCCTACCAGTTCGCGCGCGGCATCGGCCTGGCTGTGGTGCACCGCGACCACGCAGCGCTGATAGCGCGCGATCGTGCGCGCGACCAGCGCGAATTCGCGGCAGACCTGCGCGTAATGCGTCCCCCACAGGTCCTCGCGATTGTCGAGCACCGGCCATCCGAGCCACGTCGTGTGCATGGATTCCCATTCGGCGGGCATCCGGTAACCGCGCTGGCGAGCATCAAAGCGACCCATCGATCCGACTCCGTTGTGATTGATGAGCGATTTTCCGCCAGGTTAAACTTGATGAATATTGATATTTTTTGGCCGAATCAATCAATTCGCCTCATACCTCGATGCAACGCGTTCCGTCCCTGAAACTACTGACCGGCTTCGAAGCCGCGGCCCGGCTGGGCAATTTCTCGCGCGCGGCCGACGAGCTGCACCTGTCGCAGTCGGCGATCAGCCATCAGATCCAGCAGCTCGAAGCGCAGCTCGGTCAACCGCTGTTCCGCCGGCGCGGCCGCGGCGTCGAGCTGACCATCGCCGGCGAGGTCCTGCAGCGCAGCGTCCAGCGCGCGATGGACACGTTGCGCGGCGGGCTCGACCGCATCGCAACCTACCTGAACCCGGGGCTCGTCGTGCTGGTGTGTCCGGCGCCGCTGCTGCACGGCTGGCTGCAGCCGCGCCTCGAGCAGTTGCAGCAGGCGCTGCCGGACCTGTGCCCATTGCTGTCGACCGACGAAACCGCGCGCTACGTCGACGAGATCGACGTCGACATGACGATCGGCACGCGGCCGATGCTGCAACCGGGCCTGGTCGATATTCCGTTCATGCGGGACGAATGGGTGACGGTATGCGCGACGCCGCTGGCCGAGACGCTCGCCCGCGTGCCGCGCGCCGAACACGCGCGGCACGCGGGGCTCGTCTGCCTCGAAGCGAGCCTGACCGACGAGCGCATGGCGACCGTCTTTCGCGAGCAGCTGTCGGATTTCCGGATGCAGGCGATCTACGACGACCAGCGGCTCGTGCTGGACGCCGTGCAGCGCGGCCGCGGCATTGCGTGCCTGCCGCGCCTCGTCGCGCAGGCCGGCCTCGACCAGCACACGCTGACCGTGCTCGCCGACTACCCGCGCCTGCCCGGCACCACATGGTGGCTGTCGCGGATGGAAGGCCCGTCGCGCTCGCCGATCGTCGAGCAGATGTTCGACTGGCTGGTCCAGCAAGGCATCCTGTCGAGCGTGGCCGACCCGGCGCCCGACCACGCACCGCCTCCGCCCGCGTAATCGAACGCCGAAAAAAAACGTCCCGCCGGCTGGCGGGACGTTCGTCATGATGCGAATGCGTACGATGCGCGGCCGATCACGGCTCGTGACGCAGGTACCCTTCCTTGCTCGGATCGCGCATCCGCCACGACACGATCAGCGAGATCGCGCACAGCACGGTCACGTACCAGTAGAAGGTTTCCTCGCTGCCGATCGACTTGAACCACAGTGCGACGTACTCGGCCGAGCCGCCGAAGATCGCGTTCGCGACCGCATACGACAGGCCGACGCCCATCGCGCGCACTTCCGGCGGGAACATCTCGGCCTTGATCAGCCCGCTGATCGACGTGTAGAAGCTGACGATCGCGAGCGCGACCGTGATCAGCACGAACGCCGCCACCGGGCTCGTCACGTCCTTCAGCGCGTGCATCAGCGGCACCGTGCCGATCACCGCGAACGAGCCGAACAGGATCATCGACGTGCGGCGGCCGATCCTGTCGGACAGCGCGCCGAACACCGGCTGCATCAGCATGTAGACGAGCAGCGCGACGGTCATCACGTTGCTGGCCGTCTTCGCATGCATGCCGGCCGTGTTCACGAGGTACTTCTGCATGTACGTCGTGAACGTGTAGAAGATCAGCGAGCCGCCGGCCGTGAAGCCGACCACCGTGAAGAACGCCCCCTTGTGCTGCCACACGCCGCGGATCGTGCCCGCGTTTTTCTTGTCGCGCGATTCGGACGTCGACGTCTCGTCGAGCGACTTGCGCAGGTACAGCGAGATCAACGCGGCCGCCGCGCCGACCACGAACGGAATGCGCCAGCCCCACGCCTTCAGTTCGTCGCCCGACAGCGTCTGCTGCAGGATCACGAGCACGAGCAGCGCGCACAGCTGGCCGCCGATCAGCGTCACGTACTGGAACGACGCGAAGAAGCCGCGGCGGCCCTTCAGCGCCACCTCGCTCATGTAGGTCGCGCTCGTGCCGTATTCACCGCCCACCGACAGCCCCTGGAACAGCCGCGCGACCAGCAGCAGCGCCGGCGCGAGCGCGCCGATCTGCGCATAGGTCGGCAGCACCGCGATCACGAGCGAGCCGCCGCACATCATCAGCACCGAGATCATCATCGCGTTGCGGCGGCCGTGGCGGTCGGCGATGCGGCCGAACAGCCAGCCGCCGATCGGACGCATCAGGAAGCCGGCCGCGAATACCCCCGCCGTGTTCAGCAGCTCCGTCGTCGTGTTGCCGCTCGGGAAGAATGCCGGCGCGAAGTACAGCGCGCAGAACGAGTAGATGTAGAAGTCGAACCACTCGACGAGGTTGCCCGACGAGGCGCCGACGATGGCGAACACGCGCCGCCGGGTGTCATGCGCGGACAGCGCGGCTTGTTCGGTCTGGACATCCATGGATTGGTCTGTTCCTTGTAGTACTTTCTGGGCGAGGCGGCTGGGCCGCCGCGTGCGATCGAACGTGGCACCGGTTCCGGCGCACGGCGCTACGGGATTTTAGCGAAATGTAAAGTAACAGGCTCTCCGGGTTCGTCCGGATGTAGAAAATTTTTCTCCCGCCATGCGTTCGTCATATGAAAACGCCAGCCCGCAGGCTGGCGTTCGATGCAAACTTCCCGCTGGCGATGTTCAGATCCGCACCTCCGGCGGCACGTAGCGGCACTCGTAGCGCTTGCGCACGGTACCGGCCTCGTCGACGCTTTCCAGGAACACGTCGAATTGCCAGAGCCGGGCCATGTGCTTGAGCACTTCGTCGCTGTCGTTCGACAGGTGACGGTTGTCGGTCATGAAGTGGCGCAGCGTGAGGCTGCGGTCGCCGCGCGTGTTCACCGCCCACACCTGAATGTTCGGTTCGCGGTGATGGATGTCGTACTGCCTCGACAGTGCCTGCCGCACATACTGGTAGCCCGAATCGTCGTGGATCGCCGACACCTCGAGCGAATCGCGCATGTCGTCGTCGAGCACCGAGAAGAGCCGCATGTCGCGGATCAGGCTCGGCGACAGGTACTGCGCGATGAAGCTCTCGTCCTTGAAGTTGCGCATCGCGTAGTGCATCGCCGGCAGCCACGGGGTGCCCGCGATCTCGGGAAACCACTTGTAGTCTTCCTCCGTCGGCGCTTCGCAGATCCGCCGGATGTCGCTCATCATCGAAAAGCCGAGCGCGTACGGGTTGATCCCGCTGTAGTACGGCTTCGTGACGGGCGGCTGGTAGACCACGTTGCTGTGCGAATGCAGGAACTCCATCATGAAGCTGTCTTCCAGCTTCCCCTGGTTGTACAGCGTATTCAGCAGCGTGTAGTGCCAGAACGTCGCCCAGCCTTCGTTCATCACCTGCGTCTGCCGTTGCGGGTAGAAATACTGGCCGATCTTGCGCACGATGCGGATCACTTCCCGCTCCCACGGTTCGAGCAGCGGCGCATTCTTTTCCGCGAAATACAGCAGGTTCTCCTGCGGCTCGGGCGGATAGCGGTCTTCCTGCTCCTCCATCAGCTCGGGCTTCTTGCCCGGCAGCGTGCGCCACAGTTCGTTCACCTGCGACTGCAGGTACGCCTCGCGCTCGCGCCGCAGCGCGGCCTCCTTCGACAGCGAAGGCTTCTGCGGCCGCTTGTAGCGGTCGACGCCGTAGTTCATCAGCGCATGGCACGAATCGAGCAGTTCCTCGACACGATCGAGACCGTAGCGCTCCTCGCATTCCGCGACGTAGTTCTTCGCGTACACGAGATAGTCGATGATCGCGTGCGCGTCGGTCCACAGCCGGAACAGGTAGTTACCCTTGAAGAACGAGTTGTGCCCGTACGCCGCGTGCGCGATGACGAGCGCCTGCATCGTCATCGTGTTCTCTTCCATCAGGTACGCGATGCACGGGTTCGAGTTGATGACGATTTCGTACGCGAGGCCCATCTGGCCGCGACGGTAGCTCTTCTCGGTCGACAGGAAGTGCTTGCCGAACGACCAGTGACGGTAGTTGACGGGCATCCCGACCGACGCATACGCGTCCATCATCTGCTCGGCGCTGATCAGTTCGAGCTGGATCGGGTAGATGTCGAGCTCGTATTGTTCGGCGACCTGCGAGATGTGCGTGTCGTATTCCTCGAGCAATTCGAACGTCCAGTCGGACGGGCACGGCAGCGGCTTGCGTTCGGCAACGTTCATACGCGCTTCCTTTTGCCCTGGGCCGGGCAAATCGGCGGCCGGCGGCGGCGGTTCGGCCTGCCCGCGTTGCTGCGGTGCGGCAGGGCCGGCCGTGTCGTCGCCGGAAGGGCGCGGCGCATAGCCGCGCGACTCGTTGTGCAGATGGCGGGTCGTCATGACATTTCCACCTGCTTTTCGAACAATTCGCGAAACACCGGGTAAATGTCGGCAGCCGATTCCACTTTTTTCATCGCGAGATGCGGCTGAGACAGGGCCAGTTGCGCGTATTCCAGCCACAGGTTCTGCTCTTCCGGCGCGACCTGGATATACGCGAAGTAACGCACCTTCGTGAGGATATCCTCTTCCAGGATTTTGCGACACTTGGGCGAATCGTCAGTCCAGTTGTCGCCGTCGGACGCCTGCGCGCCGTAGATGTTCCACTCCGTCGGCGAGTAGCGCTCGTTCATCACCTTGCGCATCAGCTCGAGCGCACTCGACACCACCGTGCCGCCGCTCTCGGTCGAATGGAAGAAGGTGTCCTCGTCGACTTCCTCGGCACGCGTGTGGTGGCGGATGAACACCACCTCGATGCGCTCGTAGTTACGCTTGAGGAACAGGTAAAGCAGGATGAAGAAGCGCTTCGACAGATCCTTGCGCTGCTCGTCCATCGAGCCCGACACGTCCATCAGGCAGAACATCACGGCCTGGCTCGAGGGTTGCGGCTGCTTCACGCGGTTGATGTAGCGCAGGTCGAACGGATCGATGAACGGAATCCGCCAGATGCGCCCCTTCAGGTGATGGATCTCGGCCTCGAGCACCGCGATCTCCGCGCGCCGGTCTTCCGGGTCGCTCTTCATCGCCTCGAGCTGCGCCTCCAGCTCTCGCAGCTCGTTGACGAGCGGCGAGCCGAGCGCGATGCGACGCCCGAGTGCGCTGCGCAGCGAACGCACGACGTCGATGTTGTTCGGCGTGCCTTCCGCCGACCAGCCCGCGCGCACGTTCTTCCAGCTCGGCACCGTCAGCAGGTGCGTCTTCACGAGGCGAGGCAGTTCGAGATCGTCGAAGAAGTACTGCATGAACTCGTCGCGCGACAACTCGAACACGAAGTCGTCCTGCCCTTCGCCCTCGTTGCTCGCCTGACTGCCTCCGCCGCCCGAGCCGCCCTGCGGGCGCGGGATCTTGTCGCCGCGCACGTAGTCCTCGTTGCCGGGGTGCACGTATTCACGACGCCCGCCAGGCGCGTGCCGGAAATTCGGCTCCGCGATGTCCTTGCGCGGGATCGTGATGCTCTGCGTGCTCTGGATATCCTTGATGCTACGGTCGCGCACCGCGTCGGACACGGCACGACGAATGTAGTTCTTGACGCGACGCAGAAAGCGTTCGCGGTTGGCGATACTCTTGTTCTTGCCGGCCAGCCTGCGGTCGATGATTTGATGAAGCACTCCCGGTCTCCCGCTCGAAAGTCGATCTGCCGGGGCACTCGCCGCGCATGCCGTCTGCCGTCATGCGGGCGGCGCCTCTGAAAGCGCCCGTACGGTCTCGCCGTACGGGCGCAGTACCGCGCGCGTCATGATGACTTGCGCACGCGCAGGTACCAGTCGCAAAGCAGCCTCACCTGCTTCGGCGTATAGCCCTTCGCGACCATCCGGTTCACAAAGTCCTCATGCTTGCGCTGCTCCTCCGCCGAACCCTTCGCGTTGAACGAAATCACCGGCAACAGTTCCTCGGTATTCGAGAACATCTTCTTCTCGATCACGACGCGCAACTTCTCGTAGCTCGTCCACACGGGGTTCTTGCCGGCGTTCGCCGCCCGTGCACGCAACACGAAGTTCACGATCTCGTTGCGGTAATCCTTCGGATTACTGATGCCGGCCGGCTTCTCGATCTTCTCCAGCTCCGCGTTGAGCGCGGCGCGGTCGAAGCTCTCGCCCGTATCGTGATCGCGGAATTCCTGGTCCTGGATCCAGAAGTCCGCATACGTGACGTAGCGGTCGAAGATGTTCTGGCCGTACTCCGAATACGACTCGAGGTAGGCCGTCTGGATCTCCTTGCCGATAAAATCCGCGTAGCGCGACGCCAGTACGTCCTTCACGAAGGACAGATACTTCTGCTCGGTTTCCGGCGGGAACTGCTCGCGCTCGATCTGCTGCTCGAGCACGTACATCAGGTGCACGGGGTTGGCCGCGACCTCGCTCGAATCGAAGTTGAACACGCGCGACAGGATCTTGAACGCGAAGCGTGTCGACACGCCCGTCATCCCTTCGTCCACGCCCGCGTAGTCGCGGTATTCCTGGTACGACTTCGCCTTTGGATCGGTATCCTTGAGGTTTTCGCCGTCGTACACCTGCATCTTCGAGAACAGGCTCGAATTCTCCGGCTCGTGCAGGCGCGACAGCACCGAGAACTGCGACATCATCTTCAGCGTGCCCGGTGCGCAGACGGCCTCGGCCAGCGACGAGTTGCGGATCAGCTTCTCGTAGATCTTGGTCTCTTCCGATACGCGCAGGCAGTACGGCACCTTCACGACGAAGATCCGGTCGAGCAGTGCCTCGTTGTTGCGGTTGTTGCGGAACGCCTTCCATTCCGACTCGTTCGAGTGCGCGAGGATGATCCCGTCGAACGGAATCGCGCCGAAACCCTCGGTGCCCTTGAAGTTGCCTTCCTGCGTGGCGGTGAGCAGCGGGTGCAACACCTTGATCGGCGCCTTGAACATTTCGACGAACTCGAGCAGGCCCTGGTTCGCGAGGCACAGGCCACCGGAGTAGCTGTACGCGTCGGCGTCGTCCTGCGCGTACTGTTCGAGCTTGCGGATATCGACCTTGCCGACCAGCGACGAGATGTCCTGGTTGTTCTCGTCACCCGGCTCCGTCTTCGCGATGCCGATCTGCCGCAGGATCGACGGATAACGACGCACCACGCGGAACTGGCGGATGTCGCCGTTGTATTCGTGCAGGCGCTTGACGGCCCACGGACTCAGGATGTTTTTCAGGTAGCGGCGCGGAATGCCGTACTGTTCCTCGAGGATCGGGCCGTCTTCGTCGTAGTCGAACAGCCCGAGCGGCGATTCGTTGACGGGCGAACCCTTCAGCGAATAGAACGGCACACGCTCCATCAGTTGCTTCAGACGCTCGGCGATCGACGACTTGCCGCCGCCCACCGGGCCAAGCAGATAGAGGATCTGCTTCTTCTCTTCGAGCCCTTGCGCAGCGTGACGGAAATATGCGACCACCTGCTCGATCACCTCCTCCATTCCGTAGAACTCACGGAACGCGGGATAGACCTTGATGACCTTGTTCGCGAAGATCCGCGACAGGCGCGGATCGTTGCGGGTATCGATGTGTTCAGGTTCCCCGATTGCTGCCAGCATGCGTTCACCAGCCGTCGCGTACGCGGATGGATCGTTCTTGCAGAGCGCGAGATACTCCTCCAGCGAGAGCTCTTCCTCTCGCGTTTTTTCGAAGCGGTTCGCGAAGCTGCTGTAAATATCCATGCTACCTCCCTCGCCTGAGTCTGAAGACGTGCCTGCCTTCGTACGACTGCGCAGAAGCAAGCGCGTTCGAATTCATCCTAAACCCTTTCTTATTTTTTTTCACGAACTCTTCGTATGAAGTTCGTCATTCTCGACAACACCGCTTGGACAACGCATTTCGTCGTTTTACAATCGATCTCCCGAGCCGCAGAAACTGCATCCGTCGCGTCTCGTCGAACAACGGAACGTCTTGTGCGTTGGACACATCCGACGTCGTCACTTCCCCCTTCATCCCTATACGTTCGAGCAGCCGTTTGCGACGACACGTTGCGCGCGCCGTTACAAATTTTTTTCGCAGCGCCCTTACGGAGATACCCGTACGACGGATGCGGGAACTTCACTCGCACCTGTGCGCAACTTCCGTCGATGCAGATCGCTCGATGCACGCAACCCTGCACGATCGTCGTTCATGTACGTCGACTGTCACATTTCTCCGCCGCAGAAACGACGACGCCCGCGTGTTGCGGGCGTCGTTCGCTACCAAATGGGGATAGATGCGCGGCACGCGCGAATCAGAAGGTTTCCCAGTCGTCCGCGCCACCGGGAGCGGCCGCCTGCGCGGGCGCAGCGGCGGCCGCGACGGGCTTGCGCACCGGCGCCGCCGCAGCCGCGCGTTTCGGCGGGGCATCGCGATCGTCGCGCGCAGCAGCGACAGGCGCGGCAACCGCCGCGGAAGACGCACGCGGCGCGTGACGCACCGCAACCGGTGCCGCGGCACCCGGCCGCGACGTGTCGTCGGCGAGCTGGAATACCGCTGCCGTTTCACGCAGGCGCCCGGCCTGTTCGTCGAGCGACTGCGCGGCGGCCGCGGCTTCCTCGACGAGCGCCGCGTTCTGCTGCGTGACCTCGTCCATCTGCGCGACCGCGCGCGCCACCTGGTCGATCCCGCCGCTCTGCTCCTCGGATGCCGCCGCGATCTCGCCCATGATGTCCGTCACGCGCTGCACCGCGCCGATCACGTCGCTCATCGTGCGCCCTGCCTCGTCGACCAGCGTGGAACCCGACCGGATGCGCTCCACCGACGCGTCGATCAGCACCTTGATCTCCTTGGCCGCGGCCGACGAACGCTGGGCCAGGCTGCGCACCTCGCCCGCGACGACCGCGAAACCGCGGCCTTCCTCGCCGGCCCGCGCGGCTTCCACCGCTGCATTCAGCGCAAGAATGTTGGTCTGGAACGCGATTCCCTCGATGATCGCGATGATGTCCGCGATCTTCGCCGAGCTGTCGTTGATCTCGCCCATCGTGCCGACCACCTGGCCGACCACCGTATTGCCCTTGTTTGCAATCTCCGACGCATTCGCGGCCAGCGAACTCGCCTGGCGTGCATTGTCTGCGTTCTGCTTCACGGTGCCGGTCAGCTGCTCCATGCTCGACGCGGTTTCCTGCAGCGCAGCGGCCTGCTCCTCGGTGCGCGACGACAGGTCGATGTTGCCGGCCGCAATCTGGCGCGCCGCGGTCGCGATCGACTCGCTGCCGCCGCGCACGGTGCGCACCGTCTCGACGAGCCCGCGCTGCATCTTGCCGAGGCCCTCGAGAAGCTGGCCCATCTCGTCACGCCGGTCCACGACGATCGGCCGGCGCAGGTCGCCGGCGGCAATCGCGTCGAAATGCGCGAGCGCGTCGGCAATCGGGCGGCCGATCGCGCGGCTCAGCGTCAGCCACGACACCACCGCGGCAGCGAAGCCGGCCACCAGCGCGACGATCGCCAGCACACGCAGCGTCTCGTACACCGATTCCGCATGATCGAAGTTGGCTTGCGCGTCACTGAACTGGTAGTTGCGCAACGCCTCGCTCGCCGTCGAGAGGTCGGTGTAGCGCGCCTGGAGCTGCTTGGCGCCGTCGCCGATGCGGTCGGCCTGATTCGCCCCGAGCACGCTCGCGAACGCGTCGCACTCGTGCTGCAACGCCTGCCGCTTCGCGGCGACGTCCTGTGCGATGCGATCCTCCTCCGGGCCGCGCGGCAACGCGAGATACTTTTGCCACCAGGTGTCCGACTGCGCGCGCATCCCGCGGCTTCGCTCGATGGCAGCCGCCGCATCGGGCGTGCCGGCCAGGAGCGCCGCCCGGTCGAGGGCCAGGCGTTCGCGCGCCGAATAGATCTCGGCAAGCGAGACATCGACCGCGCTTGGCATCTGATTCTTGAAGATCTCGCGCGTCGTGCCGTTCGCGCGCGTCATTCCATACACGCCGAGCCCACCGATCACACCGAGGAGCACCGCCAGAAACGCCATCGTGAAACCGATGCGCGCACGAATCGTCAGGTTTTTGAACGCCATCATCCTTCCTGTGTTGCGTCGTGATGGACGGGACGGACCCGTCGCTTCGAAGCATTGCTTCACCTGATGCATTTACGACCATGCATCGCACAACTTGATGGCGTTTCCGCTATTTTTTCGAATTATTCGTCTGTTTATTACAAATAGCTGAACGAAAATACGTGCATCGCCGTGCACTAGAGCGCACATCGATGGAAGGCCCTCCGTCGCCGGCGCGCATCGCGGATACGCGGCCGGCCGTCGTTTGCGACGAACCGGCTGCGATGCGTGATCAGGCCCTATCCGGCCAGTTCGGCAAGCGTGGGAATCGACGGTTGCGCGCCCGCCCGCGTGACCGACAGTGCCGCCGCGCGTTGCGCGAAACGGATCGCGGTGTCGACGTCCGCCCCGGCCGCGAGCCGCGCGGAAAAGCCGCCGATGAAGGTATCGCCGGCCGCCGTCGTGTCGACGGCCTGCACGGCCGGCGCCGGATAATGCCGCGCGGCGCCGTCGGCCGTCAGCGCAAGCACGCCGCGCGCGCCCAGCGTGACCAGCACGTTGCGCGCGCCGCCAGCCTGCAGCGCGCGGGCGGCGGCTTCCGCCTCCGCCGGGTCGCGCACCGGCAGCGCGGTCAACGCGGCCGCCTCGACCTCGTTCGGGATCAGGTAATCGACGAGCGGCAGCCAGCCCTCCGGCAGCGGCGCGACGGCCGGGGCCGGATTGAGCACCACCGTGCGGCCGAGCCGACGTCCGGCCGACAGCGCCGCGAACACCGCATCCGGCGGCGTCTCGAGCTGACAGATCACGACGTCGGCCGACGCCAGCGCGGCCTCGTGCCGCGCGACCGTATCGGTCGTGACCTCGCCATTGCCGCCCGCGACGATCACGATCGCGTTCTGGCTCGCATCGTCGACGACGATCAGCGCGACGCCGGTCGACGCCGACGCGCTCGTCGCGAGCCCCGCGCAGTCGATCCCCTCGGCTTCGAGACCCGCACGCAGTGCCGCGCCGTGCGCATCCGCGCCGACGCAGCCGATCATCGCGACCTGCGCGCCGAGCCGCGCGGCAGCGACGGCCTGGTTGCCGCCCTTGCCGCCCGCCGCCTGCGCGAACGCATGACCAGCGAGCGTTTCGCCGGGCAGCGGCAGGCGCGGCGCCCGCACGACGAGATCCATGTTGAGGCTGCCGACCACCGTCACGCGGCCGGCGCCCGCTGCGGGCGCCGTCATGCGCGACCGCCGGAAGCCGGCGGCTCGCGGTAGATCGCCGTCGATTCACGCAGCACGAGACGCGGCGACACGACGCGACGGCGGCTCGGCACGGCCGACGAGCCGCCGCCGATCCGCTCGATCAGGGTCTGCGCCGCCATTTCGCCGAGCGCGCGCACCGACTGGCCGACCGTCGACAGCGCCGGATAGGTGTAGCGAGAGAATTCGATGTCGTCGAATCCGATGATCGAACAGTCGTCGGGCACGCGCATGCCGCGCTCGGCCGCCGCACGCAGCGCGCCGACGCCCATCAGGTCGTTGCCCGCGAAGATCGCGCTCGGCCGCACCGATTCGAACAGCCGCGACGCCGCGTGATAACCGCCGAGGCACGAGAAGTCGCTTTCCGCGATCGCGCCCGGCACGATGTCGACACCGCGCTCGGCCATCGCACGGATGAAACCGTGCACGCGCATCGCGCTGACCGCCGTGTCGGTCGGCCCCGTGATGCAGCCGATCTTCGCGTGCCCGAGCTCGAGCAGGTGGCGCGTCGCCAGGTACGCGCCGCGCTCGTGGTCGATCTGCACGAGGTCGGCCGCGAGCCCCTCGATGTTGCGATCGACGACGACGAGCGGCGCATGGATGTCCGCAAGCGTCTGCGCGAGCACCGCATCCTCGCCCGCCGACGCGACGATCAGCCCGTCGATGCGCTTTTCCTGCAGCACGCGCAGGTAGTTGCGCTGCTTCACGGGATCGTCGTCCGAGTTGCAGAAGAACACGCAATAGCCATTGGCCGCGCACTGATCCTCGATGCCGCGCGCAAGTTCCGCGAAATACGGATTCGTGCTGTTCGGCACGACGAGGCCGATGGTCGCCGTCGCACGCGCCTTCAGCGAGCGCGCCACGGCCGACGGCACGTAATTCAGCTCGCGGATTGCGCCCTCGACCTTCGCACGCACATCCGCAGACACCGGCCGCGAGTTGTTCACCACGTGCGAGACGGTCGTAAACGACACGCCCGCCATGGCTGCCACATCCTTGATCGTCGCCATTTCCCGTTTCTCTCTGGTCTGTTCTGTCTGTCTTTCTACCGCACGCGCGTGCGCCGGCTGCGATACGTATCGAGCACGACCGCCACCACGATCACCGCGCCGGTGATGATCCGTTTCGTCGGCTCGTTCGCGCCGATCTGCGCCAGCCCCGCGGCCAGCACGGAGATGATCAACACGCCGAAGAACGTGCTGATCACCGAGCCGCGCCCGCCCATCAGGCTCGTGCCGCCGATCACGACGGCCGCGATCACCTGCAGTTCGAGGCCGACGCCCGCGTTCGGGTCGGCCGCCTCGAGCCGCGAAATCTGGAACAGCGACGCGAGCCCCGCGAGCGCGCCCATCAGCGCGAATACGAGAATTTTATACGGCCTCGGGTTAACCCCGGCAAGTCGGACGGCTTCTTCGTTCGTGCCGATCCCGACGAGATAGCGTCCGAACACGGTGCGCGTCAGCACGAACTGGGCCGCGATCATCACCGCGACCGCGATCAGGAACGCCGGCGAGATGCCGAGCGCGATCGGGTTCGACAGGAAATCGAACGCGTCGCCGATATAGGCGGTGCGCGAATTCGTCAGCTGGTACGCGAGGCCGCGTGCGGCCTCCAGCACGCCGAGCGACACGATGAACGACGGAATCCGCCAGCCGACCGTGACCGCGCCCGTCAGCGCGCCCGTGACGGTCGCGACCGCGATGCCGATCAGCGCGGCCGGCAGCGGCCCCCACTGCCATTTCAGCGCGGCGACGCTGACCATCGACGCGGCGAGCGCGAGCACCGAGCCGACCGACAGGTCGATCCCGGCGATGATCAGCACGAAGGTCATCCCGACCGACATCACGACGAGATCGGGAATCTGGTTCGCGATCGTGCTGAACGTATCGTAGGTCAGGAAATGCGAGCTCAGCGTCGAAAACAGCACGATCATCGCGGCAAGCGCGCCGGCGAGCCCGAGATAGTTCGACAGGCCGAGCCGCGTGCCGGACAGCGTGCGCGCGCGGCGCCCCGTCACGTCCTGCTGCGCGCCTGCGTCGGTCGGGGATACGGGAGGCTGGGTCATTGCTGTCGTCCTGTCGTCGAAGTGCCCGGAGCGGCGCCTTGCGCCTGCCCCGCGTCCGGATGCCGAGCGCCGTCCGGCGGCGTCTCGCGGCCGAAGCCGGCGAATGCCGCGGCCAGCAGTGCATCCTGGGTCCAGTTGCCGCGCTCGAACACGGCGGTCATGCGCCCGGCCGACATCACGCCGATCCGGTCGCAGATCAGCATCAGCTCACGCAGGTCGCTCGACACGACGACGAGCGCGCGGCCTTCGCGCGCGAGCGCGCCCATCAAAGTGTAGATCTCGAACTTCGCGCCGACGTCGATCCCGCGCGTCGGCTCGTCGAACAGCAGCACGCCCATGTCGCGCGCGAGCCAGCGGCCGATCACGACCTTCTGCTGATTACCGCCCGACAGCTCGCCGACCGCCTGCGCCGCACCGTGCGTGCGGATTCGCAGCGCGTCGATCTGCTGCTCGGCGAGCGCCGTTTCACGCGCGCTGTCGACGATGCCGCCGCGCGCCAGCCGGTCGAGCTGGCCGAGCGACACGTTCGCGGTGATCGACTGCGTGAGCAGCAACCCTTCGCCCTTGCGATCCTCGGTGATCAGCGCGATGCCGTGCTTCACCGCCTCGACGGGCGAGCCGATCCGCACCGGCTTCGGCGGCTGGCCGATCGCGATCGTTCCCGCATCCGGCGCATCCGCGCCGTAGATCAGCCGCAGCAGTTCGGTACGTCCCGCGCCGATCAGCCCCGAGATGCCGAAGATCTCGCCCGCGCGCACCTCGAGCGACACGTCGCGCACCGCCGTCCCGCGGGCGAGGCCCGACACGACGAGCCGCGGTGCGCCGATACGGCGCTCGCCGAGATCGATGTGCTCGCCGATCTCGCGCCCGACCATCAGCGTGACGAGCCCGTCGGACGTCGTCGCCGCCATGTCGCCCGCATGGACGAGCCGGCCGTCGCGCAGTACCGCGACCCGCTCGGCGACACGCGCGAGCTCCTCGAGCCGATGCGAGATGTAGATGATCGCGACCCCGCGTGCCTTCAGCCGGTCGATCTGCTCGAACAGCAGCTCGACTTCACGCGCGGTCAGCATCGCGGTCGGTTCGTCGAGAATCAGCACGCGGCAGTCGCCGATCAGGTTGCGCGCGATCTCGACCATCTGCTGATGGCCGATGCCGAGCGCGCCCACCGGCGTATCGGGATCGACCGTGTCAAGCCCGACCTGGGCCATCGCGGCCCGCGCGTCGTCGCGCAACCGCGCGCGATCGATGATCCCGAAGCGCCGCGGCAGGCGGTTCAGGAACAGGTTTTCGGCGACCGTCAGGGTCGGCAGCAGGTTCAGCTCCTGCATCACCATGCGCACGCCGAGCGCCTCGGCCTGCGTCCGGCTCGCCGGCGCATAGGGCTGGCCGCCCAGCTGCATCGTGCCGGCGGTCGGCTCGACGAGCCCGCCGATGATCTTCGACAGCGTGCTCTTGCCGGCGCCGTTCTCGCCCGTCAACGCAAGCGCGTGGCCCGCCTCGAGCGTCAGCGTGACCTCGGCGAGCACGGGTTCGGCATAGGTCTTGCCGATGCCGGATACGGACAGCACGGGAGCGGCTGCGCGGGAGGGTTGGGAAGTCGGGTCCATCGCGATCCTGATTGCGGCCGCGCGCACGCGGCGCGCGGGTATGACGCTCACAAGTGCATGTGCATGCAGTGGCCGTGATCGCGCTCACCCCTGATAACGGCCGCCGCGCCCGATTCTTGAGGGCGGCGGCTGTATCGGGGTTGCGTCACTTCGTCACGAGATCCACCGGCGTCTCGACCACGCCCGACATGTCGGCCTGCTTGCGATGCTCGGAGATCGCCTTGAGCGCCGTGTCGATGCCGAACACGGCCTGCTTCGCCGCGTACTGATCGGCCGTCGCGAGCACGCGGCCGTCCTTCAGCATCGGCTTGATCGCGTTGATGTTGTCGTAGCCGACCACGAACACCTTGCCCTGCTTGCCGGCCGCGCGCACGGCCGACACGGCGCCGATCGCCATGTTGTCGTTGCCGCACAGCAGCGCCTTCAGGTTCGGGTATTCGTTGAGCATCGCGGCCGCGACCGCATTGCCCTTGTCGATCTCCCATTCACCGGACTGCACCGATACGACCTTCATCCCGCCCGCCTTCATCGCATCCTCGAAGCCGGCCGTGCGCTGCTGCGCATTGGTCGTCGTCGACACGCCCTCGACGATGCCGACCTGGTCGCCCGCCTTCAGCCGCTTCGCGAGGTAATCGCCGATCTTGCGCGCGCCCTTGCGGTTGTCCGGGCCGACGAACGGTACGTTCAGGTTCTTCGATTTGAGCACGTCGGGATCGAGCCGGTTGTCGATGTTCACGACGATGATGCCGGCGTCGACCGCCTTCTTCACGACCGGCACGAGCGCCTTCGAATCGGCCGGCGCGAGCACGATCGCGTCGACCTTCGACACGATCATCTGCTCGACGATGCGGATCTGGTTCGCGGTGTCGGTCTCGTCCTTGATGCCGTTGGTGATCAGGTCGAACTGGTTCGCGTTGTGCTTCTGGTATTCCTTCGCGCCCGTTTCCATCGTCAGGAAGAACTCGTTGGCGAGCGACTTCATCACGAGCGCGACCTTCGGCTTGGCCGATGATTGCGCATGGACGGCCGGTGCGGCGGCAACCGCGACGGCGGCGAGCGCGGCGGTCAGGAAGCGACGGCGAAAGAGGACATTCATACACATCTCCTGGCGACCGGCCCCAAGGACCGGACTATTGTTTGACTGTTGTTTTAATGTGAGCAAACGTTTGCGCCACACTACCCGGGCAATGGCCATCGATGCTGCTGTCGGTACCACGGAATGGAAGCGAGGCAGACGGCCGACTGCCTGACGCGTGCTGTTGTTTACGCGCCGCCGCCGGCGGGAAGCCGGCGGAGTGAAGGCTATGCTGTACCGATTCGCGTCGGCGCGCAACCTGTCTGATCAATATTTAAGGGTTTATTCGGAGCGCGTGTCACGCCGGATCCCGCGGCGCCGGCTCGTCTTCATCGGCTGACGGCGGCTCGCCGAAGCGGTTCGCATGCGGCGTGCCGGCGATGAAGCCGTTCATCACGAACAACGCGAGCGCGCCGACGATCGGCACGAACACCAACAGCATCCACCATCCCGACTTGTCGATGTCGTGCAGCCGCTTCACACCGACCGCAATCGACGACCACGCCGCGACGACGGCGACCACGATGAGCACCAGCATCGCCAGCAGCGGCAGATCATCATCCGGCGAGCGGTGCGAATCCGCATCGAAAAACACGCTGAGCAACGCGGAAACCAGTGCGTAGATCCACCACGGCAGGCGTCCGATCCGGCCTTCGAAGGAAAAGAGAAACCATTTCAGGTTCATTGTTTACCTCGTCGTCACGCGTGTTGCGTGCTGTGCGCCATGCTGCCGAATGTGTCCGAACGGGCAATCCGCGTGCGTTGTGTTGCGAATGCGAACGGGCTGTCGGTCATGTGCCCCGCGCTTCGTTCCGGCGTCGCGCAGGGTGTCGTTGAAGCGGGCGGGCCAGTCGGGATGGTGCCGGAGAGTCGCGTCAACACCCGTCAGCCGGTATTCACGCGCATTGAATCACAGACAAGGAGAAACGGGGCGGCCGGTGTGCAGGATGGCAAGGCCCGATGTGAGGCGCTCGAACGTGCCGTCTTGATTTCTCGCTGGCAGGCGAGCGCATGTCATGGAGTGCGGGGATGAATCGGCAGGAAACCGCGATTGCGGCCGGTGATTCGGTGAGTCTGGGTCGAACAACCAGGCGGCGGCAGATCGCCTGCCGCCGCCTGATGCATGACGGGACGTCGCGCCATCCGCGTTGATCGCGCGGACGGCGCACGACGTACTGTCTTCAAACGGCTTCGCGCAACAGCCCCGCGATTTCCGCTTCGTTCAGGTGTGGCGCGAACATCTCGATCAGCCGGTACGCATACGCACGCAGGAATGCGCCCTTGCGCAGGCCGACCCGCGTCGTGCTCGCCTCGAACAGGTGCTGCGTATCGAGCGCGACGAGCCCCGTGTCGCGCTGCGGATCGTAGGCCATCGCCGCGACGACGCCGATCCCCATCCCGAGCTCGACATAGGTCTTGATCACGTCGGCGTCGATCGCGGTCAGCACGACGTCGGGCACGGCACCCGCCTGCGTGAATGCCTGGTCGATGTGCGAGCGGCCCGTGAAGTCCTGGTCGTACGTGATGATCGGGTACTCGGCGATTTCCTCGAGCGTCAGGTTCTCGCGACCGACGAGCGGATGGCCCTTCGGCACGACGACCGTGTGGTGCCACGAATAGCACGGGAACGTGACGATGTCCGGATAGCGGTCGAGCGCTTCGGTCGAGATGCCGAGATCGGCCTCGCCGTTCAGGATCATCTGCGCGATCTGCTGCGGGCTGCCCTGGCGCAGCGCGAGATGGACCTTCGGGAACACGTCGGTAAACTGCCGGATCACCTTCGGCAGCGCGTAGCGCGCCTGCGTGTGCGTCGTCGCGACGACGAGGTGGCCGCTGTCCTGGTCGGCGAACTGGCGCGCGACGCGGCGCAGGTTCTCGGCATCGAGCAGCATCCGCTCGATCAGCTGGTGCACGGCCTTGCCGGGCTCCGTGAGCCCCGTCAGCCGCTTGCCGCGCCGGATGAAGATATCGACGCCCAGTTCATCCTCGAGATCCTTGATCTGCTTGGACACGCCGGACTGCGACGTGTACAGCACGTTCGCGACTTCCGTCAGGTTCATGTTCTGGCGCACCGCTTCGCGCACGAACCGCAATTGCTGAAAATTCATGGGTATGCCTCTTAGGCTGTCGTTGTTTGATTGTCTGATCGGAGCGCGCTCCGCCCCCTGCCCTGCATTCTGGCGTCAACGCGCGGGAAACACACGCACCGCGCGCGGCACGGCCGTCGCACCGTCGCCGACCTGCAGCGACAGCGCACGCCATGCGTCGCGATCGAGTTCCGCCTCGAGCGCGCCGCCCGCGCGCGCCTCGAGCTCCACGCGCACCGAACCGCCGAGCGGAATCACGCGGCGCACGTCCACCGCGATGCCGTCGCGGTGCCCCTCACCGGCCGGCCAGAGCTGCAGGTCGTGCGGCCGCACGTACGCGTTCGCAGGGCCCGCGAAATCGGCGTCGACCTCGATCGGCGCAGCCGCGCCCTCGGCCACGAAGCCGCGCCCGGCGACCGTGCCCGGCAGCCGGTTGGCCGCGCCGAGGAACTCGTAGACGAACGCGCTCTGCGGATGATCGTAGACGTCCTGCGGGCTGCCGACCTGCTCGACGTGGCCGCGGTTCAGCACGACGATGCGGTCCGCGACTTCCAGCGCCTCCTCCTGGTCGTGCGTGACGAAGATCGTCGAGATGTGCAGGTCGTCGTGCAGACGACGCAGCCAGCCGCGCAGTTCCTTGCGGACCTTCGCGTCGAGCGCGCCGAACGGCTCGTCGAGCAGCAGCACCTTCGGCTCGACCGCGAGCGCGCGGGCGAGCGCGATGCGCTGGCGCTGGCCGCCCGACAGTTCCGACGGATAACGCTGCGCGAGCCAGTCGAGCTGCACGAGCTTCAGCAGCTCGTGCACCTTGTCGCGGATCGCGCTTTCCGACGGCCGCTCGCGGCGCGGCTTCACGCGCAGCCCGAACGCGACGTTCTCGAACACGGTCATGTGGCGGAACAGCGCGTAGTGCTGGAACACGAACCCGACCTGCCGATCGCGCGCGCCGACCGACGCGACATCGAGCCCCTGCAGCACGACCTGGCCGGCGTCCGCGTGCTCGAGGCCCGCGATCACGCGCAGCAGCGTGGTCTTGCCGCAGCCGGACGGCCCGAGCAGCGCGACCAGTTCGCCGGGCGGGAAGTCGAGCGACACGTTGTCGAGCGCCGTGAAATCGCCGAAGCGCTTCTGAAGGTTACGGACGGTGATACCCATTCTGGTTGCCTCTTTACGATTTCGACGAAACGGCGGCGGGGCCGGCGTGTGCGGGAACGGTGTCGCTCGCGCCGGCCAGTTCGGCGGCGAGATGACGCTCGGCGATCAGTTTCAGGGCGAGCGTGACGAGCGCGAGCAGCGCGAGCACCGACGCCACCGCGAACGCTGCCGCAAAGTTGTATTCGTTGTACAGGATCTCGACGTGCAGCGGCATCGTGTCGGTCACGCCGCGGATGTGGCCCGATACGACCGACACCGCGCCGAACTCGCCCATCGCACGCGCGTTGCACAGGATCACGCCGTACAGCAAACCCCACTTCACGTTCGGCAGCGTCACGCGGCGGAAGATCTGCCAGCCCGACGCGCCGAGCACGCGCGCGGCTTCTTCCTCGTCGGTGCCTTGCGCCTGCATCAGCGGAATCAGCTCGCGCGCGACGAACGGGAACGTGACGAAGATCGTCGCGAGCACGATGCCCGGCACCGCGAAGATGATCTGCACGTCGTGCGCCTGCAGCCACGGCCCGAGCCAGCCCTGCGCACCGAACAGCAGCACGTACACGAGACCCGAGATCACCGGCGACACCGAGAACGGCAGGTCGATCAGCGTCGTCAGCAGCGCCTTGCCGCGGAATTCGAATTTCGCGATCGCCCACGACGCGCACACGCCGAACACGAGGTTCAGCGGTACGGCGATCACGGCGACGGTCAGCGTCAGCTTGATCGCCGACCACGCGTCGGGATCGGCCAGCGATTCGAGATAGAAGCCGACACCTTTTCTCAGCGCCTCGACGAACACCGCGGCGAGCGGCACGACGAGGAAGAACGCAAGGAACGCCAGCGCGATGCCCGTGAGCAGCCAGCGCACGACGCGCGACTCGCTGACGGGGTCGAGCCGCTTCGCGGCGCGCCCTTGCTCGGCCGAAGACGGGGTTTTCAGCACGACGGTGGCCTCCTGGCTCATTGCTGGCCTCCTGCTGCGGCGGCGGTGACGGTAGCAGGCGCGGGACCGCTCGCACCCTTGCTCGTGCGGCGCTGCAGATACCACTGCAGCGTGTTGATCAGCAGCAGCATCAGGAACGACACGACGAGCATCACGACCGCCAGCGCGGTCGCGCCCGCGTAGTCGTACTGCTCGAGCTTCGTGATGATGAGCAGCGACGTGATCTCGGATTTCATCGGCACGTTGCCGGCGATGAAGATCACCGAGCCGTATTCACCGAGCGCACGCGCGAACGCGAGCGCGAACCCGGTGAGGAGCGCCGGCAGCACGGCCGGCAGCACGACGCGGCGGAACGTCAGCCAGCGCGACGCGCCCAGGCACGCGGCCGCCTCTTCCTGCTCGCGCTCGAAATCCTCGAGCACCGGCTGCACGGTGCGCACGACGAACGGCAGCCCGATGAAGGTCAGCGCGACCAGCACGCCGGCCGGCGTGAACGCGATCTTGATGCCGAGCGGCGCGAGATACTGGCCGACCCAGCCGTTGGTCGCATAGACGGCCGCGAGCGAGATGCCGGCAACCGACGTCGGCAGCGCGAACGGCAGGTCGACGATCGCATCGACGAGGCGCTTGAACGGGAACGTGTAGCGCACGAGCACCCACGCGACGAGGAAGCCGAACACGGCGTTGATCAGCGCGCCGCCGAGTGCGGACGTGAACGTCAGCCGGTACGACGCGAGCACGCGCGGCGACGCGACGGCGGTGACGAACTGGTCCCACGACAGCGTCGCGGTCTTCAGGAACGTGGCGGCGAGCGGTATCAGCACCACGAGGCTCAAATAGGCCACCGTGATGCCTAGCGTCACGCCGAAACCGGGCAGCGCGCTCGGCTTGCGAAAGGTGTACGTCGTCATCGGATGCTCTTGCTGGGTCGATGCTGCTCATGGGTCCGACGCAAACGCCGGCGCGATGCTTTGCGCCGGCGGCCCGCCGAGGGTGCGGCGCGCTGTCGTGGCGCGCCGCTGTCGTTATGGTGTTACTGCGGCTTGTAGATCGAATCGAACACGCCGCCGTCCGCGAAATGCGTCTTCTGCGCATTCGTCCAGCCGCCGAAGGTATCGTCGACCGTGTACAGCTTCAGCTTCGGGAACTGCTTGGTCAGCTCCGCCGGCACGTTCTTCGAACGCGGCCGGTAGTAGTTGCGTGCCGCGATCTCCTGGCCCTGCGGGCTGTACAGGAAGTTCAGGTACGCATCGGCCAGCTTGCGCGTGCCCTTCTTGTCGACCACCTTGTCGACCACCGCGACGGGCGGCTCGGCCAGGATGCTCACCGACGGCACGACGATCTCGAACTTGTCGGTACCGAATTCCTTGACCGACAGGAACGCCTCGTTTTCCCATGCGATCAGCACGTCGCCGATCCCGCGCTGCACGAAGCTCGTGGTCGCGCCGCGTGCGCCCGAATCGAGCACGCCCGCGTTCTTGTAGAGCTTCGTGACGAATTCCTTCGCCGTCTGCTCGTTGCCGCCCGGCTTGTGCACCGCGTACGCCCATGCGGCCAGGTAGTTCCAGCGTGCGCCGCCCGACGTCTTCGGGTTCGGCGTGACGATCGAGATGCCCGGCTTGGTCAGGTCGTCCCAGTCCTTGATCCCCTTCGGGTTGCCCTTGCGCACCAGGAACACGATCGTCGACGTATACGGCGACGCGTTGTCGGGCAGGCGCTTCTGCCAATCCTTGTTGACGAGGCCCTTGTTCGCGAGCGCGTCGATGTCGTACGCCAATGCCAGCGTGACGACGTCGGCCTGCAGGCCGTCGAGCACCGAGCGCGCCTGCGCGCCCGAACCGCCGTGCGACTGCTTGAAGTTGACGGTCTCGCCCGTCTTCGCCTTCCACTCCTTGCCGAACGCCTGGTTGAAGTCCTGATACAGCTCGCGCGTCGGGTCGTACGACACGTTCAGGAAGGTCGTATCGGCCTGGGCGTGCGTCGCGACGCCCAGCGCCGCCGCCGCGCCCAGCGCGAGTGTTGCGATCAGGCGGCCCACTCCGCCCACCAGCCCCGTATTGCGCTTGCCCATCCTTGGTTCTCCAGTGTTGTCGGTATTGCGATGTCGGGCCAGTCTAGCGAACGGGTTACATGATTAAAAATAATCGTTCCTCATTTTTTAATACTCAAAAGTGCTAACGCAGACGGGATGGACGGTTGCGGCAGATGAACCGGCGTCCGGACGTCGCAAAATCACGTCGGAACCGGCGTGATCGCGTCGAACCTCACGTAACACTTGAAATTCGCGAACTACTGTATAAAAATACAGCTCACTGTCTATCCATACAGTTGAGCCATGACCAAACTCACCGCCCGTCAGCAGCAAGTGTTCGACTTGATCCGCCGCGCGATCGAGCGCTCCGGATTCCCGCCCACCCGTGCCGAGATCGCGGCCGAACTGGGCTTCAGCTCGCCGAATGCGGCCGAAGAGCACCTGCGCGCGCTGGCGCGCAAGGGTGTGATCGAGCTGGCCGCCGGCGCGTCGCGCGGCATCCGCCTGCTCGGCATCGACGATGCCCCGCACCAGTTCACGCTCCCGCACGCCGGCCTGATGCAGCTGTCGCTGCCGCTCGTCGGCCGTGTGGCAGCCGGTAGCCCGATCCTCGCGCAGGAGCACATCTCGCAGCATTACGCGTGCGATCCCGCGCTGTTCACCAGCAAGCCCGACTACCTGTTGAAAGTGCGCGGCCTGTCGATGCGCGACGCCGGCATCCTCGATGGCGACCTGCTCGCCGTGCAGAAGCGCACGGAAGCGAAGGACGGCCAGATCATCGTCGCGCGTCTCGGCGACGACGTCACGGTCAAGCGCCTGATGCGCCGGCCGGGCGGTCTCGAGCTGATCGCGGAGAACCCGGATTACGAAAACATCTTCGTCAAGGCCGGCAGCGCGGAATTCGCGCTGGAAGGCATCGCCGTCGGGCTGATCCGCTCGGGCGAACTCTGACATTCCGTCTCGCTGAGGAGAACATCATGGAACGCCTTGCCCGCCTGCTGCCTTTCCGTCAATTCGGTCGCCTGCGTCACCTGCGCGGCCGCACGCCCTGCGCACCGCTGTCCGCGGCGGCGCCTGTGCAAGAAGAAGTCGCAGTCGAACGGCAGGCGTCCCTGCTGCCGTCGGCGCTCCCCGCTTTCGCGCGGGTATCGCTGAACGCCGGCCTGAATCACGCGGAACCCGCGCGTCGCGCGCCGGTGCGCGTCTATCACGGTCGTTCACGCCTGATCATGGTCGGCACGATCGATGCCGTGTGCCGGATGATCGATCGCTGCATCGCAGAGGAACGATCGGCCACGCCTGGCGGTCTCTGATTGCGGAACATCCCCGCACCGGAGGCAACGTGACCGGATCTTCGGGCCGCGCATGGCGGCTCAAACCCCTGCTGATCATCGTGCTGTCCATCGCCGCCGTTGCGGCGATCGGCTATGCCTACGCATCGCCGTACGTCGCGCTCGGCCGCCTGAAAACGGCGATCGATGCGCGTGATGCACAGGCCATCAGTGAATATGTCGATTTTCCGTCGCTGCGCATCAGCCTGAAGCAGCAGGTCACGGAAGAGCTGATGCGCCGGATCGACGCGGTGAAGAAGAGCAATCCGTTCGCGGTGCTCGGTGCACTGATCGGGTCGGCATTGATCGGCCCGCTGGTCGATGCATACGCGACCCCGGAGGGCGTGGCCGCGCTGATGAGCGGATTGCCACCGCGTGGCAATCCGGGAGAGCGTCCACCTGACTTGTCGAATCTGCCACCAGGCAGCGATGCATCGGGCAACACGCCGGCCGCACCAACGCCCAATCAGGCTTCGGCAAGCGCAGCCGCTCCGGGCAGCAACGCGGCAGCCGCATCATCGCCGCCCCCTGCTGCTGCCGCGCCGGCCAGCCCGGTCGATGCAACGCATTCGCCGCATCAGCAACAAACCAGCGCCGGCTACCGGAATATCGATGAATTCGTCGTGACCTACCAGCGCAGTGCCGACGGCACACGCTATGCGGCGATATTCCACCGCTTCGGCCTGTTCTCGTGGAAGTTGTCCGCAATCGACCTGCACGCTTGACAGGGCTCGACAGGACTTGACTGGCTCGGGGGAGTCGCCCGAGCCACTGAGGCGGCGTGACTGCCCGACCGGCACGGTTCGCCAGTCAGGCAGTCATCGAATCATTGGATCATTTGCCGTTCGCCGTGGCCGCTTCACGCTCGCGTGCGATTTCAGCCTTCTGCTCTTGCGCCGACGAACACGCAACCAGAATGCTGCAATTCACGCGATCGAGCAGTTGCGTGTTGCCCGAGCCCATCCACCATCTCGACAGCCCGCTGCGGCACCGGTGGCCGACGACGACGAGATCGGCGTTCAGTTCGGTCGCGAGATTCGCGATTTCGTCGATCGGATAGCCGAATGCGAAATGGCCTTCGGCCTGCACGCCGCGCTCGCGCAGCCAGTTCACCCCTTCCTGCAGGATTTCACGCGCGGTTTCCTCAAACCGGCCGCACGCGACGTCGGTCAGCAAACCCGCGCTCTGTGCAATGCTCGAGCGCATGTCGACGACCGACAGCAAATGCGTCTCGGCCTTCAGGTCCATCGCGAGATTGGCGCCGCAGCGCAGTGCCTTGCGCCCTTCGAGCGTGCCGTCGTAACACAGCAGAATCTTGTTGTAGCTAGCCATGAAACCTCCCTATCGCAACAACGAGCCTACGCATTCATCATGGTGCGCCGCAATTCAGGACGCAAGGGATGGAAAACGCTGATTCGCCCCGCTCGGCGCGTGCGCGATGATGCGGTGCACGATCGGTGCGCGCATGCATCGCACCGCGCAGGCATGCCCTGAAGAGACGCAGCCGATGCACTAGAATGGCCCGTTCGTACTCCAGCGGGCCACCAGGCGCCGGCGTCGTGCGCTTCGGTCATGCCCGTGTGACAGGCAATCGTCCGATCGGTTCGCCAACCGGCCACGCATCCGGCAGCGGAACGCTGCCGCGCCCGCATACAACGACAACACACCCATGCTCGTTGCACCGATCGATTTCCGGAACGTCGAAAAGCGCTATGGCGACAAGCTCGTCGTCAACGGCCTGTCGTTCACCGTACAGGCCGGCGAATGCTACGGCCTGCTCGGCCCCAACGGCGCGGGCAAGACCACCACGCTGAAAATGCTGCTCGGCCTCACGCACCCCGATGCAGGCACCATTTCGCTCTGCGGCGAACCGGTTCCATCGCGTGCGCGACATGCGCGCCAGCGTGTCGGGGTCGTCCCGCAGTTCGACAATCTCGACCCCGACTTCACCGTGCGCGAGAACCTGCTCGTCTTCAGCCGCTATTTCGGCATGTCTGCGCAGGCTGCGCACGCGCTCGTGAAACCCCTGCTCGAATTCGCGAAGCTCGAGAACAAGGCCGATGCGAAGGTCGGCGAGCTGTCGGGCGGCATGAAGCGCCGGCTCACGCTCGCCCGTGCGCTCGTCAACGATCCCGATGTGCTGGTGCTCGACGAGCCGACGACGGGCCTCGACCCGCAGGCGCGCCACCTCATGTGGGAACGCCTGCGCTCGCTGCTCGCTCGAGGCAAGACGATCCTGATCACCACGCACTTCATGGAAGAAGCCGAGCGCCTGTGCGACCGGCTATGCGTGATCGAGGAAGGCCGCAAGATCGCCGAAGGAGCGCCG
This sequence comes from Burkholderia cepacia ATCC 25416, assembly GCF_001411495.1. NCBI lineage: Bacteria > Pseudomonadati > Pseudomonadota > Betaproteobacteria > Burkholderiales > Burkholderiaceae > Burkholderia > Burkholderia cepacia. The sequence goes on along the minus strand of NZ_CP012981.1, from coordinate 2,696,133 downwards.
CACGCGCTGATCGAATCGGAGATCGGCTGCGACGTGATCGAGATCTACGGGCCCGATCCGGCCACGCTGCGCGACGAGCTGGCGGCGTTCGCGAAGCACACCGAGATCAGCGGCGAGACGCTGTTCTGCTACGTGAGCGACCCGGAACCGCTCAGTGCGCGACTCAAGGGTCGCACGGGGTTGCGCTATCTGCATCGCCCGGCCAATCTGGAAGATGTGTTCCTGCGGCTCACGGGCCGCGAAATGCAGGACTGATCGATCATGGACGTGCGTAACTATTCCGCCACCGCCCCGTCGGCACCGCCACGCGTGTCACGCTTCGCGATCGCGATGCCCGCGAACGCAACCAACTGGATCGCCGTCTGGCGGCGCAACTATCTCGTCTGGCGCAAGCTCGCGCTCGCGTCGATGTTCGGCAATCTTGCCGATCCGATGATCTATCTGTTCGGTCTGGGGTTCGGGCTCGGCCTGATGCTCGGCCACGTCGACGGCGTGTCGTATATCGCGTTCCTCGCGGCCGGTACGGTCGGCTCGAGCGTGATGATGTCCGCGAGCTTCGAGTCGATGTATTCGGGTTTCTCGCGGATGCACGTGCAGCGCACGTGGGAAGCGATCATGCATACGCCGCTTGCGCTCGGCGACATCGTGCTCGGCGAGATCGTCTGGGGGGCCAGCAAGGCGATGCTGTCGGGGGCCGCGATCATGCTCGTCGCGGGGGCGCTCGGCTATGCGCAGTTTCCGTCGATGCTCGCGGCGCTACCCGTGATCGCGCTCGCGGGCCTCGCGTTCGCAAGCGTCGCGATGATCGTCACGGCGCTCGCACCGTCCTACGATTTCTTCATGTTTTATCAGACGCTCGTGCTGACGCCGATGCTGCTGCTGTCGGGCGTGTTCTTCCCGACCACGCAGCTGCCGCCGATCGCGCGGCACGCGGCGCAGGCACTGCCGCTCGCGAACGCCGTGGAGCTGATCCGGCCCGCGATGCTCGGCCGGCCGGCGACCGACGTCGCGCTGCATGTCGCGGTGCTCGCCGGCTACGCGATCGGCGGGTTCCTGCTGTCCGCCTGGCTGTTCCGGCGGCGGATGATGCGCTGACGGCCGGCGCACCGGGCGCCGGCTTCATGCGACGACGTTACTCGTCGTCGTCGCTCCACGGGATCTCGACGTCGGTCAGGAACGCGACGGTCGCGAGCGGGCCACCTTCCTGGCGGCCGAGCTTGCCGTCCGCACGATGCCATTCGACGCGGAACTGCGTGCCCGGATCGTCGGCGACCAGATAAACCGAGCGCAGCTCTTCCTTGTCGGCCTCGTCCACCGGGCCGTCGAACGACACCAGCATCTTCTGCGGCCACAGGCCGTTGACCGGATCGTAAATGCGGTCGCCTTGCGGAATGTCGATGCTGGCCTCGACGCCGATCGTTGCGGAGGCCTCGATGATCATCGTGCCGAGTGCGTTCAGCACGGCAGTCGCCCGCGCGGAATTGGCCTGGCGGATCGCGAGATCGCCGCGCGTCAGCGCCTTTTCGAGTCGAGGATGAATCTTCGGTTGGGTCATGCGTTTTCCTGTTTGCTTCTTGTAAATGGCGCCGCACGCGTGAAACGGCGGCGCCGGATGAATACGACGATTGCGCCCGGCCGGCGCACCGCTTGCGCGCGTCAGAACCCGAGCGCGACCGCGAGCAGGCCGCTCGCGATCCCGAACACGACGACGAGGATCGCGACGATGGCCAGCATGTAAGGCTTGAACGAACGCGCGAGCATCGCGAGCGACGGCACGCTGATCGGCGGCAGCGTCATCAGCAGCGCGGCGGCCGGGCCGACGCCCATGCCGAGCGACAGCATCGCCTGGATGATCGGCACCTCTCCCGCCGTCGGGATCACGAACAGCATGCCCGCGACCGCGAAGGCGACGATCCAGCCGAGATGATTGCCGATGTCCGGGCCGATATGCGGGAACAGCCATGCGCGCGCGGCGCCGAGCAGCAGCACGAGCACGATGTATTCGGGCACGAGCCGCACGGCCATGCGCGCGAGCAGCTTCATCCAGCGGACGAACGGATTGCCGGCCGCGGCCTGCTCGGCCGCCAGCGCGGCGAGCTGCGCATCGTCGACGCGGGCGTCTTCAGGGCGCGCGATCCGGTTCAGCAGATAGCCGATCCCGAATACCATCGCGACGCCCAGCACGAGGCGCAGCGCACTCCAGTGCCAGCCGAGCACGAAGCCCATGAAAACCAGCGCCGCCGGGTTCAGCACCGTGTTGCCGAGCCAGAACGCGACCGCGCCGCCCGGCGAGGCATGGCGTGCACGCAGCCCCGCGACGACCGGCGCCGCGCAGCACGTGCACATCATGCCGGGCAGCGACAGCAGGCCGCCCGCGGCGACGCTGCCGAAGCCGGTGCGGCCGAGCACGCGCGCGACCCAGTGCGCGGGCAGCAGCGCCTGCACGGCCGAACCGAGCAGCAAGCCGAGCACCATCGCCTGCCAGATCGCCTTGCCGTACGCCCATGCGTAGTCGAGCGCGGCCTTCAGCGACGGCTCGGGCGCGGCCGCCGACGTGCCCATCAGGATCGACTGTCCGATCGAATGATGCTCGGCGGCAACGAACGCCTTGTTGTAGTACGGGAACCATTTCACATAGAACAGTCCCGCGACCGCGATCAGCAGGAAGGTCATCCAGCCGAGTGCCGGATTGGGTTGGGTGCGTGTGGTCGTCATCGTGTGATCGTCGATTGGTTTTTGTCGGTGGCGGGCTTCACGCCTGCCGCAAGCGCGGCCGACGCGGGCAGCCCGGCCTGCGCGAGTTGCGCCAGCAGCGTGCGCGCCTGGTCGCACACATCGGCCGCGTTGGGCCGGAAGGTGAACGTCAGCGCCCGGTTCGGCTTGTTGTACGTCGCGCGATAAGTGCGCGCATAGGCGGGATCGTAATGCTTGTCGATCAGTTCGGTGAACAGTTCGGCACGCGCGCCGGCATCGATCAGCGCCTTCCAGTGCGTCACCTGTTCGCGGCTGTGCAGGCCGATCAGCCGGTGCAGCTGTGCCTTGAACGCGTCCGGTTCGTCGAACAGGTGCGCGTAATCGTCGAGGAGGAACGCGATGCGCTCGTCATGCGCCGCGTCGACATGCACCCACGGCCCTGCGTGAAACGCTTCGATCAACGCGATCGGCAACTGCACGAGCCCGATCCTGCGGCTTTCCGACTCGACGAACACCGGCCATTCGGGGTCGAAACGCCCAAGTGTTTCGACGAGCCCCGAATCGAACCCCTTCTGCGCCGGCTGCGGCTTGCCCGGCAGCGCGCCGAGCAGCGAACCGCGATGGCACGCGAGCGCCTCGAGATCGAGCGTCTGCGCGCCCGCGTCGCGCAGCGCGTTCAGCAGGCGCGTCTTGCCGCAGCCCGTATGGCCGACGAGCGCGATGTAGCGAAAGCGCGTCGGCAGCGAGTCGAGCGTCGCGCATACCGACTGGCGGTATGACTTGTAGCCGCCGTCGAGCTGGCGCGCCTTCCAGCCGATCAGGTTGAACCAGGTCGTCATCGAGCCCGAGCGCTTGCCGCCGCGCCAGCAGTAGATCAGCGGCCGCCAGTTGCGCGGCCGGTCGGCGAACGTCGTGTCGAGATGACGCGCGATGTTGCGTGCCACCATCGCTGCGCCGACGCGCGTCGCCTCGTACGGCGACACCTGCCGGTACATCGTGCCGACGAGCACGCGCTCCTCGTTGCTGAGCACGGGCGCGTTCAGCGCGCCGGGGATATGATCCTCGGCGAACTCGAGCGGCGTGCGCACGTCGATGATCTCGTCGAACTCGCCGGCGCGATCGAGGGTGACAATCAGGTTCTTCAATTTGGCGTCGAACAGGGGCGATGCGGCTCGATGAGCCGCATGGGCACGGAAGGCGGATTGGCGATTATCTCACGGGCCGGCGTCTCGGGCCGCGCGCGGCGGCCGGCGGCGGCGATGCGGCCTGCATCGCGTCGATCAGATGGTCGCGGAACGCGCGAACCGATGCGGGCAGATCGCGCCCCGCCATCGTCTGTATCTGGATGCTGCGCTCGCGCAACTGCGGGTTCGTCACGGGCACGACGACGAAGCCGTCCGCGGCGCAGCGGTCGCGCACCGACAGCAGCCCCGTGAACATCACCGCGCCCGTGCGCCGCGCATAACCGTACATCGCCGCCGTGTTGTTGCTCGTCAGTTCAGGCTCGAGCAGCAGCCCGTCGAGCGCGCATGCGATGTCGATCAACTGGCGCACCGTGGTGCCGGCCTCGGGCAGCACGTGCGGGTGACGCGCGACATCGGCGAGCGACACCGCTTCACGCGTCGCGAGCGGATGGTCGCGCCGCACCAGCGCGAAGATCGGCGCGCGCTCGGTATGTTCGACGCGCACGCCCTTCTCCGGCGCGAGGCTGAAGCTCAACGCGATGTCCACGTCGCCGTCGCGCACGCGCCGCGTCGCGTCCGCCGGCGACACGACCCACACCGAGAAATCGACGCCCGGATGGCGCGCCTTGAAGCGCGCGAGCGTGCCGGGCAGGAAATCGATCGCGAACCCTTCCGAGCAGGCGATCTTCAGCAGGCTGCCGTGCAGCGCGTCGAGCCCGCCGATGTCCTTCATCACGTGCTCGGCCTCCAGCAGGCTGCGCTGCGCGAACGCCAGAAGCCGCTCGCCGGCCTCCGACAGCGCCATCCCGCGCGGCCGGCGCTCGAACAGCGGTGCCCCGAGCTCGCTCTCGAGTTTCGCGATCTGGCGGCTGATCGCCGAGACGGCCACGTGCAGCCGCGCGGACGCGTCGCTGATCGAACCGGTGCGCGCCACCTCGACGAAATACCGCAACGCCAGGCCATGCAGGAAAGCCGCCATCGTTCTGTCTCCGCCCGGCTGCCGGCCGCGCTGCTTTGCCTTTTCGGCAAAGAAAGGTTCGAAATTCGATCATTGTGACAAAAAAAACGGCTTTCTAGAATCGATCGCACTTCACGCTGCACGCACGATCCGCGGCGTGCAGCGAACCCGACAGAGGAGACACGACTTGAGCCGTACCGCCGCCATCCAGCACGCGCTGAACCAGTTCGAATCCGGTGCGTTCTTCACGACTCTGAGCCGCCGCGTCGGCTTGCGAACCGAAAGCCAGGAGAGCGGCAACGGTGCCGCGCTGCGCGCCTACCTGACCGACGAGATCGCACCCGAGGCCGCGCGCCTCGGCTTCACGTCGCGGATCGTCGACAACCCCGTCGACGGCGGCGGCCCGTTCCTGCTCGCATCGCGCCACGAAGACGATGCACTGCCGACCGTGCTGATCTACGGCCACGGCGACGTCGTGCGCGGCTACGACGCGCAGTGGCGCGCACCGCTGTCGCCGTGGACGCTGACGGCCGACGGCGACCGCTGGTACGGCCGCGGCAGCGCCGACAACAAGGGCCAGCACACCATCAACCTGGCCGCGCTGGCGAGCGTGCTCGATGCACGCGGCGGCCGGATGGGCTTCAACGCGAAGCTGCTGATCGAGATGGGCGAGGAAACGGGTTCGCCGGGCCTCGACGCACTGTGCCGTCAGGAGCGCGATGCGCTCGCGGCCGACGTGCTGATCGCGTCCGACGGCCCGCGCATCGCGGCCGCGCGCCCCACGGTGTTCCTCGGCTCGCGCGGCTCGGTCAATTTCAAGCTGAGCCTGCGTGCCCGTGACGGCGCGCATCACTCCGGCAACTGGGGCGGGCTGCTGCGCAATCCGGCGATCGTGCTCGCGCACGCACTCGCGAGCCTCGTCGACGCGCGCGGCGCGATTCGCGTCGCGGGGCTGCGTCCGCCGCCGATCCCGGCCGACGTGCGCGAGGCGCTCGCCGATCTCTGCGTCGGCGGCGGCCCCGGCGATCCGGCGCTCGACGCCGGCTGGGGCGAGCCCGGCCTCACCGCGCCCGAACGCGTGTTCGGCTGGAACACGTTCGAGATCCTCGCATTCAAGGCCGGCAACCCCGAGCACCCCGTCAATGCGATCCCGCCCGCCGCGTATGCGCACTGCCAGTTGCGCTTCGTCGTCGGCACCGACTGGCAGGCGCTGCATGCGCACCTGCGCACGCACCTCGATGCGCACGGCTTCGCCGACATCGAGATCGACGTCGAGCGCGGTGCACCGGCGACGCGCGTGCCGCCGGACGATCCGTGGGTCCGCTGGGCGGTCGCGTCGCTGGCGCGGACCACCGGCAAGAAACCCGCGATCCTGCCGAATCTCGGCGGCACGCTGCCGAACGAAGTGTTCGCCGACACGCTCGGGCTGCCGACCCTGTGGGTACCCCATTCGTACCCCGCGTGCTCGCAGCACGCGCCCGACGAGCACCTGCTCGCGAGCGTCGTCAGTGAGGGCCTGCAGATGATGGCCGGTCTCTTCTGGGATCTCGGCGAGGACGCCCCGACCGTTCGCCGCGCGGCGCCCGCCGCGGCCGGCGCCACCCTGTAACGCGCTTCGCCCCTTTCACGGGATCTGCCCACACGATGAACACGACCACCCTGACCTCGCAGGAAGCCGCCCTCCCCAGCGCCGCGAAGATCCGGCGCATCATCTTCGCGGCGTCGATCGGCAACGCACTCGAATGGTTCGACCTGATCGTCTACGGCTTCTTCGCGGTGACGATCGCCAAGCTGTTCTTCCCCGCCACGAGCGAAGCGACGTCGCTGATGCTCACGCTCGGCACGTTCGGGCTGTCCTACCTGATCCGGCCGATCGGCGGCTTCGTGCTCGGCGCGTACGCGGATCGCGCGGGCCGCAAGGCGTCGCTGCTGCTGTCGATCGCGATGATGATGGCCGGCACGCTGCTGATCGCGTCGATGCCGACCTATGCATCGATCGGCATACTTGCGCCGCTCGGGATCATGTTGTCGCGACTGATGCAGGGCTTTTCCGCGGGCGGCGAATTCGCGAGCTCGACCGCGTTCCTCGTCGAGCACGCGCCGCAGCGGCGCGGTTTCATGTCGAGCTGGCAGTTCGCGAGCCAGGGCCTCGCGACGCTGCTCGCGTCGGGCTTCGGTGCGCTGCTGACGTCCACGCTGACAACCGCGCAACTCGAAAGCTGGGGCTGGCGCGTGCCGTTCCTGTTCGGGCTCGCGATCGGCCCGGTCGGGCTGTACATCCGCCGTTACGTCGACGAAGGCGTCGAGTTCAAGACGCAGGCACGCTCGGAAGCGCCCGTGCGCGAACTGTTCGCGGATCAGAAGCTGCGGCTGCTGCTGTCGATCGGCGCGCTCGTGATCTCGACCGCGATCAACTACATGGTGCTGTACATGCCGACCTATGCGATCAAGCAGCTCGGCCTGCCCGCGTCGACGGGCTTCGCGGCGACGCTCGCGACCGGTTTCGTACTCACGCTCGTCACGCCGGTCGTCGGCCACCTGTCCGATCGCACGGGGCGGATCCGCATGATGGCGGCCGCGGCCGTGCTGATGCTCGTCAGCGTGTGGCCGACGTTCGCCTGGCTCACGCGCCACGCGTCGTTCGCAACGATGCTCGCCGCACTGGTCTGGATCGGCGCGCTGAAGGCGATGTACTGCGGCGCGCTGCCGGCGCTGATGGCCGAGCTGTTCCCGTCGCAGACGCGCGCAACGGGGCTCGCGGTCAGCTACAACACGGGGGTCACGCTGTTCGGCGGCTTCGCGCCGTTCGTCATCACCTGGCTGATCAGCGCGACCGGCAACCGGCTGTCGCCGGCGCTCTACCTGATGGGGTGTGCGGTGCTGAGCCTCGTCGCGCTGTTCGTCGCGCGCACCCGGCTCAAGATGCGATAACGGAAGAAACGACGGCGCGGCGACACGCCGCCGGTGCGGCCCGGTGCGGCCCGGCGCGGCATCGTCGCCGCGCGGGCCGCGCGCCGTTTACGGCGCCGGGTTCGGCTGCCGTTCGTGCAGCGCATCGATCTCGGCGAGGATCTCGTCGGACAGCTTCACGTCGACGCTGCCGATGTTCTCCTTCAACTGCTCGAGCGACGTCGCGCCGACCAGGTTGCTGCGCACGAACGGACGGCTGTTGACGAACGCCAGCGCGAGCTGCGCGGGCGACAGCCCGTGACGCCGCGCGAGCGCGACATAGCGCGACGTCGCCTCGACGGCCTGCGGCTTGCTGTAGCGCTGGAAACGCTCGAACAGCGTGATGCGCGCGCCGGCCGGACGCGCACCGTTCTCGTACTTGCCGGACAGCCAGCCGAACGCGAGCGGCGAATACGCGAGCAGGCCGACGCCGTCACGATGCGTGAACTCCGACAGCCCGTTCTCGAACGTGCGATTCACCAGGCTGTACGGATTCTGGATGCTCGCGATGCGCGGCAGCCCGAGCTTCTCGGCCGCGCGCAGGAACTGCGCGACGCCCCATGGCGTTTCGTTCGACACGCCGATCGCGCGTACCTTGCCGGCCTTCACGAATTCCGCGAGCACGCCGAGGGTTTCCTCGATCGGCACCGTGTAGGCATCGTCGACCCACGGATAGGCGGGACGGCCGAACGTCGTCGTGCTGCGATCGGGCCAGTGCAGCTGATAAAGATCGACGTAGTCGGTCTGCAGGCGCTTGAGGCTGCCGTCGAGCGCTTCGGTCAGGTTCTTCCGGTCGAACTGGTTGCCTTCGCCGCGAATATGGCGCGGATTGTGCGGCTGCCGCGCCGGCCCCGCGATTTTCGTCGCAAGCACGATGCGCTCGCGCTGCGCGCGATGCTGCGCGAGCCACGTGCCGATGTACTGTTCGGTGCGCCCCTGCGTATCGGGCTTCGGCGGCACCGGATACATCTCCGCGGCATCGATCAGCGTCACGCCTTGCCCGATCGCGTAGTCGATCTGCTCGTGCGCATCGCGCTCCGAATTCTGCTCGCCCCACGTCATCGTGCCGAGGCCGATCAGGCTGACCTCGATGCCCGAATCGCCGAGTGTGCGGTATTCCATGCTGTTCCTGTCGCGTCAGTGGAAAGCAGGAACGCTATCACATTGAAGCGACCGCTTCAGACAGGTGCCGCACACGCTTACAGGCGGCCTTCGGTAAAGGTGCGAGCGTTCACGCGCAGGGCCCGAACGAAGGCGTTGCAGCCGCCGTTACTGCGGCCGCTGGATGAAACAGGTCGCCGACGCATGCGCGACGATCTTGTCGTCCGGCGTCTTCAGCGTGCCCTCGGCAACGCCCAGCGAACGCGACAGGTGAATCACGCGCCCTTCCGCAACCAGCTCGACGTCGCGCGGCACGGGCCGCAGCATCTTCACATGCAGATCGACCGTACCGTAGCCGACGCCCGCATCAAGCATCGAATGCACCGCACACCCCGTGACAGAATCGAGCACCGTCGCCGCGAACCCGCCGTGCACGCCGCCGAGCGGGTTCAGGTGCCGGCCGTCCGCCCGCGCCGAAAATTTCACATAACCGAGCTCGACGTCGAGCGGACGCATCGGGATCGTCTCGGAAATCGACGCGAGCGGCGCATCGCCCGATACCGCTGCGCGCAGCAGATCGAGACCAGACAGGGAAAGCGGGTTCATCGGGTTGTCTCCGGGTTGAAAGCGCGTCGCCGCGCGAGTAAGTTCCAAATTGGAACTGATTATTCACAACGATCACGGTCGTTGTCAACGTGGCCGGGCTCGTTGCAGTCGAAGGCGGGTTCTATAATCGAGCCCGCTATTTCGCTGAACCGCCGCAAGAGACTCGACGATGAAATGGGATGACATCGGCACGCTGAACTGTTCGGTCGCGCGTACGCTTGCCGTGCTCGGCGACCGCTGGACCATGCTGATCCTCCGCAACGCGTTCCTCGGCTGCCGCCGCTTCGACGCGTTCCAGACCCAGCTCGGCGTCACGCGCCATGTGCTGGCGGAGCGGCTCGCGCGGCTCGTCGACGAAGGCGTGCTGGCCAAGCGCGCTTATCAGGAACGCCCGCCGCGTTTCGAATATCGTTTGACGGACAAGGGCCTCGACCTCTACCCGACCCTGCTTGCGCTGACCGCATGGGGAGACCGCTGGAAAGACGACGGCCAGGGGCCGCCAGTGCAGTTGCGTCACCGTACCTGCGGCCATCTGATGCACGCGGTCACCGTATGCTCGGCGTGCGGCGAGCCGCTCGACGCCCGCGACGTGCAGCCGGAGCGTGGCCCCGGATGGGTCGCAGCCGAAGCTGCCGGAAGGGCTTCGGCCGAGGACTGACGCATCGCGCGTACGGAAACGCATACGGGAGCGCGTGACGCACACGGATCGTTCGTTGCGTTCGCGTTGCTGCCGCCGGTTCCAGCGAGCCTACCTGGTTGCACTCTCGCACGGCTTGCACGCCGACACCCTGCCGCCGCAAGCGCATTCACGCGCTGCCATCGCCCCCATCCGCCGATCGCCCCGATCGCACACACGGATCCCGCACAACGCAACTTTGCGTCATCGCCTCTGCCATCGCCGGTCTTCGCGATGCGTCATCCCGTTGCATCCGCACGTGACCGGGCCGCCACGTGTGCGTTACACTCACGGCCCGCTGTCTCGAAATTATTCGCTGTCCAAGATGTTGTCGCGCAATCGCCTCGCCGCTGCCTGTCTCGCCGCCTCCCTGCTCGCCACACCGTTCACCGCTTTCGGCAAGACGCAAAGCGAATCGCTGCTCCAGCAGGCGATCGACTTCGTGTCGCGGTGGCTACCGGCCCCCACTCACGAAGCGCCCGCAACACAGGTCGTCGAATCGGCATTTTCGCCCGATGGCGGTGCCGAAGCGCTGGTGCTGAAAGCGATCGGCGCCGCGCGCAGTTCGATCCGCGTCGCCGCCTATTCGTTCACGTCGCCGCCCGTCACGCGCGCACTGCTCGCCGCCAAGCGACGCGGTGTGAATGTCGCGGTGGTGGTCGACGACAAGGGCAATCGCGCAAAGAGCAGCAAGCAGGCGTTGAACCTGCTCGTCAACGCAGGCATCCCGACACGCACGATCGACGCCTATGCGATCCATCACGACAAGTACCTCGTGATCGACGCCGAGCACGTCGAAACGGGCTCGTTCAACTACAGCGCGTCGGCGGCCAGCCGCAATTCCGAGAACGTCGTCGTGGTGTGGAACAACCCGCAACTCGCGTCGCGCTATCTCACGCACTGGCAAAGCCGTTTCGACCAGGGCACGCCGTACCGCTCCAGCTACTGACACGCGCCGCGCTCACCCCCGTGTTCGATCCGCCGTATTGCAGATGATCGGCGAGCGTCGCGCGAAGCTCAATTCGGCCGAATGGCCAACGCGTCGCCTGCTTAATGGATTTCAGCCGTCCGCCCGGCCGCGGCACCGGCCTGCGTCATCGGCGCGCAGCGATTCGCATGCGCATCCGCGCCGCGTGCCGACGACGTCGACAAGCCGCTGGCGCCGCCCGGCAGCGCGTTGCTCACACATACGACGCCGAACGCAAACGTGTTCTGGACCATCGGATAAAGCAGATACAGCGCAAACGCGAGATAGCCCGCGTACAGAATTCGAACCATGGTGGAGTGGGAGGCGATGAACGATTGGACTCGCCCTGTTTACGGCACTGCGCCGGGCACCTTGAGACGTCGCGCACCGGATTGCGCATCGGGGCGAAACGCGGGCCCATGACGCCCGCTCCTCACCGCATCTGCAACGATCCGGGCCAGGCCGAAACCGCCCGCTTCCGGATTGCCGGCATGGCGATGCGCCGCGCAATGCGCGATACTGTCCAGCATACGATCCCGTGACCGGCCTCGCAGCCGGGACAAAGGACACGACCCATGCAAATTGCACCGAAACCGGCCGACGAGGCGGCCCGGCTCGATACGCTTCATTCGCTCTCGATCCTCGACACGCCGCCCGAAGAACGCTTCGATCGCCTGACGCGTCTTGCACGCAGGCTGTTCGACGTGCCGATCGCACTCGTCAGCCTCGTCGACGACGATCGCCAGTGGTTCAAGAGCCATGCCGGGCTCGACGTCACGCAAACGTCGCGCGACGTGTCGTTCTGCTCCCATGCGCTGCTCGCGGGCAATACGATGGTGATCCAGGATGCGCTGAACGACGATCGCTTCCACGACAATCCACTCGTCACCGGCGCGCCCGGCATCCGCTTCTACGCCGGCCGGCCGCTCGCGGCGCCGAACGGCGCGCCCATCGGTACGCTGTGCCTGATCGACACGCGGCCGCGCTCGCTCGAACCCGACGAGCTCGCGCTGCTCGGCGATCTCGCCCACATGACCGAACGCGAGATCGCCGCGCTGCATTTCGCGACCACCGACGAGCTCACCCAGCTGACGAACCGCCGCGGCTTCGAGATCCTGGCCCGCCACGTGCTGAGCCTGTGCGATCGCCTGGGTCGTCACGCGGTGCTGCTGTTCTTCGACCTGAACGATTTCAAGGCGATCAACGACCGCTTCGGCCATGCCGAGGGCGACCGCGCGCTCAAGGCATTTGCCGACACGCTGACGGGCGCACTGCGCGACAGCGACGTGATCGCACGGCTTGGCGGCGACGAGTTCGTCGTGCTGCTGAGTGCCACCGATCCGGCCGACGTCGCCGAGCCGGTCGACCGCGTGACGCAGGCGCTTGCGCTGCGCAACACGGCCGACGCGCGCGGCTATGACATCCGGTTCAGTGTCGGGCACGTCGACTACGACCCCGCGCACCATCACGACGTGGCCGGCCTGCTCGCATCGGCCGACCAGCGGATGTACGAGCACAAGCAGCGCGGCAGGAAGGCCGGCGCGTGAGCGCGGGCACATGCCGCCGCCCGGCCGTTCAACTGCGGTGGCGCGGCTGTGTCAGCTGCCGCACGGCGGCGCGCTGGCCATCGCCTCCGCGATCTGCTCGGGCGTCAGGTCGCGCTGGTGCGTCGCGAGCGACCAGCGATGTCCGAACGGATCCTCGACCTGTCCGTAGCGGTCGCCCCAGAACATGTCTGCGGCGGGAATCGTCACCGTCGCGCCGGCCGCGACCGCCTTCGCGATCGCCGCGTCCGTATCAGGCACGTACAGGTGCAGACAGACCGGCGTGCCTTTCAGGGCCTTCGGCCCGAGCGCGCCGTGTTCGGGCATTTCATCCACCAGCATCAGTGTCGAATCGCCGATCACGAGGCACGCGTGCGCGAGCCGGCCGTCAGGCATCGCCAGGCGAAACTGTTCGCTCGCATTGAACGCGCGCTTGTAGAAGTCGATGGCTGCGGCTGCGCCGGCGCAGATCAGGTGCGGCGTCAGCGTACGCATCCCTTCCGGGATCGGTTTGACGGACGTGGACATGGGTGTCGCTCCTTCGGTCGGTTGTCGTATCGGAATCGGGACGGACGCGCGATGCGCACGCCTCCGATGCTACGACGGACGACTCCGGCGGAAATCGACACGGCGTCCTGCATTTTTTTGTTTTCTCGAGTATCAGGACGCCCGGAGTCGCCGCATCGGGCGTCACCCGCCCGTTCGGTCGACCTCGTTGTCCGGCATGCCGAACTGCCGCCGACATGCCTCGAGCAGTCCTGCCACCGCATCGAGCGGAAGATCGGCAAACCGGGCAATCGGCAGCATCACGCCGCCCGGCACCCTGGTGCGCGACGAATGCGCCGAGAACTGGTAGCCGATGTAGCGATTGCCTGCGACGCTGATGATCCGGAATTCGGTGACATCACGCCATGGCGTGGCGGGTTGTTCGCGTACGCCTCCGATCAGCCTGAAACCCGTCTCGTCGACATGCAGCACCATCCTGCGTCGCGACGACACGAAGAAGGCGGCCCCCGCCAGCGCCAGCAATCCGGCCAGCGCCGCTACCGGCCAGAGTGCCGGAGCGGCCGCATAACCGCACAGGCTTGCCGCGGCCAGCACCATGCACGCGATCGCCCTTCTTTTCAGGCTCCGGCTGTCAACCGCCAGCGTCACCGGCAACTGGCCGATGATCGTTCCCGCGACCGGATCGACGTGCCAGCCGGAATCGATGGATTCAAGTGCGTCTTTCATTGTGCGATCGCTCACCTCGACGGCCGCCGGGTGAGCGAAGTTGGACACCCCGTCGATGCGCTGAAACGGTCGGCGTGCCGACGGGAAATGATCGTGATCGAAAAAGGTACGCATCGACGCACGGCAGCACGCACTCGTCCACGCGGAACGGGCAGTGCCCGGTCGGCACCGGTCATATTCAGTTGCACACCTTGACGGTGCCGTTGGTCGTGCATTGACCGGTGGCCCAGTGACTCTGCCCTGCCAGATGAGGTGCCAGGCCGATGCCACGGATCGGCGCGGCTGGCGACGATGCCGGAACGGCTGCGGCCGCCGACGCGGTGTCGGGCGACGGCAGCGGAGGCGGCTCGGACGCCGTCTGGCAAGCCGACAGCGCCAGACAAAACGCGGATGCCCACGGAGCGATGAGGGATCTGGACATGATCTCGTACGCGTTTGCGAAGTTCGCTTCCGGTAACGGCTCGCCGAAGATCGCGTGACCCGTCAAACCGTTCGGCACAACCGGCCATGCGGCACGACGATCGTCCAATACTACTCCTCGCGATCGACGTCGTGCGAGCTACCGTTCGGCCAGGTGCCGCCATTCATGCGACGACGCATGCCGCTTCGGTCAGATTTGCGGCAGATCGCGCAACGTGCGCGATTCGTTCGTTGCATCGATGTCGAGCTCGATGCCTTCCGATGCATCGCGATACAGCACGCGTTTGAGCCGGGGCCCGATCGCGGTGACGTCCGATGCCGAAAAGATTGCGCGGACATCGTTGCCGGACGCGAGCGCGCGCGCCACGTCCGCCACCGGCGCTTCGCTCGGCGTCGCCGCCCACGACCGGTCGGACGGATTCACGGCCGCCCAGCGCACGTGCGTCACGCGCGCGCTGAGCGGATCGATTCGCACACCATTCACCGCAAACATCGACATCGGCATCTCCTTCGAATATTTTTGCGGCCCGCCGTACCGATGCACGGTCACGGACGGCCCCAGATCTCGCAGACGTTTCCCGCCGGGTCCGCCACGGAAATCGCAACCGTGCCGTCGCCGTAGTCCCACTCGTTCAGGATGCCGACGCGGCACGACTCGAGCCGTGCGACGACTTCCGACACATGCGCGACTTCGACGGCCAGCGCAATGCCATGGCCGGTCGGCCGAAACTCCGGATACGGAAACCTGCCGCCGCTGCCGGTGTGAACGGTCAGCGTTGCTCCGCCCATCACAAAGCGGTGCCACGGATTCCCCGCGGCCGACACGCCTTCGGAGTGAACCGGCAGCGCAAGCGCCAGACGGTAGAAATCCACCACCGCCCGAAAGCGATCGTCTTCGACCGGCACCAGGATGCCCAGACTCGCGATCATGTGCGCCCCTCCGGTCAACGCGATTTTCGATGATACATTGGGACGCTTTACAACCGTCAACAGACAATCGTGCACGGGAGAAACACATGACCGACGCCTGGGGAACCTTCCCTGCCAGAATGGGCGACCATCAGGCTTTCATCAGCTTCAACCACGACTTTGCGGAAATCGCAGAAGGCGATCCGCGCACGTCGCTGCTCAGCGTGCGCGTCCCCTTTGCGCATCCGACGCCGGAAGGCCTGCCGACCGGCGACGAATTCGCCGATCTCGCGAAGATCGAGAACCTGCTGGACGCCACGATCACGGCGAAAGGTGGTGTGCAGGTCGGCCGCATCACCGTCGACGGCCATCGGGATTTCCTTTTCTACGTATCGCTCGACGAAGAGGCCGCGGCGGAGATCATCGACGCGCTGGCCGATCAGACGACCTACGCGTTGCAGTACGCGCACCAGGACGATCCGGACAAGGAAGCGTACTGGCAGACGCTCTACCCGACCGACGACGACCGGCAGATCATGCGCGACATGCGCGTGCTGGACGAATTGCGGAAGAAAGGCGACGCCGGCGATGTAAGCCGGCGCGTGATGCACTGGGCGTACTTCCCCGACCAGAGCGACGCGCATCAGTTCGCGGACTGGGCCGAAGCGAAAGGCTATCCGGTCGAATCGGTCGCCCCCACCGAGGACGGCAAGTCGGCCGTACGGTTCTCGCACGAGGGCACCATGGCACTGGCCGACATCACACGCCATACGGTCGCGATCAATCGCGAGGTACATTCGTTCGGAGGGGAATACGACGGATGGGAAACCAGCGTCGAACAGGCTGGCCGAGCGGGTTGACCTGCCCGCCGCAAGCGACGTGATGCAACGCATCCGGCGCAAAAAACATCCCGGCGGCATTGATGCGCGCCGCCGGGACCAAGGCATCACCGGCCGAAACCGGCGATGGGCCTGAGGGTTCGCTCAGGCACGAGGAAAGCGATACGTGCGGACCGGGCGATCGGATGCAGGGACACGCAACCGGTGCGATTGCGCTGCCCGCCGAACGCCTGTCCGGTTCCGCCGACGCGGCCTTGCGGCGTCGGACGGGCAAAAAGCCCCCGCTCCTGCGCGAGCGAGCGGGGAAATGGTTGACCGGGCCGGGGAAGAACGGTCAACCGGCCAGATTGTGAGCGCCGGCCGCGCAACGATCTGTGCGGCAACTCACCATTTGGTGACAATGCCGCGGCAACCGGCACGCTCGCGTGCCGCGCGGATCGCGTCACGGCCCGAGCGCGACGCCCGCGACCGGCGCGAGCAACACCACGATGACAGGCGACAGCACCACCGCCCCGATCATCATCACGCCGTCGGCCGCGAGCGTGACGGGCGTCGCGAGCACGCGCACGGCCTTGCCCGCCGTGGTGATGCGATCGGTGACGTCGATCTTGTACGAATGCGCAAACGACGACCACGTCTTGCCCTGTGCAAAACCATCGGCCAGATAACGCGAACCGGCCAGTTCACCCTTCATCTCCAGATCCCTGCTCCCGCGCATCGTGAAGCCGTCCTCCAGCGCGCGGTCCCAGCCCTCGTCGGTCATATCGGCGCGACGGAGCCGGAGCCGGAACTTGCCCGAGATCTTGCTGCCCTGCGCGACGAATTCATAGAGCGACGCGTTGATCGACTTGCGGTAGGGCGATGCCAGCACGGCACCGAGATGCTCGGGCATATCGAAGATGTAGTGATATTTCTCGCCGAGCACGACGAATTTCTTGCCGTCCTCGCTGACGAGAAATCGGTCGACCGTCTCTTCATATCGGCCATCTTCGAACAGCATTGCCGTGCAGCCTGTCAGGCCGGCGGCGACGATCGCGCCCGCCGTCAGCAGCGCTCTTCTTTTCATGTCTGGAATTTGATCTTGTTTTAATGCAAGCGGATATTTTCAGGCCCGGCGCAAGTCTCCGGTAAGTCGCGGCTGCTGTCAAAGCAGGTTTATTCTATTTTTCCGATCGACACGATTCAGGCTTCATTTTTTCTGCATCTTTTTTTGAAACCATGTTTCGCGAACACAAGAGCCCGCATCATGACAGCCGGGTTTCGTCCTCATGCCGGTCAGCTGAAAAGCCATTCGGCAACCATCTCGATCCAGTCGAGATCGCTGGCGATGTCGATGACGGTTTCGCCGACGATTTCGGCAGTCGATGTGGTCGATGTCGTTGACGCGTTCGATGCAGTCGATGCGCCCGTCACCACCGCGCCGGCAACGACCACATTCGCCTTCGCCATTTCCGCGGAAGCACCCAATCCCGGAGCGGCCAGCCGCTCCAGCCAGTCGACGATATTGGCACGCGCATCCTCTTCATCCGCGAAATCATTCCGCTCGAGATAGCGGTCGAATACGGTCCACGCAAGTGTCTTGCTTCGCGAAGCGGATTCGAGATGCCAATCGACAACGCCCGTCCGACCGGACTCCCTGACTTCGAGCGTCGCGGTGAAACAGTAATCGAGATATTCGATCTCAAGTTTCGACGACATGGTTTTCTCCGGTCAATCCGCCCTCTCTGTTCTTGTGATCATCCGCGCTTGACGGGTTTCGCGACACAGTGTGAACTCTGCATGAATTTCGCGCGACGGATCATTCCCGCTGGCGGGATCACGATATTCTCATAACCTGTCGATAACGATCGCCGACAAATGACTGTACTCGATTTGCTCACCATTCCCCTCGGCGCTTTCCTGTACCGGGTATTGCCCTGCTTCGCCATCGCAATCGCACTGCTAAACTCCGGCCAAGACGGCCGCTTGCAATACCAGAGGAAAAAATGGCACTCGCCCGCGCACAACAAAATGGCGTAGAGGTCTGGATTGTCCAGCTTCCCGGGCACACTCCGTATGCCCATACGCACCTCAAGCGGGTATTCTCGTGCGACGATACGCGACACCGGGTCGTGACGATCGACCTGCCGAAACTGCTGGCATGTGCCGACCGGGACACGACGGACTACGTGTTGCCGCCTGTTCTTTACTGGGCCCCAGGAAAAGCCGCGGGCATTCGCGAATTCCTCGATCCTGAACAGGACAGGATTCCGGACATGCCGTACATCACGTTTCGCGAGACGAGAACGCGAACGCTGCTCGGCATCCCCGGGCTGTCGAAGGTCGGCGTCGCGTCGTTCCGGAACGGCCAGCATCGCGCTCGCTATCTTGCCTATGCAGGTGCAACGACCCTGCCCGTCGAAGTGCACGAGACGGAAGCCGATTTGCTCGTGCGGTACTGCGGCGTGTCACCGTGAAGTACGTTCGGCTTTCGCCCGGCGATGGCCGCGCATCATGCGGCCGTTCGCTCGAATGTGGCCAGGTGGCTAGGCCTGTATCGCATAGATCCGGTCGGTGACTTCCGTCTGGCCGATGCGGCTCGTTTCGATACCCGCCAGTTGCCATCCGTTGTGCTCGTAGAAACCGATCGCGCGCTCGTTGCCCGCCAATACCTTCAGATGGACCTGGTGCACGCCGAGCGTTCGCGCCCATGCACGGACGGCTTCGATCATGTGCTTGCCCGTGCCGCCTCCGTGATGCGAAGGATGGACGTGCAGGCAGTCGAGCAGCACGCCCAGCGCCGGATCGACGGGGCGCTCGGCACTGACGAACCCCACGGGCTCGCCGTCCGCCTCGGCGATCAGCACCAGGCCCCGCTCGTTTTCGTTGCGATCGAAATATCGCCGCCACCGGGTCGCGTGTTCCGTCGGCACCTCGTCGGACAGGTAGGTCGCCGGCAAGATATGGCTGTATGCAGTTTGCCAGCTCAGCGTGTGCAGGCGAGCGATGTGCCGTGCGTCTTGCGCTGTCGCGGCACGCAGCGTGGCACGGGTTTCCGGCATCGGTGGTCACTCCTTCCACTTGTTCTCTTGATCGGGACGTCTCGCCGCGAAATATACCGCGTGGAGGCGCGCAAGGCTCAATGTCGCCACGCGCAGGTTATCGTCGCGTACCTTGCAAGCGCCGTCGCCGCACATTGGCTCGTGATGTTTGCAGGCGTTCGCCTCCGTCACGCCTGACGCGATCGCGTCAGCAGTTGTCTGCCGGACGCCATGCCGGGTTCGTGCACCGCTGCAGTTCGTTGCCAAAACAACGAGGCACAGGCAAAAAAAATCCCGACACTGTCATTGGCTGTCGGGATCGAACGGCCCTGCAAAGCATGAGGGCACGAGGAAGTCGATACGTTACACCAATGTAAGACTGTTGCGCGCTGTCGGCTCGCGCCAAGTCCCTGTCTCATTCCGCCATAAACGAAAAAAGCCTGCTCACGCGAAACGCGAGCAGGCAAGAAAACGGATCAGCATTCGAGGCACGAGGGCTGTCCAGGAAAGATAACGGCACCGGGAGCGAGAACCTTAGTCGAAAAAGGAAATTGCGCAACATCACGTCGACTGAATACGGCCATACAATCTCGCGTCGACGATGGATTGACGAATACCGGCGGCACTGTGGCGATATCCTGTCCAATCGGCCATGTATGGCAAACTTCGGCTCCGAATCGACGCAGCGCGCACTCTTTACCGCAGGGGAATCATGTACGTCTTGATCTATATCGCAGCGGTCGCCGTCGCCAACCTGATGGTCGCTCATTTCGGGCCGGCTGCTACACCGATCATCGCGTTCCTGCTGATCGGCCTCGATCTCGCGATTCGAGACCGGCTCCACCTCGATTGGCGAGGCCGCGCGCTTTGGTCGCGAATGTTTGCGTTGATCGCGGCCGCCGGTGTCGTCAGTTATGCACTCAATCCTGCCGCCAAGGAAATCGCCGTCGCGTCCCTGGTGGCGTTCGGTTCGGCAGCCGTGGCGAGCGCAGTCGTGTTTCAACTCGCACGTCGCTTTCCGATACTGGCGCGCGCAAACGGCGCGAACGTCGCGGGTGCCGCTGTCGACTCCATCATCTTTCCGCTTATTGCGTTCGGGGCCGTGTTTCCGACGATCGCCGCGCTGCAGTTCGTCGCCAAGGTGGCTGGCGGCGCCTTGTGGTCGTGGGTGGTGTTTCGAAACACTCGATCGGCTCAGGCGGGAATCGCGAGCAATGTGGTCGATCGGTGAGGACGGGTTTGCTTTTCGCGGCATTCGCTACGTTCGAATGCGCGCCTGACCGGACGCGCAAAAACAACAATCCCACTCGGTCGCACCATACCCCATCGCCATGCGCTTGCCGTCCGAATAGCGGCGACGACGTTTTGATAGATGAAGGCCGGAGCGCATCCAGCATCTTGCGCCAGCTTCAGCGCCTGACTCACCTGCTCAAGAAAGGGAAACAGCGCGATGACGTTGCGAGGATGACGCGGATCGGAACCTATCGGGTGGGAACCCTGGCCAAGCGTCTTACAAGCAGTGCTGCAAGCACCTCCAGCTGATACACGATCGCCACGACGTTGCACGCGATGAGGGCAAAGTCACCAAAATCCACCGGATGCATGTGATAACCGATTCGGTGGTTATCGATGATTTTTTCGAACGAGGCAATGGCCGACGGCAAGCTGACGACGCTCCCGCAGATCAATAGAACGCTGACTCCCGCAACGTATTTGATTCGCGCCTTTTGCGGCAAAACGCAAGTTGCGAGAAGCAAGCCGATGCCGCCTGCGGTGGAAAAAAGAAAAGACCACGCTATAGGCCAATCCACGGTCCAATCCAGCAAAAAATGGATAAACACAAGCCACGACAAGATCAGCAGGGGCATCGCCGGCGCGACTCCAGCGAGCAGATAAAACGACGTCCTCACCACCCTGAGAGTCGTCATAACCGTAATCTTTGGCCTTGAATCGGTTTGCCGTTCCGTTGTCTGGCCAACGGGTTTACTCTTTGACCGCATGGATTCCCCGAGAAGCCTCGAATTCCAAATCCTGTGGAGCCCATCAATTTACCGTAGAACGCCGCTCCGCCAATAGCGCGCGCAAAACGCAACCGGAAATTTGACCGCCCGCTCCTTTCGGCGCATTGGCGCGGCTGCGTTCATTCACTCGGATTCCCGGCACCGCAATTTTCGACTGCACGAAGTACGACACTCGGCATGTCTACGCGATCGCGATACCGTTGGCCGGAATGACCCGCTCGTGTGAGCGATACAGCTCAAGCACGACACCGAGTTGTTCCCGACTGGATGCGCAAAATGGATGGATGGCGAGCAGAACGCTCTGGAGGGAGACGACGAGGCTTGAATCGACGCTATTGCGCCTGATCGCCTCCCGCAAAGCAAAACAGGCGCCTAAGCGCCTGTTTTGTTAATGCATTCGGTGGGGTGGCTGATGGGACTCGAACCCACGACGACAGGAATCACAATCCTAGCGTGCCATCCTTATCCATCAAGCCTCACAGGCTAGCGCGTGGGAATAATACAGGAAAACTGACCCTTGATTCAATGGGATTTTTTTCTCTTCATTCCCAACGTTTCGCCCCTGCCTTTCGGTGGCCGGCCGAGCTGACACGTCACGTGCGGGCCCCAATTTTTCGAGTTGACACCCCATCCTTCCGCCGCGATAAACTGTATATCCATACAGTATTTTTTGCCTGCCAATGCTTCGCCAGCCCCTTCCGTCCTTCCAGTCGCCGACCAATCGCGAGCTGCGCGAGATGTGGCGTCGCTACCCGGATGGCCATGAGGTGCGGCGCCTGATCCTCGAAATTGCCCGGTGCCGCCACCAGTTCCAAGATGCGGAGGACCTGCGCCAAACGGTTCAGAAAGTCTGGTCGGAAGACGTCGGCGGCCACCTCGTGGCGCTCCATAAGCTACGCCTGATTCTGCAGGACGAAGCCAGGCACGCCGAGGACTGAAAGCGCCTCGATCACTCGGGAGATCGCATGGTCCGTAACGTTCGCGAATGGCAGAGCCGGACGCCCGATTTGCTGGACGGCGCCAGCGTGACACCAGCCTGGCGGAAGGTCCGGCACAATGTCGTTGCCGTTCTTGTACAGGTTCATCGGCACCCTCGCGAGCAGCGACGCAACGCTTCCGTTCGTGCTCACCCTCGGCGGCTCGAAGCCGTAGACGGCCCCCGGCGGGTTGCCGCCAACCACCATCGCGGCCGCAGCCATGATCGCGATCGCGGCGCCGAGCGAATGTCCGACGAGCGTCACCGGTCGGCCGTCGATCGCTGCGAGCACGTCAACTGCGATCGCGCCCCATGCCTTCCAGAACCCGTGATGCACTTGGCCGATGCCGATGACGTCGATCGGATGGGCGTCGAGATCCGCCGCGACGCAGTCGAGGTTGTCGGTTCCCGGAAAGGCGACGACCAGGCCGGCGGCCGTCTGCCGCACGATCGCGCGCGAGGCGCTGTCCGCTTTGCCGATGTCCGGCTTCGCGTAATAAGCCTCCTGCGCGAGCAGCGCGTAGTCGTGCGGGGTCATTGCAGCGGCGCGCCCGCGAGCGGAGTCGACGCGGCGGCCGGCGCAGTCGCCGCCGGCGTGCCGTAGACCACCAGCCAGTTCGACAGAGCGATCGACGCGGCGCCGAGCGCGAGTCGAATCGACGTCTGCGCGGCCGGATCGATCGGCAGCATGCCAACGAGGCCGATCGCCTGCGGGATCAGCGTGTTCACGAGCGTCTGCGCGCTGGTCGGATCGAGCGACTGCGCGGCCGCGCACAACTTGCCGTTGTCATCGGAGAGCTGCTTCAGGCTCTCGTCATTCGGCAGCGACGCGCTCAGGTCGAGCAGCGTCGGCTGCACGACCGCGCAGGCTTGCGCGACCTGCACCTTGGCGGTCGCCGCCAGATCGGCGAGTTTCTGTTGCTGGGCCGTCGTGCATCCGGCCGCGACGATGAGGACGGACGCAACGACGCCTGCCGCGAGCGGCATGAGCTTCTTCATGGGATTTCCTTCGGGAGTGGTGCCGCGGCGTGCGGCGGGACGGTTACTGCTGCGCGGCCTTCGCGGCCGCGCGCGCGACGAGCGCGTTGTAGGCCGCATGCAGGCCGGCGACGATCAGGGTCGCGACGAGCGACGATGCGCTGGTCGGTACGGCGCCGTGGAAGCCGCCGAGCGCCCAGTCGACGGTCGGGATGAGGTCGGTGACGCCAAGCGTGATGCCGCCGCTGACGAGGCTGGATTTCATGGGCATGGCTACTCCTTGCGATCTTGGACGAGCTCGTCCGGGGTGAAGACGAACCCTGCTTTGCGCGGGAACGCCTGGAACACGAAGGTCGGGAACGACCGGTGATGGATGCCGTGCGTCGGCGATCGGTGGAACTTCGCCGAGAGCGGCAACATGTTCGACATCGCGTCGACGAAGGTTTCGGGTTTCGCCGGATCGAACGCATGCCAGTCGAAACCACGCAGTTCGACGAGCTTGCAGACGAGCCACAGGAACGATTCCTCGACCGGGTACAGCTCCTTCGTCGGCTGGTCGGTGGTCGGATCGAGCACGGGCAGCGCCTTGACGTCGCCCAGCGCGACGCCGCGCACGATGGCCCAGTCGATCGCGTCCGAATCTGCCCACTCGCAGAACAGGTGGTGATACTCGGGCGCCGGCTGGCCGCTGATCGAGCAGCGCAGGCCCGCGGCGTGCCCTGCCTTCTTCGTATGCCGGAACGTCGCCGACTCGGTGCGCGGCGGGTGATCCGGGTAGTACTCGATTTCGACGTCAGTCACGCGCACGGCATGCTCACCGGCGATCTTCGGCAGGCCGGCGAGGCCCTCGGCCGTGCACTTCTCGCAGCGCTGCTCGAGCGCAACGTCATGGCTGCATCGGGTCATGTCTGGTCCGAAAATGAAAAAGCCCGGCGCGCGGCCGGGCTGGATTGCGAAATTTAGAAAAATCGAAAACTGGCGCGTCAGGCCACGCCTAGCGCCTTCTTGCAGGAATCCCAGAGCGCCAGGCGGTCCGGCATGCCATTCGGTGTTGCCGCCGAGCGCGGATTGCCGAGGTTGATCGCGCGACTGATCGCGAGGAAGTCGCCAGCATCAGCAAATGCGCTGAGCGCGTGGTCGGCCCAGAACTGCGCCGAGGCATGCGCCGCCGTGGACGGCTGCGTGATCAGGTCCGGATTGCCCTCCAGGTCTACACCGATCTTCTGGCCCATCTCACGGAAGTTGTAGCGCCCGGTGATCTGCAGCAGGCCGCCGCCGCGGTACCGAAAACCGTCGCCGGCCTGCGTGTTGCCCAGCTCGGCCGCCTTCGCCGCCGGCGGCTCGTACGCGCGCTGCGCGGCCGTCGGCCCCCAGATCTCGCGGAGCCACTGGAAACCGCCAGTCTCATGGCCGCACTGCGCAAGAAACGCGGCCTGCCGCGCTGGCGAGTCGATCGCATACAGCGCCATGGCTGCCGACAGTGGGTCGGCCCACGGCGTGGCGCGCGAGAGAGGCATCTGCAGCGCCGCGGAAAGGGTTTGTGGTGTCATGGTCATCCCAGAAGCAATTTCACGACCGCGTTCGCCCAGTCGGGGATGGGTTCGTGTCGCATGTAGCGAAAGACGATCACGCCGACCGTGCCGAACGCGATCGTCGGGCCGGCGACGTGCCGGACAAGGAAACGCCACGCATCGGCAAGGCGGCACAATGCACGTACCGCGCGCGCGCCTCCCTCCCACGTATCGACCATCGATTGCGTGTTCGTCTGGATCAAGGAAACCGACGCCACGATGGCATCGATCTTTTCGTCCTGCCGCTGAAGGTGGGCCTTCACCGCCGCGTCGCTTGCGTCGATTCGTTGCTCCAGCTTCGAGAAGCGGCGGTCACCCGCGCGCAGCCGTTCCTCGACCCTCGCCGGCGCCGATGCGTTGTCGATCATTCATCCCCCGGAAATGAAAAAGCCACCCAGTGGGCGGCTATGCATGGTTTTGTGCGAATTCGATCAGCTGCCCGCGCAGAGAAACTGCACGGAGTCGGTGCCGGTGCCCGTGAACGTGATCGACGTGCCGGAGCCCTGGCTGACTTTCACCGCATTCGCGGCGGTCGTATCGTTCGCGGTGCAGGTATAGGTCGAGGAGGAAGAGAACGCCGCCGATCCGCTGAGCGTGACCGTAGCCGAGCCAGACGACAGCGCGACGGTGCCTTGAACCATGTGCGGCGCGTTCACGCCGGTACCGGTCGTGCTGTACATCGGCATCGCGCCGGTGCCGGTCGACGAGAGCGTCGAGAAGCGCCCCGTATTCGCCGTCGTTGCGCCGATGGGCGGAGGCGAAGCCAGATAGCTCGAGAAACCTGTCCCGCTTACGGTCCCGGACGACGACAGGTTCGTGAAGGAGCCAGCGTTGGCTGCTGTGCCACCGATCGCCGGAGGTGACGCGAGGTAGCTCGTGAATCCCGCACCGCTCACTGTGCTCGACGCCGATAGCGTCGTGAACGCGCCAGTGCTCGGCGTGTTCGGGCCAATGGCAGTCGAATCGAGTCCACCGGTGAACGTCGACGACGTAGCGTTGATTTTGAGCGCAGCGGTTGAGTTGGGAACAATCGCGAGTGGGAATTTGTTGTTGGTACCATCGTGCACATAAAGATTGCCGCCAGGAGCCATATTCCATGACCAGATTTGGCCACCAAGCGCCCACGTAACCTGATTTCCTTCCGTGCCCGCGAGCACCACGCCACCGCCGTAGAACGTGATCGGCGGCGTCGTCCCAGAGCCGATGCTGAACGCGTCAGCCTGTCCGTTGCGGAACATGGTAGGCAGATATGCGCCTGACCCAGTCACCGTCTGCGTGAACACGTACCGGTTGTTCGTGTAGTCGGTCCCCATCCACAGATGCTGCTCGGCGGCAGGGTTCGCCGACATTGTCACACCGAGAAATGCATTGTTCGTGCTGGCCGGCCGGTACAGCGTCAGGTTCGTGTCGTAGCCTGCTGTGCCGCTCGAATTGAGCCCCTGAATCACCGCCGTATTGTAGTAGTCCGATTTGAGTGCAACACCGTCTCCCACATTGGTAGTGGATGAGGCGATGAGGCCACCGAGCGACGTCACCGCGATGGACTTTGCGGTGCTTGTACCAGTACCGCTAAGCACGAGAACGTTGTTCGCGTTATTGTTCACCGTGATGACGTCACTGCCGTTCGAGACGCTCAGGCCATTCGCGATCGCCGGCGAGTTCGCCAGCACCACAGCGCCCGATCCGGTAGCCATCGCAGTGCCGGTACCTCCCGACGCGACAGGAAGCGGCGCGGACAAACCGGTGATCGTGCCGCCCGAAATGTTGGCGCTGCCGGCGGTCAACGACGGAACGGTCAACGGTCCAGCAAGCGTACCGCCTGAAATAGGCAATACACTCGAGAAAGCGGTGTTGAGCTGCTGCGCGCTCAATATCTGACCGGGCACGAACTGGGCAACGGCCACATTCCAAGCCGCTGCCGCGCAGATCAGCGCGCATCCGATGAGTCGGGAGAGGCGTGTTTTCATGGATCGATCACCAGGTGATTGCCTGAACAGCTTCGATGGTCGTCGCCGCATTGATTTGATCTTTCAGGGCTTGCTTATGCTGGAAAGCTGCCCAGCCGCGGGCCAACATCGCCTGATACAACCCTTCGAGATCTGCGAGAGTGAAAGGTACATGGGTGTTGTCCGCGGCCACCCAGAAGAAACCATCGGGCACACCTCCGGCGATTGAATAGCCCTGCGTGGTCTGCATCAGCACCGTCTGGCTGCCTGGATCCGCCTGGAACGTGTCAGTGATGCCGCCCGCAGTTTTGAACGATACGGGCTGCATGATTGCGTCGGTGTACGACGCAGCAACAATGGTGAGCTGCGCATCCTGCGCCTGCTTCAACCGTTGCGCGCCGCTCGGCGTCACCACACTGCCGCCGCTTACCGAATAGGCTGACGGATCGGACGCCTGGTCCTTCGTACAGGCAATGGCGCCCTCCGGAATTGTTCCATCCCGGGTCGCTCCGGAGCCGGTAATATTCCCCGAGGCGTCGGCGAAAACGTAGTATTCGAAGTCCATGAATCAGCCCTCTATCAGGGATTCGGAGAAAAGATCGCCAGCACGTGCATCCCGAGCGCGATACCGGGGGCGGTCGACTGCGTCGCCACCTGCATGGTCACCGTTACGGTCTGCCCTGCGAGAATCGGTAAGACACCCATATGCGTCTGGGATGAAAGGGTGGAATCGCCGGAGACACTCGATCCATTGATCATCAGGGAAGCGTTCAGTACAGACGCCGAAGTCCCTGATGCGTTCAACGAGCCCATCGCTGCGACACTTCCTGGACAGGGCGCCGTAAAGCTGACCGTCGTCGTGTACGTCGTGCTGGCAGCAGGCGAATTGATCGACGTGCTGTTATAGACCGGCGCGACTTTCGGGGACCAGATCGCCGGAGACGCCGACAGGACGATGTAGTTCGCGCCGTCGGACATGACGATGAGGGCCCCGCCCTGCTTGCTCAGCACGATGGAAGTCGCGCCGGAGAGATTTTCCCCCTGGATCAGCTGTCCCGAAACCGACGTCTGAACCGTCGGCACAAAGCCGGCTTGGTTCATAAAGCCGAACACCATGCCCGCCGTGGCGGCGGCGCTCGGAAGCTGATACGTGAGCGCCGCGCCTGCATAAAACATCGTCCCGGCGTCGGATGCCTGCACCGCGTAATTTGCCGCTTTCTGGACTGTCCGGCAGATCTGGGACTGCTGGACCTGCCCGAGCTGCGCTGCATGGCAGCTCTTCGATGCGGGAGCGACCGGTGACGCCCCTCCAACTGTGTTCACCAGCACCCAGCACAACGAGCCGCCGTTGATGAGCGGGCCGACATAGGACATCAGGGTCGCGATGCCGCCGGCGACCAACTCGCCGCCCTGTAACGCCACACCGCCCTCCCCGAAGATCGGTGCAGCCGGAAGTCCGTCCGGCGCATACGTCGATGCACCAGTGTTCGCGTGCGCGACGCTGAAGGTCTGCGCGATGCCCGTGGTAGTCGGAAGGGCCGTGAACGGCGCGCCATTCGCAGCCGCGTATGCGTTCGCGCTGCCCGTGTCGACGAGCACCACCGAGTTACGCGACGCCGCGCTCACGGCCTGGGTGAAGTTGGCGAGCAACGCGGCGGTCGTGCCGTCGTCGACAGCGGCCTGCCCGGTCTGGGCGACGACGAACTGCGCGATCACCGCAGTCATGATGCTGCTCTGCCGCCAGGTCTTGTTACACGCCGCGGACTGCGCTGTGCCGGCTTGATAGCCGCTTTCGATCGCCGACAATGCGGCATAGGCGGATTGCGTGAGCACGTTCGCGCCCGCGCCTACCGCGAACGGCAAGAAGTCGTTTTGAATGGCCACGGAAACTCCGAAGGGGGAATGCGAGACGACGCTTACGACAGCGTCGAGTTGTCGAGTGCGAAGGTGTAGTCGAGCTCGTTGGGGGCCGCGAGGGTTTCGGCCGACCACGCGCCGGCGTCGAAACCGGCGACGTACTGGTTGTCCATGTCGAAGCCGAAGATCGGTGCACCGTCGACGGACGTCACCGCATAGTTTACGCGCACGGCCTCGGGCTTCAGCGACAGGAATCCATTCTTCAGCAGCGCGATGTACAGCGCGGGCGGCTGCTTCCCAGCAATGC
The DNA here is from genome assembly GCF_001411495.1 of Burkholderia cepacia ATCC 25416. Lineage (NCBI taxonomy): Bacteria > Pseudomonadati > Pseudomonadota > Betaproteobacteria > Burkholderiales > Burkholderiaceae > Burkholderia > Burkholderia cepacia. The sequence continues at coordinate 2,667,377 of NZ_CP012981.1, read as the reverse complement.
CGATCGTGATCGACATGTCGCACGGATCTTCGAGGAACACCAGCGTGCCGGCGGGTGCGAGCGAATCGAGGATGTCGGCCGCCGCTTCCGGCGTACTATCCCATCGGTTCGCCGCGATCTTCGCGCGCAGCGTCATGCGATACGTGTCGTCGTCGAGCGAGACGAGGCCTGTATCCGGGTCAAACGGCCCCTTCCAAACACCCTGATCGAAGCCGAGACCACCGACGTCGAACGAAAAGTAGACGCCTGTCAACGGCGTGCTGACGTAACGGCTCAACCCGATCCACTGCCCCAGCACGTCGAGCTGATCGCCTACCGCGACATCTAGGTCGAACAGCGACGGCATGCCGCCGAGCACGTTCATCAGGTCGACGAGCGGCGCGGACAGCATTTCGACCACCGCCATGAACTTCGGCTTGTCGCTATGCTCGGACGTGATCAGCGCCGTGTAATCGTTCAGTTCGGCCATGCTCACCCCGTCGTGATCGTCACCTGGTCAGCCGTGCACGACGCCGACTCGTTGAATAGCAGTGCCACGTCCGGTGAGCCGGCGCCCCGCGGACCGGTCAGCACCAGGCTGACGATCTTGAACGTGGCTGCGCCGGGGATCGACTTCGCTGCCGCGATACAGTCGTCCCACTCGACTGCCTGCGCGGCGCCGCCACCGATCGCAACGCCGTTGATGTACGCCGCGACGGCGGCCTGCAGCGCTGCGCCGGTCGAGCTGGTGTACCCGGTCAGCACGCGGATCGCCACGACGGCCGAGACAGGTGCATCGGTTGGCCGAAAGAAGTGAATCGGTACCGGCATCCCGTATCGGTTGGTCGTGACGATCGTCGTCGTGCCGAACGTGCCGCCGCCGGGCGTCTTCTTCACCGCGATCGCGTTCGCGATTGCCGTTGCGTCCCCACCCTCGATGACCAGCGAAATCGAGTGTGACGGGATGCCGTTCGCGTCGGTTGCGCTCGTGTCGTTCTCATAGGGCGCGTAGCGCGTCACGCCGGGAAGGTTCGCGACTGCCCCGACGATCCCGTCGAGCACGGTCTGCGACGGCAGCGCCGTAGAAACCGTCTGCCGCGCGCGCAGCGCTGCGTCAGTTTCGACCGGCGCTCCGAGGGACGCGTCAGATGCGTTCGTGACCGACTGCCAGCCGCGCGTCGGCGTGCCGATCTGGTTGATCGTGCCGGCCGGCGCCGCAATCGCGCCGATCGTCGTGCAGGTCGCCGTTACCGTGATCTCGCCGGCCGGCGGAATCGTGACCGTCGCCGGTAGCGCCCACTGGTAGTTGTTGCCGTCCTTCGCGATACCGTTCGAGATCGTTGTGCCTGCCTGGCCGCCCACCGTCAGGTCAGCGCTCGAGTACGAAGGTGCTTCACGCTGGATGCCGTTGATCTTCACGTTGCTCGACAGCGCGGCACCGACCGCCTTCGCCGGGCTGAATGAGTTGTAGACGCCGATCGTGACCGAATTGCAGTCCGCGATCGCCTGCGCGAACACGGCGAGCAGCTGGCCGTCCTGGCTATCCGGATCAATGTAGACGTCCGTCCCATAGATCGACTGGTACTGCGCCTGAAGGTACGCGTATATATCCGCGTAGGTCGGCGCGGTGATGCCGTTCGCGTCGATCGTCGGCGCGACAGTGGTGAGCGTCGTCGTCACAGGGTGGTCTCGATGGTAGTGGTGCCGTAGATCGTCGTGATCGTCGCGGTGACGGTCAGCTTCCGGGTGTCGCTGTCGAGCGAGCTCGCATACGCGGTGATCTCCGTGACGCCAGTCGTGCCGAGGATGCACGCGCGGATCGCCGCGTCCGCAGTGCCCTGCGTGTTCTTGCCGATCACGGCGGTTTCCCACGGCATGCCGACCGTCGTATCGAGGAACCACTCGCCGCGATGCAGCCGCAGGCGCGTGATCACGGCCTGCGCGACGGCGGCCGGCGAGTTCACGAGGAAGTCGTTCGCCGACCCGCCGAAGACGAAGTCGCCATCAGCGTCGAGTTTTCGGTATCGCATGGGAATCCTCAGTTAGGCGGGCTCGTATTGCTGCCCGCGCCGTTCTCTCGGTGGGTGTGCGTGTCGTCGACGCGCTTGCCGTTCGCCGTGATCTGGCCGATCACGTTGAGGATGCCGTTGAACACCGCAGCCGCGCCGCTGGCCGCACTGCCCACCATGCCGCCAACGAAGGTCAGGAGACCCGTGATCGTCACGGCGGCCGAGAACGTCGAGAGCGGCGCGACGACGTCGAAGCCGCCGGGCGCGACGATCCTGACCTTCTGAAGCGTCGGGTTCAGGTCGATGTACGTCGAACCGTCGTCGCTGCGCAGCTGCGTCGACGTCGAGCTAACGCCGGCGAGCGCGCGCGGCCGCGACCTGAAGCCGAGCAACGCGAACCCGTCGGATAGGTCGTGCATGCGCAGCGCGGCCTGCTCCTGCACCCCGCCCGACTGCCACCAGGAGTCGACGCTGCGCGACGCGAACACGAGCAGGCATTCGTCGCCCGGAGCCACCGGAAAGGTCAGCGTACAATTCCCGCCAGACGGGAACTGCACCGGGCAGTCGACGACCGGCGGCAGTGCCGCGGTTGTGACCGTGCCATCATTGGCACGCACCGGGATCTTGATTGCCGGCTGCACGACGCACGTCAGTGCGACGTTATCGAACGACTCGATCACGCCGGGCAGCGCCGTCCACATGCCGACCTGCCAACCGCGAAGCGCCGCGCGTAGCGACGCCAGCTCGTCGTCGACTCGCTCTTTTCTATCCATCGGGGAATAAGAATGAAAAAGATTTTGTACGTGCTCGCGCTGATATCGCCCGTCGCGGCAGCCGCAGACCTGTCGATCGATCAGGGAAAGGCATTGATCAACGATCTCATCGCAGCTCAACAGACGTGCAACAAAGCACGCATCGACGATTTCGAGAGCCAGAAGTCGTGCGAAACAGCACAAAATCTCGAATCCCAGTTGTTCGCGGGCGGATGGTGTTTTATCGACAGCAAGAACACATATAACCCATGTGGCCCAGATTCGGCGCGGTTCATGAGTTTACGGAAAGGCGGAAAATCATCACAAAAAGCCGAGCCGATATTCAGTTATACGACCAACCAATATCACATCGGCCAAACTGTCCCAGCATCGGCCCTGCTCTACACGTACTACCCGAACAGAAGTTGCCAACTCCCGCTTGAAAAGGCGAAGAGCATGCGATATATGGAGCGCAAAGTTCCGGGGCTCGGAACCTATTCAGGCTGCTACTGGCGAACGATCGACAACAAGGTCGTATCGCTATTCCTATTCCGTGGCCAGACGCAATACGACACGTTCCCCGATTTCTCTATCATCACGCTCAACTTGTCTCCAGACCGCTCAGAAGCCTTGGTAACCGGCCACCTGATGACAAAGCAAAAATTGCGGGAAATAACAGAATCGAATTAACCGTATGGGTTAATTACTCCCAGCTTCGCCGGGGCCGGCGCAGCAATACCGCTGGCCTTGGTCGTCAAATCCAGACCGGGAGTTGCATCGACAGACAAGCAAATTACCTCGTTGTACCAGTCATTTCCGCGAGTATCGCCCCAGAATTCATTCGACATCACGTAGTAGAAACCGTCGCCATCGATCTTTCCGTTGAGCTGGTTTTGCTGCGCGATGGCTCCGTTGTCCTTCTGTTGAGGGACGCTAATGCCGAACTCATACCGCTGGATTCCCGAGTTGTCGAGCTGGATCAGCCGGCCGATCTTGATGCCCGGGTTGAGCAGCATGCGCACGGTGATACCGTTCTGCGTCTGCTCCGGCAGCCCAACCATTCCGGATCTCGCATTGATTACTGGAATCTCCCCAGGCACGTACGATGTCTCGGGCACGATCTGCAGTTGGCCGTCCTGAATCGACCAGAGGGTCTGCGTCGAGCGCGCGACGGTTTCGAGGTGATCGCGGGCCATGCCGAATAGCACCTGGCCACGCGGCATCGGGTTAGACGGCAGGTCCGCGATATAGCCAGCGGTCACACCGTACTTCCCCATCGCCTTCAGGCATGCGTCGACGACATCAGCATGCGTCGCCCCTGCCGCAAGTGTCGTATTGACCACGGCGAAGTTGTACGCCATATCGCCATCAGCGGCGGTGATGTCGATATAAGTGTCGGTCGGGCTCTCGCGCCCGCGCCGCACCTGGATGATCGAGCCGTCGAAAATAATCCCGTAGTTGCCCTCGTAACCGGCCTGGAGCACCACGCGTGTGAATTCTGCGGCCGCACGCTGCGCGGTATTGTCGGACACGTTGTATACGCGGATCCGTGCCGAGTTCGGCGTTTGGAGGTCGCCACGCTGCACGCGGAATACGATGCGCAGGCCGGACAGGTCGAGCGCGTCGCCGGAGTCCGGCCCAATGATCAGCGAGACCTTGCGGCCGAATTGCGTTGCCATCAGTCTGTCACCCAGAAAACATGAGATCCAATGCCTAGGTCGTCGAACGTCGGGACATCGTCCGGGCTCGCGGCACCTTGCACCCATAGACGGCCACCGAAGCCGAGATATGCGTACTGGCCAAGCAGATCGACGCCGGTCACAAGCGGAACGCCATTCACAAGCGCGTTGCCGCTTGCGTCGGCAATATCGAGGATCCAGCCCGTGCCGCCAGCCGCACGATACTGCACTGTCAGCCGATATATGACGCCGCTCAGCGTGATGGTGAACGTCTGTGGGTCGGGCGTCAGCGGGATTTCGTAGAAATTCGACATCACATGCTCGTCGGAGGAACCGAGCCGCCTGGCGCCGGCGTCGCCGGCATGGCCGACTTCACTCCCGCGTTCTGCGTCTCGGCAGTCGCGGCCGGGTTCGCCTGGTTCGCGCGTGGCGGTAGCTTCGTCGCCTGCGTGCTCACGATGATGACCTGCTTCAGCGATGCGGTGAGCATCAGCGCCGAGCCGGACTTCTGGTCGGTGACGACCGACAGTCCGGTGATCAGCATGTTCGAGTACTTGCGGCGCGTCGAAACGACGTCGATTGGAAGCCGAATGCTCTGGATCTGCAGCAACTGGCTGTAGACCGCATCGACGTACGTTCCGGTCGCCATCGTGTTAGCGCCGGTGTCATCGAACGATACGACCGCAGCGCCGAGCAGCGCTTCGTAATCGGCATTGCTCCATCCGCACTTCATCAGGATTTCGCGCGGCCGCATGTACGCGTGGTCGTTCACCGGCGCGCCGGTTTCTACGGGATGCTCGGTAACGACCACCTCATCGCTGTACACCTCCTCGATCGCGGCCGCGATCGTCACGGTGCCGATCTTCTTGCTGCCGACCAGCGTGACATCGAGGATGTCGGAAAGCGTGCTCACGTCATCGCCCCCTTCATGTTCCGCACCGTGGCGTCGGCGACGCCCTTCTGCTCGCGCGCCACCGAGCGCGCGGTCGAATCAGGATCACTCGACCCGTTCACCTGGATCTTGACGTCCTGGTTGATCTCGACGTGATTCGACGCGCCGGACGGCCCGGCCGACGGCGCGAGCCACTCGGGATTTTGCAGCGCGTTCGACATGATCTTCTTGAGCTTCGTGCCGTAGTTGCGGTCCTCGGCGTAGACGCCGGTCAGCGCGTCGGCGAACGAAAACGCATTGCCCATTACCTTCCGAGCGTTCGCGTACGGCTTCCCCTTCACCAGCAGCTGCGCATGCGCATCGAAGGCATCTTCGAGCGACTTGAACCGCCGGAACTTCGCCTGGTACGGCGTGCCGTCGGCGCGATGATCAAGGCCCCATACGAAGTCCTGCCCCTTCGCCGCCTGCATACCGAACGGGTTGTTGCTCCGCTTCGACAGGCCACTACTGCCGAACCCGCTCTCGAGAGCCCATTGCGCGAATGTCACGAGCCAGGGCACACCATACTTGCGCTCCGACTCCTTCGCCGCGGCGATCGCGGCGCGCACGCGATCGATGAAACCTGGTGCCGACAGATTGCTGCCGCTGTTCGCGGCCGCCGGCCCGGGCTGGCCGCGCGCCGGCGCCGCCGGAGTTGCGGTCGACGGCGCTCCCTGAGTGTCGCTTGGCTGCTGCCCATCGATCGTCGGCCCGAGCGCCTGGCGCCGGCGCAACTCCTCTTCCTCGCCGCTGTTCAAGTCGCCGCTATGCAGCAGCAGCCCAAGTCCACCGCCGAGGCGCAATGCGAAAGGAAGCAGCCGGCCGAGCAACCCGGCTCCGCCTGCGGCCGCGCCAGCCGTCGACGCGGCAGTCGTAGCGGCGCCCATCGCGCGCAGCGCCGCGACCATCTTCCAGATGCCACCGATGATCTGGAAGCCGCCCAGCACCTTGAAGATACCGACCATCAGCAGCAGTTTCGTCGACCATCCGTCCGTCGCCTTGTCCAGCTCGAGGAACTGGTCGGCGAGCCACTTCAGCGGCGGTCCCATGGCGGCTGCCGCGTTGACGAAGGCGCTCGCGATGTCGCCGATCCGGCGCGCGATTTCCTCGCCATGGTCGTCCATCCACTTCTGGAAGTGATCGAGCTGTGGCCCGATCTTCTGCAGCATCACGCCTTCGATGCGGATGCCAAGGTTCTCGAACGTCGTCCCGATCTCGCGCAGCCGCACCATGAACTGATGCGAATCGTCGGCCGCCTTGTCGAGGCCGGTCGTCGCCGACATCTCGCGATATTGCTTCAGGAACTTCTCGAAGTCTCCGTTGCGCATCGCGAGCATCAGGTTCTCGTCGATCCCGAAGATGTTCGCGTACTGCGCCGCGCGATACGTCGGCATCTTGGCGAGCGCGCCGCCGAGATCCGACATAATGTCGACCGTATCGCGCAGCTCGCCGTTGGCGTTACGCGTCTGCACGCCGAGGCTCGCGAGGTAGCTCTCCCCTGTCGGATTGTTGCGCAGGAAGCGCGCGAGGTTCTCGATCGTGCCGAACGCAGCATCCGTCGAGACGCCGAGGTTGCGCGCGGCGAAGTCGAACGCGCGCAGGCTCGTCGCCGCGGCACCCGTGCGCTGCGACACGAAGTACAGCCGTTCGAGCTTCGACGCGAACGCGGACACGCCCGCGCCGAGCGTGAGCGCGGCGCCGGAGATCGTGGTGATCAGGCGCGTGACGCCCTTCGTTGCCCCCTCGACGCCTTCCGTGAAGTTCTTCAGGCCCTTCTCGTCGACCTTGAAGCCGAGAGCGACCAGGAACTCGCGGATGACGACCGATTCAGCCATTTTCTCTTTCCTGTCTGCGGCGCCAAGCCGCTTCGTTGTCTGCCCGGACGGTGAGTGAATCGTTCATCAGCGCGACATCGGCCAGGTCAAGCGTCCCGTCCTTCAAGGACTCGAACCGGCACATCTGCGCGTGCACGGGCGCGAGCAGCCAGTCCTCGCCGCCGGGCAGCGACTTCAACCAGCCGTAGTCGCCGCCGGGCTGCTCGCTTGGCTGGTAAGCAGCCCGTTGATAAAAGGGCCGAGGTTCTCGACCACGACGCGCACGACCAGCGGCAGCATGGACCCCATGTCCATATCGTCGAACAGCGACGTCTTATGGGCAGCCGACCAGACCTTCGCCCAGCCGTTCTGATGCTGGCGCTCGACCACCGACAGGCACGTGCCGAACACATACTCGGCGTCTTCGTCCTTCAGGCCGGCGAGCGCATCGGCGAACGGCTGCAGCACCGGTGCGATCGAGTCGACCAGGCCCAGCACGTCACGCTGTTCGGTTGCGGCCCCAGCTCCGCCAGCTTCGGCCGCGAGCGCGGCAAGGGCCGCATTCGCGGTCACGTTGCGCGTGCGCTCGATCTCCGCATAGAACTTCATCAGGACCGGGATCATCGACGGGATGATCGGCGCGATGCGCCGGCTCACGTGGAACTGCTGCATCGCGTTCAAGCGCCCGATCTGGTACCGCTTGCTGCCCAGTTGGATTTCGGTCGCCATGGTCAGTACGTCCCGAGCAGGCTGTCGATCTTGATCGAGTCGAAGATCCACTCGACGATGTCGCCGTCCTTCGCATACTTCAGGTCCGGCGCCTTCTTGAACGCGCAGCTGCGCGCCGTGATGACGTCACCGGCCGCCGTCTGCGAGACCTCGATCAGGTTCTTGCCCCAGAGGGCGCTCGATAGCGACTGCGCGTCGTACATCGCCATCAGCTTGGCATTGACGGGCGCGGTCTTCAGGTAACGCAGTGTCACCTGGCCGGACTTGTCGGCATGCAGGCTGTGCATGCCTTCGCCGTCCGAACCGATGGTCATCGTGTTCTTGTCGCCGGCGCGCGTGATCACGATGCCTTCCTCGGCCGTGGCTTCGCCGTAGCCGAGCGAGAAGACGCCCGTCGGCCCGACAATCGTCGCCGTGACGTCCACAAAGCTGTAGGTGCTCATGGTGTTTTTCTTCCTTTACCGGTTGACGGTGAGCGCGATATCGACGTCGCCGATCGCGCCCGCCTCCTTCGCTGCGACCTGGAACGACACGGACTTGCGGGCCTCGCGGTCCGCCTGCGATTGCGACGAGATCGGCGGTGCATACACGTAGTAGCCCTTCGACAGCGTCTGCCCCTGCACGATGGCGCCGAAGCCGGCGGAGTTCCAGACGCCCGGCGCGAGGTAGCCGTTCGTCACGGCCTGGTCGCACACCGACGAGATCGCGCCGGCGATCAGCGCGTTGCCCGCGTCCGTCTGCGGGATCTTCGTCGGGCTCTGGTACTGCAGGTTGTAGACCGCCGTCTGGACCGCGTTCTTGAACCAGATCGCGTTGTAGATCGAATCGACGAAGATGCCACTCGGCGTCACGCCGTACTGCACGATCGCGGTGTTGTTCTGGTACGCCGCGAAGACGTTGCAGTTCTTCGCCTGCAGCGCGTTGGCCTGCGACGTCGACAGCGTTTCGGCGACGATGCCCGGCTCCTGCTTGTAGTCCATCGTGATCGTCGTGCTGTTGCCGTTGAAATCGACGGTCAGCAGACGGCCGAGGAACGAGCTGATCGCGTACGGGCTCGCGCTCGAGTACTGGATCACCGAGTACTGGTAGTTGAGCGCCTTCAGGCGGCTCGCCAGGTCAGTGGTCACCGTCGAGTCCAGCGCCTGCGGGTTCTGGGTCGTGATCCCGTAGATGTGCGCCTGGTCGGCCTCGATCATCGCCGCAACCGCGACGTGCTGGTCGTCCGTCACCGCGGTGTCCGCGAACTCGATCCCGAGGAACTTGTTCGCGAAGCGGTCGAGGAAGATAGCCACCGCGTCCGTCGGTTGCTCGGCCGAAATGCCGTTCACCGGTGCCGATGCGAGCGTGCTCGTCAGGCCGAGCATCGCGGAAACGTCGGTGCCGGCGCCGGGCGCGGTCGCATAGCTGACCGTCGACGCCGCGACACCGCCGGCGAGCGTGGCGCCCGACAGCGTGATGGCGGTGCTCGACTTCGCGAGCGTGATCGCGTTGCCGGCGTTGCCCACAGCGATCGCGGTCACAGTCGTGACGGCGCCGGCCGTCGCGTAGCTGCATTGCGACAGGTTGGTATCCGTCGAAGCGGCGAGGAACGCCTGCAGGTTGGCCGCGGTGGCCGCGGCGTTGGCGCCGATCAGCACCTGGCTGCCGGTCGGCGCGGAAGCGACGAACGTCACGGCCGTACCGTTGATGGTGACCGTATCGTTCGCGGCCGGGTTCGCCGTCAGAGTGATCGTGCCGCTGGCTGCCGCGCCGATTCCGCTGGACTTGCTCGTCACCTGGAACTGACTGCCGGTCCATACGACCGTCGCATACGACGCGAGCGCCGCCTGCACGATCGAGGCCACGCCGTTCAGGTTCGAGGCCGACGAGAAGTTCAGCGCGGATACGTTGCGCGCGGTGCCGTCGATCGTGATGTTGAACGCGCCATTCGTGATCGCCTGCCACTGCGCGAGCGCCTGCTGCGCCGCCGACAGCACCCCGCCGCGCAGCGAGCCTGACGTCGCCGTTTTCGCCCAGCGGCCGATGCACACGCTCTGCGGCTTTGGCGTCTGACCGAAGTACAGCGCGGCAGCGAGGTATTCCGGCGACGCGGTGCCGTAGTCCGCAGCCACGTCGGTGATTCCGGCGTACGGGCGCATCCGCTCGTTCGTGTCGATCACCGTCGATGCGCCCAGAATGAGCGCGGTGTTCAGGTTCGCGCCCTGCGCCGCGAGCGCAGCGAGGCTGAGCGTCACGTTGATGCGGCGCGATACCGGCAGTCCGTTGGACATGCTGATCCCCTACAGGTTGACGTTTATGGTGGATGTGACCGGCGGCGACGCGTCTGTCGTCGTCGACGCCTGCACGGACTTCAGGTTCAGGACCGCGTAGGTGCGCGTGACCTTGCGGCGCAGCTTCACGGACATGTCGTACCGTCGCACCCATTGCTGGTTGACCAGGTCCGGTGCTGCTCGGATCTCGGAAACGCCCACGAATGCCATGTCGAGCAGCTGGAGCTGCTCGCGGTTCTGCGGGAGCGATAGACCGTCGGCGAGGCGCTGCGCGTAGCCCTTGGCCTGCGGGCCGTAGAACGTGCAGAGCACGTCGAGATCCTGATGGCGGATGTAGGTGTCGCTGCCCTCGTTCGCGCCGTTGTGCACGATCGCCGGGCTCGCGTCAGGTGTCTGCGTCTGGATGCCGAAGGCGCACCAATTGACGCTCGGCTCGGGTTGCTTCGCGACGACCGGCTGCCAGCGCGGTCGCACGAGGTCCTGCGCCAGCGCCGTGATGCCCGCGACCAAGTCGTGCACGAGGTCGTCGAGGGCATCGTCCTCGTCCGGCGGCGTATCGACGGCTGGCGCCAGGTATCCGCCGGTCGAGCTGTCGGTCATGGGGTTATCCGGAAAGAGGTTTCAGGTCGCAGGTCGCGCAGACGAAGCCGCGCCCGAAATGCGAGTAGTCGTTCACGTTGACGACGGTGTAGGTGCGGCCGGCCCAGATCACTTCGTCGGCGTCCTGCCCGGGACTGCCGTCCATCAGGCGAAACATCGTGTGAAGCGTGATCGAGCCGATGATTCGGCTGCCATCGGCATTCCGGTGCATGATGTCGCCCTTGTCGCTCGTCACGACGGCGGAGAATGGCGTTGCCGTCGGCGTGTTCTGGCCGCGCCCATGCGTGTCGACGACCTGCGCCATGCGGTTGCAGATCAGGCCGGTATCCATGAAATCGGGATCGAGCAGGACTTCGGTGACGTCGAGGAAAGCCATGCGCTACCCCTTCTTGCGGATCACGTACGTGATCGAATTTCGGTACTGGCCGGTGTCGACCAGCGTGTTCTCGCGCGTGACGCCGCGCCGGCGCCGCGCTTCGAGCGTCGATTCAGCCAGTTCGGGGGCGATGTTGCTGTTGACCTTCGCGCGCACGGAGTTCTGCGCCGCGATGCCGGCCATGTTGAGCCGGCGCTGAACCTGCTCGAGGTCACCGTCGAGCGCCGCTTCGACGCCTTTCTGCAGTTGCGGCTCGAACTTCGGCCGCGCGTCCTGCACGCCGGGCACGAGGTGCGGGCGCGCGGGGATATTGTTTGCGGGGGATCCAGTCTCCTGGATGTAGCCGATCTCGGCGTTGCTGAGCGGCTCGCCGTCGTCCTTGCGGCCGCCCGTGCTGTCGGGCACGCCGACGAGCACTTCCTGCTTCACGAGACCGGCGATCGACTTCAGCACCTCATCGAGGCGGTCTACCTTCATGCTGCCCATGGGGTTCTCCCGATGGGCAGTGGCGGCGCTACAACTGCATGCCGCCCGCGCCCATCATCATCGCGAGGCTGAGATAGCGGATTCCGTACATCGTGCTGTTCCAGAACCCACCGTCCTTGATGGCGACGGCCGCCGTGTCGTAGCTGGCGCTGACCTTGTCGACGGATTTCGCCGACTGCGGCCCGGTCACCTGGCCGGGCACCGCGCCGACGGCTGCCGCGTTCTGGTCGCGCATCGACAGCGCGACATGGTGAGCGGTACAGAGCCCGATGCCGATGTCGGTCAGCTCCTGCCAGCGCTCCGGATTCACGAGCGACACGGACACGGTCATCCAGATCTGGATGACCGCATCGGGATACAGCGTCGAATTCTCGAATTCGGGAAACGTCTGGCGGAACTGAGCAATGTCCACGGGTCACCTTCGGTTGGAAATGGCGGGCGCGCCAGTGGCGCCCCGCCTTCGGCCATTATGCCTGCTTGCCGCCCTGCTTCTGGCTGCCGCTCGTCTTCTGCGACGCAGCCTCGGCAGCCGCCGCCTGGGCAGCCTCGAACGCCGCAACGTTCGAGGCGTGCTCCAGTTCGCGCGCGGCGATCGAGCCCTCTCGCGCGTCGAGCTCGGCAGCACGTGCGTCGATGCCCTTCGACATCGCATCGAGCTCGGCGCGCTGCTCGGCCAGCCGGCCGCCCTCGGCTTCGAGCTCGGCGCGCGCCGCCGCGAGCGCAGCGGACATGTCGCCGCCGGCCGCCGCCGGCGCGTCGCCCGGGTCGCCGAGGTGGTGCTTCACGTACCAGTTTTCGGCGACGGCCTCGTCGACCGTGTGCATGCCGACCGGGAAGTCGGTGTGCTTGCCGTCGGCGCCGAGCAGCTTGAACGCCTTCGAAACGTAGATTTTCGTCTTCGCCATGATGTCCCCTTACACGCCGTCGCGGTAGCCGATCGTTTCCGGATACACGACTTCAACGACACCGAGGCGGCCGAAATACGTCGTGAGCTGGCGAATGTCGCGGTACTCGAGCGGCGTGCGCTGCAGCGGCACGAGCGGGAAGCGCACGCGGTTCTTGTCCTTCGTGTACGCGACCATGCGGTTCGTGTTGCTCGCGCCGCGGTTCGTGAGCCACTTCGACGGATAGATCTCGAGCGGGCGGCCGTTGATCGCGTTCGACAGCGAGTTGTTCTTCAGGAACTGCAGGATGCTGATGTTGCCCGCGCTGCTCACGATTTCCGAATTCAGGCGCGAGAAGTTCAGCGGGTCGATCAGCAGGCGCTCCGGGCACACGGCGTATGCCGAGGCCGCCCACACGCTGTTGCACAGCTCATTCACATCGGCGAGCATCTGCGCCGGCGTCGCGCTACCCCAGTTGCCGGTGATCGCGTTGCTGGCGTTGGTCACCGACGCCGCGTTCACCAGCCCCGTCACGCCGAGGATCGGATCGCCGATGTACACCTGCTCGTCGACGTCCATGTTGTGCTTCAGCTGCATGCCCTCGAACTTCTGTTGGTCGACCGGGCGGCCGAGCTTCTGCGCGGATTCGAGTTCCGGGATCGTCCAGCCGATCTGCATGCCCCAGAGGGTCAGCGGGTTCGGCGTCTTGCCGATGTCCAGCGACAGGCCGGCGATCGCACTCGCATCCTTGCCGATCCATGACTTGCCGTTCGGCGACGCGCCGCCAGCGGCCGCGAACGTCGAGTTCGTGAACGACGACACCTCGTCGGCGATCGACACGTCCTCGCGGAGGTCGATGTCGCGCGACCAGGTGACCGACGCGAGCGGCATGTGCAGCGTCTGGTCGAGCCGTTCGAGCTCGCCGACGAGGAACGAGCCGGTGCTGTCGATCGTCGCCGCGTCGAACGTCATCAGCGCGTCGCGCGTGCGTGCGCGGATGATCGCCGGCGCGCCGACGATGGCGATGCCCGCCGCGCGGGCGAGCAGCGGTTTGTTGTGAGTCGTCATGTCGGCTCCCTTAGATGTTGTAGGCGATTTCGACGTTGCCGGCGGCATCGGCCGCCGCCATGAACGTCGCACCGGCGATGGCGATCGTGTTCGTGCTGTCGGCTGCCGCTTCGATGCCACCGATCGGCTTGCCTGCTGCGGCCGCCGCGACGCGCACGTAGACCTGGCCGTTGAGCGCGGCGACGCCTGCGTTCAGCTGGACGGTCATGTAACCGCGGCGCAGGATGTCGGCCGGCCCTTTGGTCGGGGGCGTCGACGTGCCGACGGGATCTTGCGAGCTCTGCGTCGGGAACGGGCGCACGAGCAGGCCATAGACGGCCGTGGCGACGTCACCCGCGCCGATCGGCACGAATTTACCGCTTACAACCTTGCCGAACAGGCCGTATGCCGTGAAGGGGTTCGTCGAATCGAAGAACCCCGTCTCGACGGTGGCCTGCGACTGCCGGCTGATGTCGCCGGGAATGCCCGAAGGCATGCGATACAGAATTGCGTTGCCCATGTGGCACTCTCCTTATTGGCCGGCCCGCTTGGACCAGAATTCCGCGTTGCGCTTGTTGATGTCGGCGATCGTGGTGGCCTTGCCGAAATCGCGCGTGTTGACCTTTCCGCTCGAGGCGCCGGCGTTGTTCTTCGCCCGCATCAGCTCGGCCGCGCCGGTGAAGATGGTGTCGACGACGCGTGCCGGCATGGTGTCGAAGTCCGGAGCGCGGCCGCCGAGGAACGGCGCGATCGCGGCGCGGCCGGCGTCCGTCTCGTACGCCTGGTCGAGCGCCTTGCGCTGGCAACGGCAGAGCGCTGCCGCGCGGTCCTTCGTCTTCAGGCCGTCGAGCGTCGGGAGCTTCACGCCCGGCGCGAGGATCTCCGCGCGCGCCGGGATCAGGCGCGCGGAGTCGCCGGTGTACAGGTCGACTCCGGACTGATCGAGGCGGCCAGCCGTTTCGGCCTCGATGACGGTGTCCGTTGTCGTGTCCGTCTCGTCGTCCTCTTCCTCGTCTTCGTCCTCGGTTTCGCGCTCGCGGTCGGCGTCGCGCGCTTCGATGCGCGCCATGCGGCGATCGAGCGATCGCAGCGTCTTCAGGATCGCGGCCGTGTCGCCGGTGCGTCCTTCGCGTTCGCTGGCTTCGCGGCGCTCGCGCTCTTCCTCGGACTCTTCGTCCATGGCTTCCTGGCCTTCCTTGAGCGCTTCCTCGACGCCGGCTTCGTCCTTGGCCTTCATGGACTTCATCAGTCGGTCGAGCCACGCCGGCCGGCGCTGGGGCTTGCTGTCTTTCGTCTTCATCTCGGGTTCCTTATCGCCGATCGCGCAGCGCGGACCGCAGCGGCCGCGAGGGACGATGGCTACGTGGTTGACAACGATGTTCCGCTGTACCCCGCGGCCGGGTGATACCTGTTCGTAGTCGGCCTCGTATCCGAGGCTGACCTCTTCGATTTCTTCGTCCTGAACTGCGGCGATCGCGTCCTGCGCGGTGATCAGCAGGTCGGCGAGGATCAGATCGTTCTCGACGCCGTCGCCGCGGCGGATGTTCAGCATCACGCCCTTGCCGAGCGCGGAGAACGTCGCGGGTGTGACAAAGTCGTCGGGATGGTCGAGCGTCACCGGCTTGCCGGCGCAGCTCGCGAGCGTCTCGTCGCGGAACACCTCTTCCGGCGTCCGGCTGATGCGGATCAGGCCATCCGGCCCCGCCTCGATCGGCACCTCTCCATCTGCGTACAGCATCTCGCCAGTGCGCGCGACGGGAACGTCCTCGCACAGCAGGAAGCCCTCGGGCGTGAGCGAACGCTTCGGCCCGAGCTTCTGGATCGTGTAGAAGCGCATGTCAGTCCTTCGGAAATACAACCTCGGGGTAGCACCGGCATCCGTAGATACAGCCGGCATGGGCTCGGCGCCCGGTGCGCCGATCAGCGATCGGCGGGTTGTCCCACGTAATGAACCGCCCCTCGAGGATGCGGTGGTCCTCACGCACGTCAGAATCATCGGACGTGCGCCAAAAGTAACCGGGACTGCCTACGTGCAGCGCGCGCGCCTCGGTGAGGGTGGTGGCAGTACGGCCGACCTCCGTCCGCGCGATCAGATCAGCTCGGCTTTTCGCAACGCTTCCGGAGGCCTGGATCATCTTCGAGATCTCAGACGCACGCGTGCTATCTTCGAGCGCCTCGATCGTGAGCCGGTGCACGCGCTCGGCGGCATCCAGCGGGATCGACTTGATCAGGCCGACTTGCTCGGCCATCAGCGCCCGCATCGTCTCGCCGGTCGGCGCGCGCCGCAGCTCGTCGCGCAGCGCGTGCGACATGTCCTGCGCGTTCTGCATCCACGCCTGTTCGTCGCGCCTGTTCAGGTCGGCGAGCATGCGCGCGGCAGTCGCCTCGGCCCAAGGTGCTAGGGCTTCGGCATACCGCCTAAGCAGCTGCTCGATCGTCGGCGCCGCGGCGGGATCTCCAGGCGGAAAGCCATCGACTAGGTCGCCAACCTGCTTGGCGAGCTTGCGGAGCTGCGTCCTGTACCACTGCTCCGGACCGCTTAGGCGCACCGGATTTCGGCGTCGCTTGCGGTCCGTCGTTCGGGTCGTCAACATCAGTGGGAAGCTCCATCTCGGCTGTCGGCGGCGGCTCGTCCTCGGCCTGCTTGATTTCCTCGTCGGTGATCGACGAGAACACGCCGGTCCGATGCGCCGATGCGCGCAGCTCCTTCATGCCGCCGGACGGGGACATCAGGCCTGCGTCGACTGCCTTCGTCACCGCGTCGGTGATCGTGTTCGCCGTCGCCGCCTTCTGCTCGTCCGTCATCTGCCAGAGCGCGCGGAAGTCATACGAGAAGCCCTTCGGAGGCGCTTTTCCGAGGATCGAGCGGAACATCACCTCGAACAACACGTTCAGCGGGCGGCGCAGCCGGCGCTCCTGCTGCTGCTTGATGTTGTCGTAGTACGTGCGCAGGTCCGATTCGCCGGTGGCGTTCAGGCCGGCCGGTGACTGTCCGAGCAGACGTACGAGCGGGATCTGCAACGCGCCCGCGAGCTGCTGCGCGAACTGCAGCAGGACGGCGTCCAGACCGGTGAACCCGTACTGGTCGATCTGCATCTCGTCGTCGGCGTCAATCAGCGACAGCCCTTCGTTCGACTGGAATCGGCGGATGAAGTCGACGTTCTTCAGCAGCGCCTCGAGCGCCGGGCCGCCCATCGCGATGATCTTGCGCAGGTCCTTGACCTTCATCGTGCGAAGGTGCGCCTTGAATACGAGCTGCGCTGCGCCCATCGTCGTGCTGTCGAACGCGACGAGTCGGTCGATCAGCCGCTCGATGACGGACTGCCCCCAGAGGTTCTCGGCGATGCGCTGCCAGTACGGCAGCGTGACGCCATCGAAGCGGAGCACGCGGCTGTAGTGGATGCGCTGGCGCGGGAGCGCCATCGAGTCGGCGACGACGTCGTAGTAGCGCGGCATACCGAGCTCAGGGCCGGGCTCCTGCACCAGATCCGTAAGCGTCGGCTGCACGAGCCAGCGATCGAGCACGCAGAGGCCCTTGAACTGCCCCTCGGCGATCGAGTCGAGCCGCAGAGGCTTCGACGCGTCCTGGCCGTCGATCATCATGACGGCGAGCGCGCCGCCGTAGAGGCGCGCCCATTTCACCGTGTCGCAGAAGCTGTCCCAGATCGCGAGATTCTCGAACCCCTGGTTCAGCGTGTCCTTGTCCTCGGGATCGATGTCCGAACCGATCTCGACGCCCATGCGCGTCATGTCTTCCGCGACGACGTCGACGGCCTGGCCGACGATCCACGACGACCGGTACATCGCCTCCATCTGCACGCGGTTGCGGGAGATGAAGTCGAACCCGTACTGGTAGGCTGATGCCTGGTTAGGCGTGCCGAGCCCGACGCGCGCCTCGAAGTTCTGGAAGCTGTCCGGTGTGAGCCAGCGCTTCGCGTTGGCGGAATCCGCAGCCATCGCGCGGTATTGCCGCTGCTCGGCCTTGCGTTGCTTTCGATTCATCCCGCCGACCCCAACTTTGTCCAGATGTCCAATACCTGCCCGGCCGGCTGATACGCGATCATGACCGCGTCAGCCAAGTTCGGCGATTTCGTGCCGTCCGGCGCCTTGTCGATAACGATCTTCCCGACGCCGTTCACTGTGTAGGTCGGCTGTGCCAGCTCCATCGTCAACGCGGAAAGCTCGTCGAGCGCAGGATCGATCGAGATGATGTCGTCGGGGTTGTACGGCTTGCCCTCGACGACGGCGCGATACGTCGCCTGAAAACGCAGCCGCAGTGCCCACCATGACTGCGCCTTCAGGTTCGCGAAGTAGTCCTTGTTCTTCCGCTCCTGCACCATTTCGCCTTCCGGGTCATGCACCGGCCCGGAGCCGCGGAACGGCTCGTCGTTGATCGGCCGCTTGCCGATCTCGATTCGCCGCTCGTTGATCACGCGCGCGTCGCCGCGCACGCCGGCGCCGAGCCCGTCGGCGTCGTAGTCGAACGACTCGTAGCCCAGCTCGTCGCAGATGCCGAAGGTCTTCTCGACCGTCTCGTAGATGTCGCCGCCCTTGCCGGACCAGGACCGCAAGAAGTTCAGCAAGAAGCCGTAGCGGCCCGCGAATGCGTTCTTGTCCTTGCCTTCGTCGGCCACATCGAGGCCGCCGCGGCGCAGGCCGCTCGGTTCGATGCCGAGCTTCACGTGCGCGCCGATCGCGGCCTGCACCCATGCAGACGGGATCACGACGCCCTCGACGGACGCCGCGTAGTTGATGTCGATTTCTTGCGCGACGACAACGGCCGGCAGCTCGGCAACCTGCTTCGCGTACCAGGCGTCGTCCTTGCGCGGGTCGTCGCGCCAGTGGAACGTGAAGACCTTGATCTTGCCGCTGTGCCGGCGCTGGGCGAACGAGTTGCCCATGCCGTTCGGCGTCGAGATGTCCTGCCGGCAGTTCGTCGTCGCTGACAGCGACGCGTCGACCAGCTGCGGCCGCTCGAGGAACGCTGACTCGTCGACGACATAGAAGCTGGCGCGATCCCCGCGGCCGATACCGTCGCCCGACTCGCCCGTGATCACCGATCCCGTATCCGGGAACAGGATGCGCATGTGCGGCGCGTGCGTGCCGATGTCCCACGATCCGCGGAACTCGGCGGGCAGCAGCCGCAAAAACTCGCGCGCCTTCCAGAACAGGCTCTTCGGCGCGCCGATCTTGTCGACGTACTCTTCCTTGCGCGAGCCGAAGCCGGCCGCTACGCCCTCGTGAAACAGGCAAATCGTGTCGGCAAGTCCGACCGTGAGCCACGACATGCCCATGTCGCGGGTCTTCTCGGTGATGCCGGGCTCCTGCGCCTTCCAGCGCTCCATGAACCACTGGCACCATTCCTCCTGCTTCGGAAACAGCAGGAAAGGGATCGTCGCCGGCAGCCCGCGTTCGACATTACGCGGATCGAACGTCATGCCCCAGTCGATGATGAACTGGGCCGGGTTGTCGCGGTAGAACGTGCGCAGCGCCGGCAGCATGCCCGGGTTCGCGCGGATGCGCTTCAGCCGCTCCGCTCGCCATTCGAACACCTGCACGTAATCCGGTGCGCGGAAGTCGAACGGGAACGGGATGGGCATGCTACGGGTTCATGAGCTTGGCGTAGATCTTCGCCGCCTCCTGTGGGTCGTTCGTCACAGTCGAGATCGCGGTGATCGGACCGCCCTCCTTGCCCGTGTGCTCAAGACGGTGACGGTTCGTGAACGCGTCGCCGGCTTCCTTCGCAGCTTGTTCGAGCAGTTGGGCCATCAGCGGAATGTTTCCGCGCTGCTCGGCGATGCCGACAGCGTGGTCGAGTTTGCGGAGGCGCACGGCGCGGTGCGCGACGCCGATGCGCGACGTGTCCTTCAGGAATTCCTCGCGCGTGCGCTCGAAGATCTCCCGGTACTTCTTGCTCAGCGATGAGCCGGCCTGTTTCGTCGGATCGTACCGCTCGCACTGCTGCGGCGACACCTCGACGCCGAATTCCTCGCGCACGGCCTTGGCAACGCGCGAGATCGTGTCGAAGCAGGCCAAGGACTGCACGACGTACAGCTTGATCGGCTCCTGAAGTTTTGCCATGGTGGAATGCGTTCAGTAGGCTATGCGGCTCGCAGGATGCAGGTGCCGCAGGCTCGCGCGATGTCGACGTGGCCGACCTCGGGCGTGCGCCGCGCGGCGTCGACCAGCTTCGCGGTGTCGCCAGCACCGCCGCCAACGCCATAGCGACGGACGATGCCGACGAATTCCTCGACGTCGTGCCCGCGGATGCCGAGCTTCGGCATGCCGTCCTTCGTGAAGGCTGGCGCGCCGAACTCGTCGGAGCGCTGGCCGATGTGATACAGCTCGTGCTCAACGAGCGCGCACCACTCCATGTCGCTGCATTCGCGCGCGTAGTGCGCGTCTAGCGTGATCAGGAACGCAGGCACGCGGCCGAACCACTCGCAGAGCTGTTGCTCCTGCCTGGCGCGCTGCCAGCCGCCTGCGCGGATCATCACCTCTTCGCACTGCCCGACGACACGGCGCATCTGGCGCACGTTCTCGACGGCAGCCCAGAGGTAGGCGACATCGGCGTCGACCAGGTGCACGTGATCGTCGTTGTGCAGCGGCGCGCCGTCGCGCAAGAACGTGTGGTGCACCCAGTCATTCACGCCGTCGGCCGGCATGAGGTGGCGAAACCAGTTCGAGTCGTCGAAGAGCGCGTCAGGCGGCATGGGTCGATTGCTGCTGGGTGTGGCCTTCTGCGCCCGGGTCATGCCACGCTATCCAGCCGCGCAGGAAGATCGAACAGCGCCTCGGCAGCGCGGCGCGCGGCGCTCGGCTCGTCCCTGAGCGCCTGCCGCTGCCGCTCGCGCTGCTCGGCTTCCTGCTTTGCCTCGAGCACGAGCATCGGATCGCGGTACATGCGAGATTCGAGTATGCGGAAACCCATTGCGGAACCCCAATGCAAAAAGCCCGCTGGCTTTCGCTCAGCGGGCTTTGGACGCACGTATCACGTGTATCGAATATCGCGGATTATTGTGCACGAAATGCACATCGTCAAGTGGTTTCGCTCTCCTTCAGCAATCCGATCTCGTTGAGCTTCCGCTCGATCTCGCGCCATGCAACCTGCGAAACGCCCATCGATTCGCCCTTTCTGTCGCCCTCGATCCAGAGCCGCACGGCCGCGTTCTGCTTGCTCACCGTGTTCCGATGAGCCTCGCATTCGTCGGCGATCTCCGACAAATCGCATTTCACGCCGAACAGCCGCTCGATGATCGCGCGGCGCACGCGGTAGTGCGAGAAGCCGGAGCAGTATGCGGAGGACGCGCGCGTCAGCCAGCCTATGGCTGCCTGCCATTCGAGGTTGGGCGTGCTGCCGCTGCAGCATGCCGAGGCGCACGAGCACGGCAGCACATGCGGCGCGGCGCGCGCGACGATCACCGAAAGATGCAGTTCGGGCAGCGTTTCGAGCTCGCGCCGGATCATGCCCGCCTGGCCGGCGCCGACGAGGCCGATCAGCCCCATCCCGTCGCCGCCGATCTCGCCTCGCATGCGCTTCGCCATGATCGTCTCGCCGAACTGCTGCGACGAGTAGCAGAGCGCAAAGCGCACGGCATCGAATGCCGATTTGAACTCGATCACGTCGCTCATCGCGCACCCCGCGTCGTCATCGCCAGCGCACGCACGCTACCGAGCCAGCCGGCATACCCCGTGAGGTGGCTCGTGAAGTCCGGGCGGATGCGCGTGTCGACGTGCCCTTCTCCGCCACACGTGCCAGCCAGCGAGAACATGCGGCCGCGCTTCTCGCCGCGCCGCACGTCCACGCGCGTCGCTGCGCGGTCGCTCGCGAGCAGATGCCGCACGGTCGACAGCGGCACGTCCGCGTTGCGCGCGAGATCGTGCGCCGTGTAACGCTGGCCGGGCTTCATGATCGACAGCACCGTGTCGAGGGTGATTTTCGTGGTTTTCGTCTTCAAAGGGCCCTCCCTATGCTCGCTGCAGGTTCAACGTCGCGACAACGTGGTCGCTCCATTCCATGGCGTTCACGCGCCGATTGCCGGGTTGATGCCGGCCGCTCACTCGAATTCCTCCTGATGCCATCCGCCCCCGTCCCGTGCTGCCCTTGGCTTCACGGCGATGAACCGAAACGGGTACATCTCAGCGGCGACCTTGATCTTCACGCGCGCGTCGTCCTGCCAGTGCCCCTTAACCTCGTGCGCTTCGAGCTGGCCGTTCGCAAGCATCACGGCGAAGTCAGGCGTGTAGAACGTGTTGTCGGCGAGCCGAAGCTTTACCCCCTCGAACCGATACCAGGCGACCTCCCCGGCCTGCTTACGCGCTTCCAGGTGGCCGGCGTAGCGGTGTTCGGTCTGGTTCATTGCGCCGACCTTGAGCCGCCCCAGAGCCTGCATGCGGCGCTTGGCGGAATGCTGCTGCGTCATCGCCCTGCCTCCAGGATCGAGCCAGCCGCGACCGGGCCGGCGCTGTTGCGAAACGCGCGGTTGTGCTCGTCCCACCACGGGCCATCGCCCGCGGCGCGCAGCACTCGCAACTTGAAATCGGGACACGTCTCGTGCTCGCCCTGCTCGAGGCCGAGCGTGCGACCGTGCGCGACGATGCCGGGCCAGGTCGTATGCCACGGGCCGGCAGCCGCGCCAGACGAAGCGGTACCGGCGCGGCCGGTGCGCTGCGCGATCGCCTCGGGCAGCAGCGAGTTCAGCAGCCCGATGTTCAGCGGCTGGGTCGAGCCCTCGCGCTTCCGGCGCAGCAGTCCGACCTGGATCGCCGTGCGCAGGTCGATGGGCGTCGCGCCGAGCGACGGCCAGCTGCGCACACGCTCGTCGTCGGCGGCAAAGCCGACGCCACTCGAGCGAAGGATCTCGACGAACGCGGCGGCGGCGTTCTGCGCATCGTCCGCTACTGCCTGTGCTGTGCCGCCGCCGCTTGCTTTTAGGTTTACTTCTCCCTCTCCCTGTCCCTTGGAAGCTGTTTCCCCGGGGACGGTTTGGGGGACACCCCCTGTTTGTCCCGGGGGACGCTTGCCGCCTGTCCCCGGGGACAACTTCTGTTTGTCCCTCGGGACAGGATCGCGATATTCGGGGGACAAGAACTCTTCGAACGAGGGAAATTCGATCTGGATTTCGTGACGCTGGTTGTGCTTTTTGATGCGAGCACACTCCGTCTTGTAGCGCTGCTCGTGCTTCGCGGCCCACGCATCGCGCGCCTTCTCGGCGACCACGGGGTGATACAGCCGGCCGTCCGCGCACTTCACCCAGCCGCGCAGCGCGCCGTCGCGCACTTTCTTCCATTCGGCAACGACGCGGCCGTACCCGGCTAGCTGCGCGAGCACGCGATCGTCGTCCGGAAGAGACGCAGCGGGCACCTGGTGCCACGCGGCGCACCAGAGCAGCACTGCGGAGCGGAACTCATCTGCGGTCGACAACGCCGCGATGTCGCTGTCACGCAGGCGCACGACGTCGAGCGGCATGAACGCGAAATCGCGCAGGTCGCAGTCGACTGCGGTGAGAGGATTCGGGAGGTCGTTCACGGCTATTGCTCCTCACCATCGGTCCCAGATTGGGCCGCTTTGGGCCGCTTCTCGAACTCGATGACGAGCGGGTGCATGGCGCCGTACGCGCCGCGTAGCACCTGAATTCCCAGGAAATCGGTAACGGGGATGCCCTCCGCCGCCGCTCGCATTGCCAGATCAGCTGCTTCGGCCACTGGCAGCAGGACCGCCTGCTCCACGCGGCGACCTGTCATGCATTCACCTGCGGGCCAGTCTGTCCCACATCGGCACTGACGCCCGCGAGCTGTACGGGCAAAGTACCCACAACGCCAAACAGCGCCACTTCCGCGATGCGGTTGAGCGCGGCGGAGTCGGAATCGATGCCGTGCAGCTGCTTGTAGAACTGGAGCGCGTCGTACACGCGATCACGCAGCCGCGTTTTTACTTCGTTTCGAAATTCGGCGCGTCTTGACATGACGATAGCCCCGATTTTTATTGAAAAAGATGCGAACCACCGCTATGCGAGAATCGAAGCTCTCTACTTCCCCAACCCACTCACAACGGGGTTCGCATGACCACACACAACTTAGGAACCGTTCAAATCCGCTGCCCCGCGTGCGGCGGCACACAATTCATCGAGCACGGGGGAGAACAGCCGGATGGAGCAGACCCGAACATCGCAGCGACCTGCGCCGGCTGTTCGAAGACCTTCACTAAGGGCGAAATCGACGAGCTGGTCAGGAAGATCGGCGATGCGTTTTCGGATGCCATCGGCGACGCGCTCCGGAAGGCGTTGAAGAAGTTCTGACAGCTCGGTCAGCCGGGATTCGATCTGTGCTGTTTCGAAGTGGATCTGCAGCTGAAAGGCATGCGGCATCACGCCTCCTTGGTATCGGTGCGTTCATTGACCGGCTGCCCGAAGGCGTTGAATGCGTTCGGCTCAGCGCCTTCGGGATACGGCCGTTCATGGAGCGCCTTCACCCTGGCAAAGCTGTCCTCGGCGAACCGCCACCACTTCTCGCGCTCGACGCTCGGGCGCGCGAGCCAGCGGGAGGACGGTTTCCGCTCGACGCGAACCGGCTTGAAAACGCGGGTCTTCTTCACTTCGCCTCCTTCGGTCGCTTTTTGGCCTGCTCAATCAGGTCGGGCCAGACACGTTCGATGACCTGCCTCGGAAACATTTCGAGCCTCGTCACGAGACCATGAGTCTCCCGCTCGATCGGCAAGCCGAACGTGATCGGGATGGGGCGCTCGCCGCTCGACCAGCGACTGACGTCTGACGCATGAGCGCCAATCGCCCGGCTGAGTGCGACAAGTCGCCCGCGCTCGGCGGAGAGGTAGGTTTTCAGGTCCATGCCGAACTTTAGCGAAACGCGAAAGGAAAGTCTATAGCGTTTCGCGCATATACGCCTTTAGCGTTTTGCTATTGAATTCCATATATGAAGGACATCGACGAAATCCGCCGGGACAACCTCCGGCTTATCGAGGCCGAGTACGGAGGACCGTCAGCTGCTGCGGCAGCTTGCGGGATGTCTCATTCCCAGTTCACGAACTTGCGAGACGGCGCCAAGGATTCAAAGACCGGCCGGCCGCGGGGCATGCGCGCTGCGACCGCCCGGAAAATTGAAGACAACCTCGGAAAAGCCGTAGGTTGGATCGATACAGACCATTCTGTGACAACGTCGGCCACGATCCCTGCTGATGTGCCAGCCGGCTGGGGGAAATTGAATCCAGCTCAGCGGGCGCAGGTGGAATCGTTCATTGGATGGGTTTTGACGCAGCCTACGTCCGCTGACGACGCGCAATCAGCAAAGAAGCGGTTCGGCAAAGGGAACTGACGTTGCGTCCCGCGCGTCGAGCCGCGGCTCGAGATACGCATCCGAGAACAGCCAATCTCGGGTCAAAATCAGTCCTTCCCCGTCATCCGCACATCCCAACACGGATCGGCCGATAAGCTCACATTCCCACCGGCCGTCTTCGTGCATTTGCACGACCGTGACAATCCTATCGATGAGGGATGCATTCGACGAGTGCACCACCCTCGCCGTATCGCCTGCCCTGCACCGCAGCTTCATCCCGCTCGCCTCTCGACTCATCCCCGACCTCGCTTTTCTCCGTCACAAACACTGTATGCATGTACAGTAGTTTATCTCCAGACTCGACGACCTTTCAACTGTCGTCAGCAGACATGCGGGAAAACCGCAACCAGCAAGGCTGTTACAAATTTTCCTCAAAACTTTCGCGTTTCGCTATAGACACAACTTTCGCGTTTCGCTAAAGTCCTTCCCAACGCAGCACACAACGCGCTGCGCCACCGCCCAGGCGGATCGCTCTCTAACAATCGAAGGTAAGCCGGGACCGCTTCTGCGGAGCAACCGGCCGGCGCGATCAGCGTCGTGAGTCAGGACGGACTTAGCGGAAGACCGCTGTGCGCCGAGTGAGCCTGATGCAAGACAGCCAGCAACACGTGACCGATGGCGTGGTAATCGGCACACAACCTCGCGCGGCCCGGAGCCGGCACGGCCGGGAGTAGCCGGGCGCGCGAGTGAAAGCAGTTCTGACCGGCGGCGGTTCGTTCTTCGAGGCGCCACCGGTGAGAGCTGCAGCAGCAAGCACCGTTTGCCGTTTCACACTTCAATTTACTTAGTAGTTCTTCCTTTCTGGAGTTTCTATGAACGCGCCCACCCCCACCGCTGTTTCCGTTCCGCAGCTCGCCGAGGGCGAGATCTACGTCGGCATCGTCACCAACACGGCCGGCGAACAGAATCACGTCGTGCTCCTTCCGGGCGACAACGACGACGCCAGCTGGCAGGCGCAGATGGAGTGGGCGAAGTCGATCGGCGGCGACCTGCCGACGCGCATCGAGATGCTCTTCCTGCTGGAAAACCATCGCGGCGAGTTCGAGCCGGACGCCTACTGGTCGAACCAACCCGACACGGACCCGGGCTACGCCGGCTGGGCGTGGTGCCAGTACTTCGACCTTGGCTACCAGGACGGCTACCGCCAGGACGACGAGTTGCGCGCCCGAGCCGTCCGCAGATTGTCGATTTAACCCTTCGTCCATTTCAACTGCATGGAGGGTGCGATGCATCTGAACAACTCCACGGGCGGAAGCGTCCGCACCCTCCCGGCACGGAAGGATGCGAGCGCCGATCGACAACAAGCGGCGGCCGACGATGCGGCGCTGGCGCGCGACGAGCGCAACGAAGAAATCGCCGACGGCGTCACATTCGACAGGCTCGAGATCTCGACGACCGACTGCGCGGTGATCGACGCTGCGCTGGCACGCGGCCGCATCGAGGACGTGTACACGGTCTGGGGCATCCTCGTCGCCGCGCGCGCCGCCGAGATCGCGCGTCGTATCGCCGCCGCCGACCTCGCCGCCGCCGCACCGCGCTTCGCGCAGACGACCTGCTCAGCATGCGGCGCGGAACTCGGTCCCGGCAACGCTGGCGTCAGCCACTGCGCAGACCACGGCGCGGCCGGCCTGCGCCTCTTGAGCGGGATCTGACATGGCCCGCTTCGTTATCGGCGCGCTCGCGCTGCTCGCTTTCTGGCTCGTCGTCGAAATCGCCATCGCGATCAAGGACAAGGGCCGAGACGACCACCACCGCGGCTGAGCCGCACACCACACCGAGAGACCACATGGGACAGACCAACCATCCGCAAGGGCCGTGGGAAGCGTGCGAACCCGGCGATTACCTCGACTACGACGGCAACTGCATCGTCGTGCTCGGCGAAGACGAACGAATCTGCATCGTGCTCGGCACGGGCGAACAATCTGAGGCGCGCGCGCAGCTGATCGCAGCGGCGCCTGACATCGTCACGGCGCTGCGACTCGTCGCCTCAAAAACGGTGCTCACGTCCGGCATCCGTGCCGTCGTCGACGCCGCGCTCGGCAAGGCCGGTTACTCGGCACCTGTCCCGGTCGCTGACCCCGTGCGGCACGTGCGCGTCTGCGGAGAGGGTCTGTGATGCGCACGCTCACGCTTCCTCGTGCGCCGACCGACAACGCGCTACTGCGCGTCGCCGCGCGCGCGCCGCGCCTGCGCCGCGCTGCCGAGGCCGGCGCATGGATGGCCGCCTACGGCGTCGCGATCGCGGCCCTCTGGTACGGCTCGCTGGTCGCCGGCCCCTACCTGCGGAGCCTCGGATGACTCCCTTCGATTTCCTCGGCGCGCTGCTCGAACGCATCCACGCGCGCAGTCCAGTCGTCAGCTACATCGTCGCGAGCTTGATCGCCGCCGCGTGCATGTATGCCGTCGCCGCCCTCAATGCCGATGGCACCAGCGCCGTCGCCAACCTCGTGAGAACCTGATGAACCCATCCGTCTACACCGTCCGCGCGTCCAGCTGGGGCGCACTCTTCGACTGCGCATACCGCTGGGAGGGCATCCACCTCCTGAATATGCGCAACGTGGTCGGCCTGCGTGCCGCGCTCGGCACCGCGATTCACGCTGGCACGGCCGTGTTCGACCAGGCGCGGCTCGATGGCTCGGGCTTGACCGTCGACGATGCGGCCGGCGCGTTCGTCGACAAGCTGCGCGACCCCGAGAACGAGTTCGATCCGGAGCGCGACGACCTGAGCATGTCCGACGCGGAACGCATCGGCCTGTCGCTGACCACGAAGTACTGCCTCGAGGTCGCGCCGCGCTACAACTTCGTCGCGGTCGAGATGGAAACGAAGCCGCTCGAAATCGACTGCGGCGGCGGCGTCATCGTGCGCCTGACAGGCACGATGGATCGCGCGCGCGTGCGCCGCTCGGCGGCCGGCGTCGGCATCGCGGACCTGAAGAGCGGATCGTCCGCAGTCCAGAAAGGCGCGGCCGTCACGAAGGGGCACGGCCCGCAGATCGGCACATACGAGCTGCTGTACGAGCACACGACCGGCGAGGAAATCGGCGACACCGCCGAGATCATCGGCCTGAAAACGAAGGGCACGCCAGAAGTCGCGACCGCGCCGATCGCGAACTCGAAGCGCGTGATGGTCGGCACCGAGGAAACGCCGGGGCTGATCCAGTTCGCCGCGGACATGTTCCGGTCCGGCCGCTTCTACCCTAACCCGAAATCGCTGCTGTGCGACAAGAAGTACTGCCCGCGCCACGGCACCTGCCAGTTCCACGATTAACCCGCGAGATCTCCATGTCCACGCCTACCACCCTGGAAGCTATCCGCAATCCCGCGCCGCGCGAGGCATCGCTGCCGCCTGTTCGCGCGGGCTTCTTCGATCTTCAAGGCTTCGAGCTGTTGCAGCGCGTCGCCAAGGCTTTCGCGTCTTCGTCGCTGGTCCCCGCTCACTACCAGAACAACGTCGCGAACTGCATGATCGCGCTGAATCTCGCGCGCCGCCTCGGCGCCGACGAGCTGATGGTCATGCAGAACCTATACATCGTCCACGGCAACCCCGGCTGGTCGAGCAAGTTCCTGATCGCCAGCGTGAACACATGCGGCCGGTTCGAGACGCTGCGCTACGAATGGCGCGGCACCGAAGGCAGTGACGACTTCGGCTGTCGGGCATGGACGATCGAGAAGTCGACTGGCGAGCGCCTGAACGGCACCTGGATCGACTGGAAGATGGTCAAGGCTGAAGGCTGGAACAAGAAGAGCGGCAGTAAGTGGCTCACGATGCCCGACCAGATGTTCGTGTATCGCTCGGCCGCGTTCTGGCAGCGGGCCTACGCCCCCGAGATCAGCATGGGACTTTCGTCACAGGAAGAACTGATCGATACCGTCGAAGTGCGAGCCGACGGCTCGGTTGCAGTGACTAGTACGCTCGAAGAGCTGCGCAACGGCCGCGCGCAACCTGCGGAGGAAGTACCGCGCGGCGCCGAGCCGGCGCAGACCGGTCCCGCGACGGACTCGCGCGCGGCCGACGCGCCACCGGCAGCTACCCGAGCCGATCGGGTCGACGACCAGGACGAGCCTCGCGGCGAGGCCGGCCAGAGCCAAGGCGGGTTTGAGTTCGACGTCGACGGCCTGGTGCGCGGCATTCGCGAGGACATCGAGTCCGCGGCGACTGCCGAGGACCTCGACCTCGCGCGCAGCGCGATCGCCGGTGTGCCGGACGAGGCCGCGAAGGCGGACCTGAACGCGGCGGCATCGGCGCGCATGCGTGCCATCACCGCGGCTGCCGAACAGGCTCAGCAACAGCCGCGAGCCGGTGCGCCGCGCCGCGCACGCGGGCCGATCAGCGCCGACTAACCGGAACCTCCCATGAAGATCACCGACATCTACGTCTCGAAAGTGCTCGGGATCCACGCCGCGGACCTGCGGCTGTCGAAACCCGTCGCACTCTTCGCCGGCCCGAACGGCGCCGGCAAGAGCAGCCTGCAGGAAGCCGTGCGTATGGCGCTCACCGGGGACACCGTGCGCGTCGCGCTGAAGAAGGAATACGGCTCGCTCGTCACCGAAGGCTCGGACGCTGGTCAGATCGTCGTCGCGTGCGGCGAGCAGGCGAACAGCGTCATGCTGCCGTCGGGTAAGCTGAAGCGCGAGCTCGCCGAAGATCCGCGCCTTCCGCTGGTGCTCGACGCGCAGCGCTTCGCGCAGCTCGACGCCGCTGCGCGCCGCGCGTTCCTGTATGAATTGATGGGCGTGAAGATCGGTGCCCAGGAAATTCGCTCGCGGCTGGTCGACAAGCTGACGTCTCCGGCCCGCGTGATCAGGCTCGCCGTCGACGCCCAGCTCGAGGCGATCACGCCGATGCTGCGCGCCGGTTTCGAGGCCGCGCAGAAGGAAGCGGCGGATCGCGCGCGCGGCGCGAAGCAGGCATGGCGTGCGACGACCGGTGAAACGTACGGCAGCCAGAAGGCCGCGGATTGGCGACCGGCACCGGTCAACTTCGACACGGCGGCGCTGCGCAAGCTCGAAGGCGAGCGCGCGTCGCTCGACGGCGACGTCGGCGAGCTGCAGCGCCAGATCGGCGCGGCCGAGGCCGGCGAAGCCGCCGCGCGCGCCCGCGCTTCGAAAATCGCCGCGCTGCGCGACAAGGCATCCGGCTACGCGAAAGCCGCCGAGCTGGCTCAGCTGGCCGACGACCAGCTCGCGGAGTTCCAGCCGCAGGTCGATGCAATGCGCGTGCGCGCCGGCGCCGTGCCGGCCGGCACGGAATGCAGCTGCCCGGAATGCGGCGCGCTGCTGCGTTTCCTGCATGGCGCGCTCACGGCCGCCGCCGCAGCCGGCGCGCGCGATGATGAAGCGATCGCGAAACTGCCCGAGTACGAGCGCAGCCTCACGGTGCTGCAGAACGCCGCCCGCAATCGCCGCGCGGAACTTGAAGCCGCTGACGCGGCGGCGAAGCAGCTGAAGGACCTGGAGAACGAAGCGACTGCCGGCGCTGGCGACTCATCGGGCGAGGCGATCGACGCGGCGCGCCGCGAGCTCGGCGCGCTGATGCAACGCCGCACGCAGCTCGATACGGACATCGCGGCCGCATGCGACGCCGAGCGCCGCGCCGCCGCCGCAATCGAGATCACGGGTAAGGCTTTCGCGCTGTATCAGGACGTGGCCGTCTGGGAAGCAATCGCCGACGCGCTGGCGCCGAACGGAATTCCGGCCGACCTACTGCGCGAAGCGCTGACCCCGATGAATGAGCGCTTGACCGCGCTCGCCGAGCTGTCTGAATGGGCCGACGTCACGATCACGCCGGAAATGGAGATCCTCGCGAACGGTCGTGCGTACGCCTTACTGTCGGAATCGGAACGCTGGCGCGCCGACGCGCACATCGCCGCAGCGATCAGCCACTTCTCGGGCCTGAAACTGCTCGTCCTTGATCGCGCCGATGTGCTGGTCGGGCCGGAGCGTGACCGGCTGCTGTACTGGCTCGACGACCTCGCATACACCGACCAGGTCGACATGGCGCTCGTGTTCATGAGCCTGAAAACGCCACCCACTGGGCTACCCGAAGGCATCGAGGCGTTCTGGGTCGAGGATGGACGGGTCAGCGCCACCGCGCCAAGCGCCGTACGGGAGGCAGCGTGAGAGAGGACATCGAGCGGTATCTCGCTGATACGTCGGAAGCCACGGCGAAGGCCGTGGCGACCGGAACCGGGCTTCCGCAGCTCGACGTGACGAAGGAGTTGAACCGCATGCTTGGCGATGGGCTGGTCGAGCGTGAGAAGCGCGCGGGCGGCGGCAACGAGTACGTGTACTGGCTCGCGCGCGCAGTGAAGGCGCCCCCGCCGCCTGGCGACACGCCGCCGGCCGCAGCCGCGCCGGCGCTGGCATCGGTCGGCCTGATCGATAAGTCGCTGGACCCGAACGCAGGCGTCATCGACGTTGCACGGGTCATCGCGGACCTGCGCGCCGACGTCGAACGCCTCGCGGCCGAGCGCGACGCCGCGCAGCAGAAAGCCGACACCTGGCGAGCGAACGCCGCGGCTCTCGAGGCCCGCATCGACGAGCTGACGCTCGGCCCGGTCGGCACACGCGCGCCGCTGTTCGTCACGGTCGGCCGCAACTGCAAGCCGCAACGCCACGAATCGCTGGAGAAAGCCCAGCGTCGCGGCAGCGCACTCGTGCGCAGCGAGAAGGAATCCGAGGTGCTCGTGCTCGAACCAGTCGGCCGGATCGTGCGCGGCACGCAGTGGATGCCCCGCTGATTCAACAGAGCCTATCCCGCGCGGCATACCTCGGTCCGCGCGGCATTCGAAGGGCGCCAATCGGCGCCCTTCTCTTTTCCGGAGAAACCATGCAGATCCAGCTTCCCACGCTCGCCGACGGCGAGGTCTACCTCGGCGGCTTCGTCGACAGGAATGGCGACGTCACGCACACGATCCTGCTGCCCGGCGAGAACGATCGCGGGACGTGGCAGGAACAGATGGACTGGGCCAAGAGCCGCGGTGGAGACCTGCCGACGCGCGCCGAGCTCGTGATCGCATACGAGCAGCACCGCGACCTGTTCGAGAAGGCTGCGTACTGGTCGAACACGCCGGACGATGACCCGGATTTCGCCGGCTGGGCGTGGTGCCAGCACTTCAACGGTGGCTACCAGGACGGCTACCACCAGGGCAACGAGTTGCGCGCCCGGGCCGTCCGCAGATTGTCGATTTAACCCTTCATCCATTCACAATCGGAGCTTGCAATGACGATCACGCTCGAACAGATCGAAGCAGATCACGCGCGCATCGGCGCGATGATCGACGAGTTCAAGAAGCAGCCGCGCGCGACCGAGTATCACGTCGACGCCGTCACGATCCCGCTCGCGGCCGGCGAGCGCATCGCCGGGCCGATCCTTCTCGAAGATGGCTCGTTGAGCCACTACCTGATTCTCCTGCCGGGGGGGGCCGAAGATCTGGACTGGGAGGCGGCGAAGGCGTGGGCCGCCGAACGTGGCGGCGAACTGCCGACGCGGCGGGAGCAATCTCTCCTATTCGCCAACCTGAAGGGTGAATTCGAGCCGGCCTATTACTGGTCCGGTGAGCGCCATGAATCGAATTCCGGCTGGGCGTGGTACCAGTACTTCGGCGATGGCCACCAGTACGGCAGCCGCCAGTACGACGAGTTGCGCGCCCGAGCCGTCCGCAGATTTATCCCTTCAGTTTTTTGATCATTTAACCCACCGTGGCCCTGCACAACCAACTCCCGATATATCGAACGGCCTACGGGTTGCTCGATGACGTTACCAACCTGGTCAAGAACATGCCCCGCGACTTCAAGCGCAGCATCGGCGAGAAGATCAGCGCGGAGTGCATCGAGATCATGGTGTTGGTGTTTCGCGCGAACGTCGCGGCCGACAAGGCACCCCACCTCGTCGAATTGCTCGAGCGCCTGCAGGTGATCGAGCTGCTGCTTCGGCTCAGCATGGACAAGCGCCTGATCGCACGTGACGGCTACGCAGCTGCCGTCGAGAAGACGACGAGCATCGGGAAGCAGGCCACCGGCTGGAAGAACGCCGCAAACCGTCGCCCGCTCCGCTAAGGTTAAGGCCTTCGCGGCTGAGCGATATATCAATCTGGTCGTGCCGCTGGCTCACAAAGCCACCGCCATGCGCAATAAGGAAACCGGCCGCCGGCGTGCGGAAAGGTCCAGCGCAGTTTTCCGACTGAGAAATCGGTCGGGCGACGTAGATCGCACGATACCTCCGGCTGGGCGTGGTACCAGAACTTCAACAATGGCAACCAGAACAACAACCACCAGAACAACGAGTTGCGCGCCCGAGCCGTCCGCAGATCGAGGGCCATTTTCGTTCGCCGAGCTGGTCGAAGCGTATCTCGACTGCCGGCGAACGAAGCGAAACAGCAATGCAGCGCTCGCGTTCGAAATGCGGCTCGAACGCAACCTGCGACGCCTGTACGACGAGCTGGCCGAAGGCAGTTACACACCCGGCCGCTCGAAATGCTTCGTCATCACGAGACCGAAGCCGCGCGAAGTCTGGGCGGCCGCATTTCGCGATCGCATCGTGCACCACCTGCTTTACAACCGGATCGGCCCGAGCTTCGAGCGGTCCTTCATCGCCGATTCATGCGCCTGCATCAAGGGCCGCGGCACGCTATACGCCGCGCAGCGCCTCGAAGCGAAGGTGCGATCGATCACGCAGAACTGGTCGCGTCGCGCGTTCTACCTGAAGTGCGATCTCGCGAACTTCTTCGTCAGCATCGACAAGCGCATCCTGCTCGACCTGCTCTTCGCGAAGATCTCCGAGCCGTTTTGGCGTGCGCTGACCGAGCGCGTGCTGATGCACGATCCACGGGCCGACTTCGAACACCACGGCGACCCGGCAATGATCGAGCTCGTGCCGCCGCACAAGCGCCTGATGGAACAAGCCGAGCACCTTGGCCTTCCGATCGGCAACCTGTCGAGCCAGTTCTTCGCGAACGTGTACCTCGACGTTCTCGATCAGCGCGCGAAGCATGTGCTCCGCGCGCGGCACTACATCCGGTACGTCGACGATTTCGTGTTCCTGCACGAGTCGCCGGCGCGCTTGAACGCGATCCTCGCCGACGTCACCGCGTTCCTGCCCACGCAGCTCGGCGCGCGGATCAACCCGCGCAAAACCATCCTCCAGCCGATTGACCGCGGCATCGACTTCGTCGGTCAGGTCATCAAGCCATGGCGTCGCGAGACGCGGAAACGCACGCGCAACGAAGCCCTGCGGCGCGTCGCCGAGACACCAGCCGGCGATCTGATGCCGGTCGCGAATTCGTATTTCGGCCTGCTGCGGCAGGCAACCGCCAGCCACCACGATCGCGCGAGCCTCGCGAACCTTCTGCGTTCGCTGGGTAAAGCCGTCGATCGCGATCTCACGAGAACCTTCTGAGGAGTGTCCCATGACCACCCAAACCGAAAACAGCCAGGCAGCTGATGTGCGCGTCGTCTGGAGCCGCAACAACGAGGATTTCACGTGTGACGAGCTCGATGAGCTGCTCGACACATACGAGGACCTCGCCATCGGCGACGTCGTGTACGTCGGAGATGTTGAACCCATCTCGATCAAGTATCTGTGCGATGCGGACGACGTGATTGACACGATGGGCAATCGTGCCTACGACGAGGTCGGCGAATATGCGGACGGCTACCCGGACGTCATGCCAGAAGCAAGGGCCGAACTCGATGCGCTGCTGGCCGGCTGGATCGAGAAGCACGCGAAGCCGACGTTCTACAGCGTCGTCAATGTGCGCCAGTATGTCATCACCGCTGCCGACATGGAGGGCCGGGAACAATGACCACCACCGATACCCCGCGCGCCGCTATGCCGGCCGACCTCCAGGGGCTGCGCCGCGCGATTCTCACGCCGCGCGAGATCGTGCGCGACGAGGAAGGCATGCTGTCGCACCCCGCCGTCCCGTACCTCGACGAGGATGTGAACTACGAGACGTTCTTCGCTGCGTTCGGTATCGAAGCCGCGTTCATCCATATGGAGAACGACGTCGATTGCGACACGTATGACCAGTACTTCTCATCCAACAGTGCGAACTGCAGCTTCTGGACGCCGAGCGCGCCGGCCGGCGACGGCTGGCTCCTACTCGAAATCTACGACACCGAGGACGGTCCAGTCGCGTTGTATGTGCGCGAAAAGAAGCACGAATCGATGCGCGAGCGTCTGAAGCGTGAAGAACAGAAGACGCGCGACGTCGTGCGGTCGGAGTCTCTCATCAAGACGCTGTCGGACATCATCCACGACCAAACCGTTGCCATGCAGTCCGCCGTTATCGAGTGGCAGCACGGCAACGGCGCTGAAGCGGGCCTGAGCTGGATCGTCAATACCTTGGCCGGTCCGGGCCACCTCCCCGATTTCGACGCGCCGCACGGCAAGCATGCTCAGTTCTGGTTCAACGCAAACCAGGCGAACCCCATGCCGTCCTGCTTCTGCGGCAATCCGTCGTCCTCGCTTTGGATGGGCCAAGGCTTCTGCTGCGACGAACACTACCGCGAAGCCAAAGCCAAGTACGACACCGCCCGCGCAGGAGACGCATCGTGAGCGAGAACACCAAAATCGAATGGTGCGACCACACCTTCAACCCGTGGGAAGGCTGCCAGAAGATCGGCCCGGGCTGCGACCACTGCTACGCGGAGACGCGTAACGCGCGCTTCGCCGGCGGCACGGCCGTGAACTGGGGGCCCGGCGCGCCGCGCCGCCGCACGTCGCAGGCGA
Source organism: Burkholderia cepacia ATCC 25416 (assembly GCF_001411495.1). Lineage (NCBI taxonomy): Bacteria > Pseudomonadati > Pseudomonadota > Betaproteobacteria > Burkholderiales > Burkholderiaceae > Burkholderia > Burkholderia cepacia. Next base: position 2,631,740 of record NZ_CP012981.1, on the reverse strand, counting down.
ATTGGCGCAAGCCGCTCGCATGGGAAGAGGCACATGCCGAGTTTTTCGCCGCGCACGGCCGGCGCCAGCGCGTATTCTGCGCGTCGCTTGCTGACGTGTTCGACAACGCCGTCGATCCGGCATGGCGCGTCGACCTGTTCAGGTTGATCGCCAAGACGCCGAACCTCGACTGGCTGCTCTTGACGAAGCGGATCGGCAACGCGCACGCGATGCTAAACGAAGTCGTCGACGAGCTGTCGTGCGGGATCAACACGTGGGACGAGCTACCCTGGCCGGGTGTCTCGCTCGGCGCGACGATCGTCGACCAGGTCGAGGCCGATCGCGACATCGAAAAGCTTCTCATGACGCCGGCGCGCCGCCGGTTTCTATCGATGGAGCCGCTGCTCGGGCCGGTCGATCTTCGAGCCTGGTTCGATCCAACGGGTGTCTGCTGCATGCGGGAAATGCAGTCCTGCGAAGACTGCCCTGCCGATGCGCCATGGATCCACGGGCCGACCACCGAATATGCCGACGACGGTTCGGGGTACAGCTCGCCCAGACTCGACTGGGTGATCGTCGGCGGCGAAAGCGGCCCCGGCGCGCGGCCGATGCATCCCGGCTGGGCCCGAGATCTTCGCGACCAGTGCACGGCCTACGGCGTGCCGTTTCTGTTCAAGCAATGGGGCGAATGGCTGCCTGTCGAGCCGAATGGCACGGCTATCCGCGGATGCGGGACGACACCAGCTCGTGAGCCAGTTTTCCGCTTCGCGGCGAACCACCACTTTACCAAGGTCGGAAAGCGCGCCGCCGGCCGCCACCTCGACGGCCGTACGCACGACGAATTCCCGGAGGTGTAGCCATGCCAATCGTGACCAATGACGAGCTCGTCGAGCTGACGGGCGGCCTGAAACAGGGTGCGGCGCAGGCCCGGTGGATCAAGAAAGCACTCGGCATCGACGCGCCGCGAAAGGCTGACGGGCATCCCATGCTGACGTGGGAGCAGGTCAACCGCCCGCGCGCCGAAGCCGCGCCGCGCGCGCAGCCGAAATGGAGAGTCGCAGCATGAAGAAGCACCGGGAACGTGATGGCCTCCTGCCGCGCATGGAGGCGCGGAAACGGAAGGAAGGCTTCACGTACCGCTATCACCCGGTCGGGAAGAAGCCGATCAACCTCGGCCAGGACCGGCTCGTCGCAATACGCAAGGTGCTCGACCTGCTCGGCGCCGGCGACGACGTTGGCACGATCGCGCGGCTATGGGAGCAGTTCCAGGAGACGCCCGGATGGCAGCGCTACTCGCAGTACACGCGCAACGACTACAAGCAATGCAGCGGGCCGCTGCTGGAAACGTTCGGCGACATGCGCGCCGCCGACATCGACGCGACACACGTCTCGCGCTATCTGCGCATCGAGCGCGCAGCCGCGCCGGTGCGCGCCAACCGCGAGGTTGCGCTGCTTTCGAACCTGATCGGTCTGGCGATCGACCGCGGCGAGGCCAAGCATAACCCCTGTCGCGAGGTTCGTCGGAACGAGGAGCAGCCGCGCACCGAAGCACCCGAACCGGAAGACTTCCAGTCGTTCGCCGCCTGGGTAGCGTCGCTCGGCGGACAAAAGGCGGTCATCGGCATGGCCGCCGAATATGCGGCGCTGGCGGGCAACCGGAAGGTCGAGTTTCTCGATCTCGCGTGGCCTCAGATCGACGAAGCCGCCGGCGAGATCCGCGTCAAGCGCGCGAAGCAGCGCGGCAAGAAACGCGGCGAGGTGATCGAGCATATCGAGATCACGCCCGCTCTGACCGAACTGATCGCGCGCCTGCGCGCTGCTCGCAAGGACGACTGCCTATACGTGTTCTCGAATCGATACGCGACGCACTACACGCCGGCCGGCTTCAAGACCGAATGGTCGAAGCTGATGAGCAAGGCCCTGGAGCTGAAGAAGATCGGGAGGCGCTTTACGTTCCACGACCTGCGCGCGTATTACGTGACGCGGCATAAGGCGGAACGCGGCGCATTGCCGGACTTGCATGCGAATCCGGCGACGACGGCGCGCGTCTACGATCGAACGAAAATCGTAAAGCGAAGAGGCATGTAATTCCCAATTTGGGAATTCCAAAACAAAAACGGCACTGGATAAAATCTCAGTGCCGTTTCTAACTGCTTGATACTGCTCAGAATTCTTTGGGGTGGCTGATGGGACTCGAACCCACGACGACAGGAATCACAATCCTGGACTCTACCAACTGAGCTACAGCCACCACTGTTACTGCTTTTTGTTCTTCGCTGCTTTTGTGTTTCAGCAGCGAAGAACAAGATTATACGAACACTTTTGAATCTTGCAAAGCTTTTTTTTCAAAAACTTCTTCGGCCTCGTTCAGATGCGCGCGCGCCTCGTCGAACACGGCCAGATCGCCGCGTGCAAGCTTCTTGTTGTCCGACAGCACACGACGCCAGCCACGTGCACCGGGCATCCCGCGATACAGTCCGAGCGCATGCCGCACGATCGCGCCGAGGTAGGTGCCGCGCTTCAGTTCGGCCGCGCAGTATTCGATCAGCTTCGCCTCGGCCTCTTCGCGCGTCGGCGTCGCTGCCGTCGATCCATAGAAGCGTGCATCGACCTCCGCGAGCACGTACGGGTTGTGATACGCCTCGCGGCCGAGCATCACGCCGTCGACATGCTCGAGATGCTGCGCAACCTCGTCGAGCGTCGTGATGCCGCCGTTGATGACGATCTCGAGCGAAGGAAAATCGCGCTTCAACCGATACGCATAGTCGTACTTGAGCGGCGGGATCTCGCGGTTCTCTTTCGGCGACAACCCTTTCAGGATCGCATTGCGTGCATGCACGACGAACGTTTCGCAGCCAGCCTCGGCCACCGTGCCGACGAAGTCGCGCACGAATGCGTAGTCCTCGACCGCGTCGACACCGATCCGGTGCTTGACCGTAACCGGCACCGACACCGCATCGCGCATCGCCTTCACGCAGTCCGCGACGAGTTGCGGCTCGTTCATCAGGCACGCGCCGAACGCGCCGCGCTGCACACGCTCGGACGGACATCCGCAATTCAGGTTGATTTCGTCGTAGCCCCACTGCTCGCCGAGCTTCGCCGCGCGCGCCAGATCGTCGCGCTCGCTGCCGCCCAACTGCAGCGCGACCGGCGATTCGTTCGGCGTGAACGCAAGATGCCGCTGGGCATCGCCGAACAACAGCGCGCCCGTCGTGATCATCTCCGTATACAGCCACGTATCGCGCGTCAGCGTCCGGTGGAACGAACGGCAATGACGGTCGGTCCAGTCGAGCATCGGGGCCACCGAAACACGCCTACCCGTTGATTTTATTGAATTTTCCTGAAACATCAGACACTTAACTCTCTATCGGCGGCGCAGAATTCCTGAGAATCCCGTAGGAAAATTGAGAATATTTTGGCTATGGTGCTACGATGTAGCTCCGATTTTTGCCGCGTAGCACCGGGGACCATGGGAACGATCACGCCGAGAAAACGTAAGGATGGAAGTATAGGGTACACCGCCCAGATTCGCCGAAAGGAGAAAGGGAAAGTCGTCTACACCGAAGCGGAGACATTCGACAGGGAGGCGGCCGCACGGGCCTGGATGGAGAAGCGCGAAAAGGCGCTCGCGGCGCCCGGTGCGCTTGAGTCGGCCAAGCAGGAAGATCCGCCGCTGAAGGACGTGATCGACCGCTACGTGAGGGAGGACAAGAAAGGAATCGGCCGCACCAAGACGCAGGTGCTGAACTCGATCAAGGCCGCGCCGATTGGCAGCCGGAAGTGCTCGACGTTGAAAAGCCCCGACTATGTCGATTTCGCGCGCAGTTTGAATGTGCAGCCGCAGACAGTCAGCAACTACATCTCGCATTTGGCGGCCGTCGTGCGCATTGCGCGGCCGGGATGGGGGTACCCGCTTGACGAGAAAGAGCTGGACGACGCGATGGTCGTCTTGCGGCGGCTCGGCATGACAGATCGATCACGAAACCGCGACCGCCGGCCGACACCGGACGAACTCGACCGGATCCTCACCTACTACACCGAGATGGAGACGCGCGGCCGGGCTACGATCCCGATGCGCCAGATCATCGTCTACGCGATGTTCTCCACGCGCCGGCAGGAAGAAATTACCAGGATCCGGATCGAGGACTTCGAGGGCGATCGGCAGCTGGTGCGCGACATGAAGCACCCGGGACAAAAAAAAGGAAACGACACGTGGTGCGACGTGCCGCCAGAGGCCGCGCGGATCGTCGAGGCTTTGCGCCCTGCCTCGGGCCCGATCTTCCCATACAATCACCGGTCGATCAGCGACAGCTTCACGGACGCCTGCGCATTCCTCGGCATCGAAGACCTGAAATTTCACGATCTGCGCCACGAGGGCGCGTCGCGGCTGTTCGAGATGGGCTGGAATATCCCTCACGTGGCGGCTGTAACGGGACACCGGAGCTGGATCTCGCTGAAGCGCTATACGCACCTGCGCCATAGCGGAGACCGCTGGGCCGGGTGGAAATGGCTAGACCGCCTCGCGCCGCGGAAAACCGAAAAATCCTAGCCTTGGCCTGAAGCGGCGATACACTGTATATATATACAGCATTGTTTCGCATCATGGAAAAGAACGGTGGCGGATATATTGGCCTGCACGTTCGCACGGTCACGCGCACGTGCTGGACATGCGAGCACTGGGCAGGCACCGCCGAGCCTGGAGCGGGCATCGCGCATTGTACCTGCTCGAAATGCGTGCCGATGCGCTCGAACCCGAATCATGGGTGCAGCCGGTGAGTGCACGCGATGGGGTTCGACGACGAAGCCTGCGACCTGCTCGCCCAGCGCTACTTCTGAGCAAGTGCAATCGGTATCCCGCATCGCTCTTGCGCTCCAAGCCGGCGCAGCATAGAAGCCGTGTAGAATCCCTTACAGCTTAATTGAGCAACTTCCACAATTGAACGAGAGACCATATAAATGACCTCGAACAACGATCTGCGTCGCCCCGATCAGTTGCACCCCTTCCTCCGGATAACAAAGGAAGAGATAGACTCTGCTGCCCGTAATTTGGGCCTGCTGCGCTCTATGAGCGGCGAAGAAATCGAAACGGAACTAAGCAAGTTGATAGATGAGGTCATCCGCCATCTGGAGGCTTCTCACGCTATTACGATGGCGCATCCCTTCGTAGTTTGAGCAATAGTCGCTGCCCTTTTATGCCCCGCTTGCCGTTGCAGACAAAGCCGTAATCACCCGCGAGATCGCATGATCCGTCACATTCGGGATTGGAAACATCGGGCGTCCGATCTGCTGAATAACGCCAGCGTGGTGCCAGTCGAGCGGGAGCTCGGGCACGATGTCGTTCCCGTTCTTATACAGCTTCAGCGGCACCTCCGCGAGCAACGCCGCGACGCTCCCGTTCGTGCTCACCCGCGGCGGCTCGAAGCCGTAGACAGCAACTGGCGCGTGGCCAGCGGCCACCATCGCCGACGCCGCCATGATCGCAATCGCGGCGCCGAGCGAGTGCCCGACGAGCGTCACCGGGTGGCCATCGATCGCGGCGAGCACGTCGACAGCAATCGCACCCCACGCCTTCCAGAATCCGTGATGCACCTGGCCGATGCCGATCACGTCGATCGGATGCGCGTCGAGATCGGCCGCCACGCAGTCGAGATTGTCAGTGCCCGGGAAGGCAACGACCAGGCCGGCCGCCGTCTGCCGGACGATCGCGCGCGAGGCGCTGGCCGCCTTGCCGATGTCCGGCTTCGCGGAATACGCCTCTTGCGCGAGCAGTGCGTAGTCGCGCGGGGTCATGGCTCGATCTCCGGCAGATCGACCGTTTGACCGGCAAGGGCGTGCGTGCAGTCGTTGAGGTACTGAATGCGCCCTTCTCGCACGAACGAATGGCAGACGCGTTCCTCACGGCTCTCGCCACACGGGTAGCGAACCAGCACGGACGGCGAGAAGGTCGGCTTGGCCATGCTGCCGTTCCACTGCCACACCGGCCGACCATTCGACCGGCCATCCTTGACATAGACGACGTGCAGCATGTCGCAGCCCGGGCACTCGAACAGCATCGACCGCGTGCCGTCGTCGTGCTTCTGTTCTTCGAGCTTCATTGCAGCGGCGTGCCAGCGAGCGGCGTCGACGGGTAATTGACCGCCGGCACCATGAAAAAGCCGTCGGTCAACTCAACCGGCTGAGAATGCGCTTCGAGCGTTTCGAGACGACGATTGAGCGACTGGAAATTCCGGTTGAGATCTTCAGCAGTCAACACGTCACCGGGCTGAAACTTCGTCATCGCCTTCGACGTCGTGACGGGTGCCTGAATGGGCACGGCAGCCGGGATCGCGGCCGACGTCTTCGCCGCCTGAAGCGCGTTTTCGTACATCCCGACCAGATTCACGGCCAGCTCGGCTGCCGCGAATCCTGCCTGAATGGCCGCCTGAGTCGTCGGCGCCAGCGGGAGTGCCGCGACGACACCAGCGATTGCCGGGATGCCCTGCGTGATGAGCGCTTGGACGCTCGACGACGTGATCGTCGCGCCGGCTGCACACGCGCCGGCGACGATCGGTGTGACGGTCTTTTCGAGCACGACGTTCGCGTTCGCAGCGGACGGAAGCGTCGGCGCCATGGCCGCATTGAATGCCGTGATCTGGGTGATTGCGCTGTTCGTCGCCGGGCACAAGACTGCGGCAATCTGGGCTGGCGATTGCTGAACCGGGCCGAGCGACTGGCAACCGGAGACGAGGAAAGCGGACGCAGCAATGCCTGCCGCGAGCAGCATGAGCTTCTTCATGAAGGATCCTTCAGGAGTGGTGCCGCGGCGCGCGGCATGTGGTTATTGCTGGGTGACGGCTTGCGGGAAAAAGCGATCGACGATGGCGTGCCCGATCGTGATCAGCCCTGCCGCGATTTGCAGCTGTGCATCGAGCGGAATCTTCACGCCCATCGCAGATGCGGCCCAATCGATGAGCGGGACAAACGACGACGCGGTGAACGTGACAGCGCCGGTTTGCAGAATGGATCTCGGCATGGCTACTCCTTGTGGTCTTGGACGAGCTCGTCCGGGGTGAAGACGAACCCGGCCTTGCGCGGGAACGCCTGGAACACGTAGGTCGGGAACGACCGGTGATGGATGCCGTGCGTCGGAGACCGATGGAACTTCGCGGAGAGCGGCAGCATGTTCACCATCGCGTCGACGAAGGTCTCGGGCTTCGCTGGGTCGAACGCATGCCAGTCGAAGCCGCGCAGCTCGACGAGCTTGCAGATGAGCCAGATGAAGGATTCCTCGGCGGGATACAGTTCCTTCGTCGGCTGGTCGGTCTCGGGATCGAGCACTGGGATTTCCTTGATCTCGCCGAGCGCGATGCCGCGCACGGTCGCCCAGTCGACGCCATCGGAATCGGCCCACTCGCAGAACAGGTGGTGGTACTCGGGCGCTGGCTGGCCGCTGATCGAGCAGCGCAGGCCGGCGGCATGGCCGACCTTCTTCGTATGGCGAAACGTCGCCGACTCGGTGCGCGGCTCGGCGTGATCCGGGTAGTACTCGATCTCGACGTCGGTCACGCGCACGGCGTGCTCGCCGGCGATCTTCGGCAGGCCGGCGAGGCCCTCGGCCGTGCACTTCTCGCAGCGCTGCTCGAGCGCGACGTCATGGCTGCATAGAGTCATGTCTGGTCCAGAAATGAAAAAGCCCGGCGCGCGGCCAGGCTGGATTGCGAAATTTCCAAAAATCGAAAACTGGCGCGTCAGGCCACGCCGAGCGCCTTCTTGCAGGAACCCCAGAGTGCCAGGCGGTCCGGCATGCCGTTCGGTGTCGCCGCCGAGCGCGGATTGCCGAGATTGATCGCGCGGCTGATCGAGAGGAAGTCGCCTGCGTCGGCAAAGGCGCTGAGCGCGTGGTCAGCCCAGAACTGCGCCGAGGCATGCGCTGCTGTGGAAGGCTGCGCGATCAGGTCCGGGTTGCCCTCGAGGTCGATGCCGATCTTCTGGCCCATCTCACGGAAGTTGTAGCGGCCGGTGAGCTGCAACAGGCCGCCGCCGCGGTACCGGAAGCCATCTCCGGCCTGCGTGTTGCCCAGCTCCGCCGCCTTCGCGGCCGGCGGCTCGTACGCGCGCTGCGCCGCCGTCGGCCCCCAGATCTCGCGGAGCCACTGGAAACCGCCCGTCTCATGACCGCACTGCGCGAGAAACGCAGCCTGCCGCGCGGGAGAGTCGATCGCATACAGCGCCATAGCGGCTGAAAGCGGATCTGCCCACGGCATCGCACGCGCGAGCGGGATCCGCAGCGCGGCGGAAAGAGTTTGTGGTGTCATGGTCATCCCAGAAGCAGTTTCACGACCGCGCTCGCCCAATCGGGGATCGGTTCGTGTCGCATATAGCGAAAGACGATCACACCGACCGTGCCGAACGCGATCGTCGGGCCGGCGACGTGCCGGACAAGGAAGCGCCACGCATCGGCAAGACGGCACAACGCGCGCACTGCGCGCGCGCCGCCCTCCCATGTATCGACCATCGACTGCGTATTCGCCTGAATCGATTTCGTGTCCGCTCGGAGGTCAGCCATCTCGGCGACGAGCGTATCGATCTTCTCGTCCTGCTGTTGAAGGTGCGCATCCTGCTGTTGCAGGTGAGCCTTCACCTGCTCATCGCTCTCATCGATTCGACGTTCAAGCTTCGAGAATCGGCGTTCTCCGGCACGAAATCGCTCTTCGACGCGAGCGCTCCCCGATACGTTGTCGGTCATTCATCCCCCCGGAAATGAAAAAGCCGCCCAAAGGCGGCTATGCATGGTTTTATGCGAACTCGATCAGCTGCCCGCGCAAAGAAACTGCACTGAGTCGGTGCCGGTGCCCGTGAACGTGATCGACGTGCCGGAGCCCTGACTGACCTTCACCGCATTCGTGGCGGTCGTATCGTTCGCGGTGCAGGTATAAGTCGACGAGGACGAGAACGCCGCCGATCCGCTGAGCGTGACCGTCGCCGATCCAGACGACAGCGCGACGGTGCCTTGAACCATATGCGGCGCGTTCACGCCGGTACCGGTCGTGCTGTACATCGGCATCGCGCCGGTGCCGGTCGACGAAAGCGTCGAGAAGCGCCCCGTATTCGCCGTCGTTGCGCCGATGGGCGGAGGCGAAGACAGATAGCTCGAGAAACCTGTCCCGCTTACGGTCCCGGACGACGACAGATTCGTGAAGGAGTCAGCGTTGGCTGCTGTGCCACCGATCGCCGGAGGTGACGCGAGGTAGCTCGTGAATCCCGCACCGCTCACGGTGCTCGACGCGGATAGCGTCGTGAATGCTCCCGTGCTCGGCGTGTTGGGGCCTATGGCTGTCGAATCCAGACCGCCGGTGAACGTCGACGATGCTGAATTGATTGCGAGCGCCGCCGATGAGTTAGGAACGACGGCAATCGGAAACTTGTTGTGCGTGCTATCGTGGACATACAAATTCCCACCGGAAACTGCATTGACTTGCCAGTTCTGCCCACCGGCCGCCCACCCGATCTGATTTCCCTCCGTGCCCGCCAATACGATGCCGCCACCATAAAACGTCGTAGACGGAGTTGCTCCGGTCCCGACGACGAGCGCATCTGCCTGCCCATTATTCAATGCCATCGGGTGATAACTACCGGTTCCGGTGACAGTTTGCGTAATCACATAACGGCTATTCTGATAGTCAGTACCTAACCAGATATGCTCTTCGGCCCCGGGGGCCGCAGACATGGTCGGCCCGATAAACGTATTGTTCGACAAAGAAGGACGATACGTCGTGAAATTCGTATCAAGGCCCGCAATGCCGCTCGCATTCAAGCCTTGTACGATTATGGTATTTGTAGCATCGGAGCCAATCTCAACGCCATTTCCTACGTTTCCATCCGACGATGCGATATAGCCACCTCGGTTCAGCACTGCAAGGCTCTTTGCATTGCTTCCACCTGAGCCTGTGAATACCAACACGTTGTTAGCATTGTTGATCGCAGAAATCGTATCCGATCCGTTTGTGAACGTCATTGATCCGCTCACAGAGGCATTTGTAAATGCCCCGCTGCTAGGTATCGACGAACCGATGGACGTCCCATTGATGGTGGCGCCGGAGATCGTTGCCCCCGATATTGTCCCTGTCGAAATGCTCGCGTTCCCTGCGATGAGCGTCGGCACTGTGAGCGGGCCAGTCAGCGTTCCGCCGCTGAGCGCCAAGACATTCGAGAACGCGTTGTTTAGCTGCTGTGCGGTCAGAACCTGGCCGGTCACGAATCCGGGTGAGCTCTGGGCCAGCGCAAAGTTCGCGCCGACCGTCAGATAGAACAGCACGCAACCTAACGATCGAAAAAAACTGTTTTTCATAGCTCAATCACCACGAGATTGCTTGCACGGCAGCGACAGTCGTAGCCGCTGCAATTTGAGCCTTCAGGGTTTGCTTACGCTGGAACGCCGCCCAGCCGCGATCGAGCATCGCCTGGTACAACGCGCTCAGATCGGTGAGAGTGAACGGAACCTGCGTATTGTCGACCGCAACCCAGTAAAAACCGGCTGGCACGCTACCGGCCAGCGTATAGCCCTGCGTAGCTTGCATCAATACCAGCTGACTGCCCGGATCGGCCTGAAACGATTCGGTTGCGCCTTCAGCAGTCTTGAACGAGACCGGCTCCATTACTGCGGCCGCATAGGAGGCGTTGACGATGGAGATCTGGGCCGCTTGGGCCTGTTCCAGAAGCTGCGCGCCGCTCGCCTCGACGACGCTTTCGCCGGCGATGGCGTAGGCCAACGGGTTCGCGGCCTGGCTCTGGGTGCAGATAATCGCTCCCTCCGGAATCGTGCCGTCCGCCGTCGATCCTGAGCCGGTGATTTGCCCCGCTGCATTCGCGAAAACGTAGTATTCGATGGTCATTGGACTGCCTCAAAATCAGGGATTCGGAACGAACATTGCCTGCACGTGCATTCCCATCGCTACGCCCGGCGCAGTGGATTGCGTCATCATTTGCAGGGTCACGGTCACCGTTTGGCCGGCGAGGATCGGTGCGCACCCCATGTGCGATTGCGAGGAGATCGTTGAGTCATTGGAGGTGTTCGTCCCGTTGATCAACAGAGCGCCGTTCAACACCGATGCAGAAGTTCCGGAGACGTTCACCGAACCGGTCGCCACGACAATGCCATTGCTCGGCGCCGTGAACGTGACCGTCGTCGTGTATGTGGTACTTGCGGCGGGCGCATTGATCGAGGTTCCGTTATATGCAGGCGCAACTTTCGGGGACCAAATCGCTGGAGATGCGGACAGAGGAATATAATTCGAGCCGTCCGACATTACGATACACATCGAACCTTGCTTGGCCAGCGAAAGCGATGCCGCGCCCAGAAGGTTCTCGCCCTGAATCGTCTGTCCCGCAACAGACGTCTGCAGGGTCGGAATATGCCCGGCCTGATTCATGAAACCGAATACCGAGCCAACAGCGGTTGCGGCATCCGGCAACTGATAGGTCAGCGCCGCACTCGCATAAAACATCGTCCCAGCGTCCGAAGGTTGTACGGCATAGTTCGCCGACTTTTGAACGACCCGGTAAATCTGGGATTGCTGAACTTGACCCAGAAGAATCCGAATTGCCGACAGCACCTGCGTATATGTGGTCTTGCTCGGCGCAATCCCGGCCGCCGCGAGGATGCTCATCAGCTCTTCTTGGACCATGTTCAGCCAGTCCGCATCCAGGATCGTAGCAGGCTGGCCCGTCGCTGGATTGCCTCCAGTGAAGTAACCGCCCGTGCCCGCAGGGGCCGGAGCCGGGATTGAAGAAACCGCAGTTTGTTGATCTGTACGAAACATGCCCCACCCGGATTAGGAAAGCGTAGAAATATCCAAAACGAATGACTGCCCGAGAAATCCCGGGTTTGCAACAATCACCTGCGTATGCGCCGGCTTGATCGATCGCATCTCACACGCCAACACCGAATTTCCCCAAACAGCCAGCGGCTCTCCAGCGGCAGACTGACCCGCTCTGAAATAGCTGACCGTTACAGCGGGCGCATTCACACGCCACGTGTGCGCCCATGCCTCTGAATTGACGGCATCACCAGCGCTGTTCTGCCCAACGCGAAAGGGGGTGAACTGGGTAACGGTGACGTCAAATCCAAGACTCTTGGCAAAATCGATATAGAACTGAATCGATTGGCCGCCACTGTTTGCTAAGCGTGCAACCACTTGAGCACGGCGCTGCTGCAATGTCGGCGCAGATCCAGCACATGGATCCGGAAGCCCCAGGGACGCCTCCCATTCGGGGAGAAGTTCAAGCGCCGTCGCTGGAAATGCGTCGGCGAGCAGATAATTCGCGCGCGCGGTGTTTCGCTCATACGACGGAGCAAGTCCAGAAAGCGCCTTGGTCTGTACTGCATCCGGATCACGCGGCCACACTTGACCGCGAGGGAGGAGCGCTTGGATCGCACTCAGAAAATTTGCGGCGAGCAGTGTCGGGGCAGCCATATAGCCCCCCCTTAGCTAAAAGTAACGGTGCCAACCGTAGGCAAGTACCCGGCTGCGCTTACGATATTTCCAATCGGCGCAGTTATCACAAATCCAGAAGTGCCAGGCACTGCATCGATCCCCGAGTTGATGTCGGAAATATCTACCGTCCCGCCGGGAGCACCTTTTCTCAGAAATACGTCGGCAATGGCCGCCTCAACAGCTGACTGCGTCGCGCTTGATGCAGTTGAGAGGCCAGAAATCGAAAAATTGACCGGGTTCGCAAGCGGCGCGCACGCATAGACCAGCGCGGTGACAGGTTGCAACTGGTAGATCGCATTTGCGACCGTCAGTTGATCTCCTGTCGCCTTGATTACGGTGCGCGTCTCGCTCGCCGCGACTCCATTGGTTCCTTGAGGGAAGCCAGAATGAGCAGACTCTGCCTCGTCCATCATGAAATAGACGACGACAGTGCCAGGCCCGAAGCCGTTAGGCAGGCACCATGCGCGCGAAACCCCAGGAATCGCGGTGGCCCATAAGATGTAATCGTTCTGGTCGCCGCCCTGCGGACTCGCCTGAAAAGCAGCGATCACGCGCGAGCGGAACACATCATCACCTTCCACATCAGCGCCACCAATAAAATCGACTGCTGCCACGCCAGATGACTGGATACCAGGAATTGCGGTTCCGAGGGACAACACCGTCCCGGCGTCGCAATTACCCGCGGCACCAGGCAGAGAATCCAGCACAGAAACCACTACTGAACCGCCGTTTCCCACCGTTGCTGACGATTGAACTATGTATGTCCTGCTGTCCCCACGAACGACCGTCGTTCCCGATGCAATCGTCGTGCCGACGGCCCCCAAAAATGCAGCCACCCCAGATGCTGGAGTAGCTCCCTTCTGGTAGACGTTCTTGAGAGCACCCCAGCCAACGAGATATTCATCAGTCGCGGTCCACGGAACCGCCTGCTTGGCAATCCAATCGAGATAACCGTAATGCAGGTATGCAAGGCCGGCCTGAACTACCGTGATGACGCGCAGGACGCTGTTCCGCAACAGCGCACTGACGCCCTGCAGGTTCGCCTGAACGTCGGCCGCAACCTGTGCTTTCAAATCCGAGAGTGTCGGTCGCGAGAATGGCATTTATGAATTTCCGTTCCAAGCCCACGAATAGGCAAGCGAGACTTTCGTCCCATCCTTCTGATAGGCAATGACCTTCGCGCCGAGAAAACTGGTCCGCGTCCACTCGACCATGATGTCGAACTTGGCCACGACGCCATCGTCGATCAGCCACTGCAAAGCCTCTGCGATGTAGTCGTATGCACGCTGCAACGTTTCCGTCGTCTGCTTTGAGCGACGAAGAAGCCAAAGACGAGAACCGATCGGGCTCGTTGCATCGTCACCCCACCATCCCCGAGGGTCACCGGAGCCATCTGGAATCACGTCATCCGGCGCCGCCATGCGATCCGTGAAGAGGCTTACGATAATCGCTGTCTCAAGGTCGTTGCCGGTCGCAAGTACCGGACCTAGCGTCGCCCAGTCGCCTCGATTGTTGGCCGCGTCCCAGAAAATCTGGATGTCTGTCGGGTTCATTCGGTCTGGTTCGGCGAGTTCGTTGTCCTGGTATCGAGACCGCCCTGGACATTGGTTACGTCGTGGTCGTGCCCATCAAAGATCACGCGATCGGCGGCCATGCTCCTGCCGGTCGTATCGCAGTTGTCGACGATGTCACCAGTGCATTCAAACAGCGGCGTCACCATGCGCACCTTCGTGGCTGCATTGATCGTGACGGTCGATGCATCGTTGACTGTGACTGCCTGCCCTTTAGCCTCGACGACAACACCACCACTGGCGGTGAGATACACACTCTTGCCATCCTGGCTGTACAGCATCGTTTCACCAGCTTGCAAGTTGCGGGGCCTCGATGGTTGATGATTAGTGCCGACGATCACTGCATTGTTTCGACCGCCGCCGAGATTGAGCATCGTCACGTCGGACCCGTTCGGCGGGACACTGGTCAGCCCGAATTCAGCACTGCGAGGCAAATTGTCGATCGTCTCCCTGGAATTCACCTGCACTTGAAGAAGCTGCGCACCGCCCGAGTCGTTCTGATGCGTTACGCGCCCCCATCCCGTGACCACAGTGATGAACCGCGCAATACGCGCAGTCACTCCGTTCGCTTGATCGCTCATTGAGGATTGGTGCTGCCGTCGACAAACATCGGTTGGAGAGCCGTAGGCTCGGGAAGATATGCTTCCGGGCGCATTGCCGTGATCGTGGCGGTCGTGCCGGATTGCAGATTCCGCTGATACGTCACTTCGCCGATCAACCACGTCACCGGGCCGGTCCCCGACTCGTCGGCCAGCTTCAACTGCGGCAATAGAATCGGCACCAGCGTGTTCGGTGTCCAAAGCGTGCCAGCGGAGTCGCGCCATGAATCGGTCGTGAGGGTCACGACTGCGGCGCGTCCGATCCGCCGATTCATTTCCCAGATTGCTCGCTGCTTCGCGAGATCCTGGAAGCCCTGAACCGCCTCGGCGATGATCACGCGTTCGCGCGGTCGCTTCACGCCTGCATCGGTCGCGGTTGCGATCACATTGCCTGCCACGCCAATGTCTGAATACATCTGCACCGACTGCGTGAACGCCGTATATGTCTGGAACCGCTGATCTGCCGAATATTGAACCGTCGCGGCCTGCACATTGACACCCTGCTGAAACCCGCTCGCCGCATTGACTGTGCCGGCCTGCGCGAGAACCAGATTCCCATCCGGCGCGTCATACACGAGGAGCGAGCTGTATCGGCTGATGCGCTCGATGATCTCGTAGCACGACTCGCCGAGAAACAGATTGAACTGCGGGATTGCTCGCAGATCCTCGACATCGCATGAAACCGTGATCCCATAGTGCGAAGCGATTTTCGACGCGACATCGAGCGCCGACGTCCCGCTGATCTGGCCATTCGGCCAGAACGCGGCGCAATCGACAAGATCCTGGCATTTCCCGCGCCCAGCGACGCGAATCGTGTGACTATGCGCGTCCATTGACGGCACGTAACGATCGACATAACCGGTGAGCACGACGTCCGCCCCGATCTTCACGATGCATTCGTCGCCAGGTTGCACGACGACCCGGTCGAGCTGGCCGGGATAAAGTTCGGTGAGACCCAGCTCAAAGTCACTTGGCAGGCGTTCAATTCCTCTTGTAACGCGCACGTTGGTCCACCCCGAGATCGACTGACCGCCGATACTCAGGGAGAGTTCGTCATCCATGGATTACGTCGCGAGCGCCTGAAACGAAGTAGGTAAGAAAGCAGGATGTACTGCATCCGCCTGTTGAACGAGTCCATCGGATCGGGTCGAGTCTCGATAAATGCGATTCGCAAGCACAAGGGCCGGCAGCGGAGCCGCGAAATTGAACGTCGTCGCCGGCGCTATTCCTGCACTTCGAGCCTGAAGATCAGCAACGACCGCCTGCCGAAGCGCCCGAAGCGCCGCATAACTCGAATCGTCCCCAGCATCTCCCGCGATCTCGATCTCGGCATCGAGCATCGCAGTCACGCTTGCAGTAAGTGCCTGCGCATCCTGCTGAGATGCCGGCTGATATGCCGTGACAGTCTTCGCAAGCTGAGCCAGCACGGCGCGCCGGAAAAGCGCGCCGCATGCTGTCTGCATCACTGCCATCGCGCTTCCGATAGCAGATGACGAGGTAATGCCGGCCGGCGAGTACGTCGCCATGCTCGCAAGCATACGGATCGCATCTGCCGGATCAGAAGCTGATGCGGCCACGGCCTGAACAAACGACACCGCGGCGGCCGAAAACGACGCCGTATCTACGACCGACGCTGCAGCTGCCTGAAGGGCCGTCCCGGTTGAGTTCACTGCCGATCGCAATGCCGTATCGTTCTTAATCAGCATCGATACTGTCGTGCCGGCCGGCGCCTTCTGGTTTGATCCGAGGTAGCCGGAATTTCCACCGCCAAACAGCCGACCGAAATTCCCGGAGAGCGTCGAGACCGCGCCGAGGAACCGCTTTACGTCGTTCACCGCCGTCACGCCAAGCTGGTAGATCCCGACGGCAGCCGAAACAGCAGATTGAACGACAGCAGCCCCCGCCTGAATGGCGGACGCCGTGTTCTTGATGAAATCGAGAAGCGAAGAAGCGTTCAATGCCTCGGCTGCCGCCGAAACTACATCCTGCGTCGAATCTACCGCTTTCGGATAGATTCTCAGGCCGGTCCGAATGAAGGTGAACATCACCTCTACCACCCGACCGAGATCCTTGCGCTCCATGAATTCGACATTCAGGCAATTCACGTTCTCGATGGTGCCAAACGTCGGATGCACGAGAGTCTGTGGTCCAGCCGCCTCACAGACATTGAACATGCGATCGCGCTGACCGATGACCGAGCCACCGCCGTAGATGAGGCTGTCTTCGACCAGAAATCCGACCAGGTTGAACTGGCGAGGGAGCTTGCCGAGATCCTCGACCCAAACCTCATCGCGATACGGGTAATCGTGGACTGCATTGCGCCGACCGCCGGCCGTGCGCGCAGCCTCTACCGCGAACGGAACACCCCCGTACGAGGCCCCGCGCATCAGGCTTTGCCAGTTCCCAGAAAGCAGGTTCGACACGCCGTTGACGACGCTCGAAACCCCGCTCACGAGATCCGAAGCTGACGCAGCAACCCCGCCGATGCTGCCAGCGATCACCACACCCGTCGTGATGCTCATATCTTATGGCCCCATCAACAAAGAATGACCGATCTGGCCGGTCGCCATAACCTCGCCGTTCGAGTGCACGCTCGCGCGGGTACCATGCGGCGCCCCCGGCATATGGATCGTGACCTCGAGCTTCTGCGTTCCGTAATTCTTGCGGGCCGACGAATCGATCGAATCAGCCGCCTGCGCTCGCTTCGACGCCTCGCCATCCGCGTCGGCCGGCCTCTCGTAGAGGCGAGATACGATCGCGCCGGCCTGAGCCGCGTTGTCGACGCCCATCAGCGCATTTCCAGCCTGACGCGCCCCTCTGTCGCTTCCGCTCCGTAGCTCGTAATCAACAAACTGAAGCTGCTGATCGAGAGTCGATTTCCGGATGTCGATACCGAACAGCTTCTTGAATGCATCCTGTCGATCTGCATGCCATTGCGCGATCCCGTATGCCTTCCCGCCATCTCCGATGGCTCCCGGGTTGTACATACTTTCTGACCAGAGATTCGCGGCGATACCGGCAGCCTGCTTCCTACTCCATCCCTTCAACATCAGGGAATTGACTACATCGGCAGTTTTCGAATCTGCAGCGGCTCCTCCGCGACGGCGCGCTCCTATCGGATCGCCGTCCCATACGTCGCCAGGCTGCGTCAGCCGCGTATCGCCCTCGCCTTTATTCAAGCCCTGGCTATAGAGCAGCCCCAGCGCGCCGGCGACGATCGGGTTCGCGGCCAACGGCATCAAGATGCCTGAAAGCGCAGTTGCCTTCCCCACAAGGGTCGCCAACCCAGCGATCGGTCCTGCGAACGTGACAGCGGCGATTCCCAGCGCGATGCCCTTGACGCCTCCGAGGGCCTCGCCAACACCCGCGACCGATTTCGCGGTCTTGTCCCAGTCGACGTTGTCGATCCAATGCGCGATCTTCGGGCCGTAATCGTCAGCAAGACGTGCGAACTCGTCGACAGCTCGGCCAAGCGCCGGCGCGAGAGCCGATCCGATCGAATTTTTCAGTTTGTCGACCGACGCATCGAGCGCGATCATGGACTGGTTAAATTTCTCGCCCTGTGCAATCTGCTCGGGCGACATCGTCGCGTGCAATTCGTCGAACTTCGCAACGAACTGGTCGATAGTGCCGCGGCGAATCATCGCCTGGATACCGCCGAGCCCGAAAATGTCGAGAAACTTCCGCTGCGCCTGTGTGTTCGTGATCTTCGAGGCCGCGCCCGCGATGTCATGAAGGCCACGCACGACATCAATCGTGCCGTCCTTCAGGCGATGGATGCCGATCCCC
Organism: Burkholderia cepacia ATCC 25416; assembly: GCF_001411495.1. Taxonomy (NCBI): domain Bacteria; kingdom Pseudomonadati; phylum Pseudomonadota; class Betaproteobacteria; order Burkholderiales; family Burkholderiaceae; genus Burkholderia; species Burkholderia cepacia. The sequence continues at coordinate 2,613,329 of NZ_CP012981.1, read as the reverse complement.
TTGTCGGAGAGCACGCCGGCAACGAAGTTGTTCCGGCCCGCTGATGCATCCTCGAACGCGTCGCCGAGCGACTGCATGCTGCTCGTCATTGCGTCGGCAGATAGCCCCGCTACGCGAGCGGCGCCCCGATAGCGTTGCAAGTCGGTCGTCGTAACGCCGATCATGCTCGAGGTATTGGCAATCTCGGCTGCAGCACGGCCCCAGCTCGTCGCAAATGCCGCGATCCCAGCCACGCTCCCAACGCCCACGATCGCCGCGAGCGGCGGCGCAATCGATGCGACGCTGCGCGCGACCGTCTGCGCTGACTTTCCGACAGATTCGAATTTCTTGCCGAGCTGGTCGAGACCGGTTTCCTTATTGAAGCCGGCCACTGACGACTTAACGTCTGCGATCGGCTTCGTAATCTTTGCGATGGACTCGTTGACGCGCTTGGCGACCGCCGTCGCCTTATCCACCGCATCGATCGTGATCTGAAAGACCGGCGCCGCCATCAACTAACTCCCATGTCTTTCAATCGCTTCGCCTCCTCATACCAGTAGAGAAAGCGGCTCAATTTGAGGCGCCACGCATCCTCCGGCCCCCAGTGGTAGTACTTCGTGACCTCGGCGACCAGCCCACGCCAACCGACGGGCCACGCGGTCAAAAACCCTGGAGGTACGTGACCGCCTCCTCGTAATCGCGCTTCCCGAGCGTGCGCACCGCTTGCACGGGAATCCCTGTGATGAACGCGATGAGTGCTGCATTGGTGGCGAGCGATGTTTCGCCGGCTTTCAGCGAACGATCGAGCTCGTCGACGGTCGGCTCACGCAGCTCGAGATGCGAATATGCGACCGAGTCACCCTTCATCTGAATCGGCTTGCGCAGCATGAGAGTGAGGGTTTCAGGATGCTCGGGCGCGGCCGGCGCAGTGTTGTCGTGATCGCTCATGTTCAGTTCGTCGTCGTTTCGGTGACTTCCGGACCCTCGAACTTGACGTCGAACACGGCGTCTTCGGAGTCCACCTCTTGATCTTCGACCGACCACATGTTCCGGCCGATGATCGTCTTGCCGTTCGCGAGCTCAGCGACGACCGTCACGTTCGTCATGCTGTTGACGTTCTCGACCGTCAAGCCGCCCCAGTCGCGCATCTGCATGGCGATCGACGGAGCACGCCACTTTTCCTTGTAGCCATGCACGCCGTCCATGCCCGTGAGCGATTCGCGCGTCTTCTTGCCCGGGCTGTACTTGAAGTTCGCCGACACCATGTAGGTCTGGCCGTCGACGGACACGGACGCCGTGCCAGCGAGCAGATTGCTAGGCATCGAATGCCCTCCTGAAATGAAAAAAGGCGCCCTAGGGCGCCTTCGTGGACATCGCTACCGTGATCAGGCCGCAGCGACCTGATTGCTGAACTGCATGAGTAGCGCGAAGATCCGGAGCTGATCGATCAGCACGGCCGGATACAGCACATCGACGCGATTCGGGTTCGTGGCGTTCTGCTGCACGATGAGCCCCTGCGCGAACTGCGCACTACCCTGGACATATCCGCTTTCCTCCATCGCCTTGTAGTCGGCGATCAAGTCCGCACGGATCATGTTCGGCGTGACGACGTTGTTCCCGGCCGTGAGCCGCGTCCCGTTCGCCGCCAGCTTCACGCGGGCATACTTTGTCGTGACGACCGATTTCAGCCGACGCAGCACATACGCCAGTGTGTTCATCGTCTCGACCTCGAGGTAGCTGTTGTCGGGCTGCCCGAAACTGTTCGTCTGGTACGTCGTGATCAGGTTCTCGATCGCGACGGTGCCGTCATCCGCCACCGTGAATGTGCTGATGCCCGTGTACAGCAGCGTATTGCGATCCGTCAGCTGGAACCGGGACTGCACCGGCGGCGCCAGAGCGGTCGCGAGCGTGACGGTCTGCAACGGCTGAGCCGGGTCCGCTTGAGCCGAAACAGCGACGGCCGCCGTGATGTCAGCCGCCCAGATCCAGTTCGGCGTCGGCGAATCGTTGAAGCCTGTGATCGACACATGCTCATCGTTCCGCGTCGCGCCGAACGTTTGGCACGACGCGAGCGTGCCGCGATACGCGCCATATGCGCCGCCATAGAGCTGTTGCGCCCAGCTCCACCGGCCCGTCTGCGTGCTCAGGAACGACTTGATCGCATTCAGCGACATGGTGTCGTTGTACGGGAGCGCGATGAAGTCGAATGTCTTGTCGCCCAGGTTCGCAAGCGCGGCCGTGAGCGACGGATTCGTCGCTCCACTAGCCATCGCGACGATTGCGACGGTCATGCCGGCCGGAGTCGCCTCTCCGCCGGCAGTGCCGAGGTAGTTCAGCCGCAGGTCGATGTCGTTCCCACCGGCGCCCTTGTTCTTGGCCGTGAAATTGACCTTGCTCGTCGTCGTTCCGTCGACGGCAGCTGTAACCGGGAGGTCACCGACGGCGTTGACTGCGGCGGCCAGCGCCGTCGCGAGTTGCGCGGGCGTCTGCGACGTTGATACGTTCAGCGAGACGCGGGTGCCCGCGATATACAGCGACAACACACCTGCGGCAGTCGCCGCTGCCGTGAAATTGAGCGAGCCGACTGCCGCTACCGCAGCTGGGTCGTCTGCGAGCGGGAGATACCAGACCTCGCCGAATTGATCACGCGCTCGATAGGCCGCCGTCATCAGAGCCAACATGGACCCTTGGCCGCCGACGGCCTTCGCGTCGGACACACCCTGGCTGATCAGCGGGACATTCGGCGTCGCCGAGCCGGCACTGGTCATCTGACCGATGATCAGTGCGCGCAGTGTCGGCTGACCGGTATTTGCGTTGCGGGGATCGATGTCCGCATAGAACAGCGGTACGCGCAGGTTCTGCGGAACGTTCGGAAACGAGATGGTCATTGATCACCCTTTTCGATTTTTGCCACCTTCGCCGCCGCGGGCGCCTGGGGCTCGACGATTCGCGCATCGCCATCAGCGATGCGTCGATGCCAGTACAGGTCGAAGTCGTCCACCGTGATGCCCTCGGGCGGGATGAACTGCTTCGTCACCGGATCGAGCACGTTCGGCCCACCCGGAACAGGTTGAACGACCATGCGTCGCTCCTTCAGAAGTTGATGGTCAAGCCAGGCTGCGTCGTGCCGTCCGGCTCCTGGATCACCAGGTCAACGCCTTGCAGCGGCGTGAGCGGGATCGGGAAGAAGTCATCCGCCGATTGGAAGAACTCGACGTCGATCGTCATCAGCAATTCCGCGATCGGCATCTCTCCATCCGAGCTCGTCGTGAGCTCCGAATCGACGGATGAAAACTGCTGAATACGCTGGCCACCGGCCGGATCTGCCCAGATCGCAGGGTTGTTGATCAACACTGATTCGATCTGGGCTTTTAGCTTCTCCGCGGCAGCAAGCGCGGCCGCGGAGCCCGCATCGCCGACAAGCGCTGCCGATTTCGTTCGAGCGATGATCTCTAGCGTCGCCGTGACGTTGAACTGCGGTACGTTGCGACCGAGCGATTCCTTCCGCTCCTTACGCGCGTGCACGAGGATCGATGGATACGCGTTCGGCGCCGTCGGCCAGTCGTACGGCGAGAAAACTGCGTCCCCTGCATCCGTCGCACCCTTGAGCGCCGTTACGAACAGCGCCCGAAGATCTGCGGATGTCGTCACGACGAACTCACCTTATTGAGAAGAAGCCTTGCAGCACCACGCGAGTCCGGGCGAACCTGCCGAACTACGTACGTGCTATTGACGCTGGGGATTGAGAGCTGGTCGTTTTGGACCGGAAGCGATGGAAACTGCGAAAGCTGCACACCCAGTACCGCCGACACTTCGGTCACACCCGACGATGCATCCTCGAACATCACTTCCTTGAGGTATGCATCGTCGAATACGCCAGTGATCGAGAACGATCCGCCAGCGAACGGCTTGTACGTCACCGGTTCAGCGAAAACACCGTGCAGCGGCCCGATGACGACGCGGTTCCAGTCGATGGGCATTTACGCCTCCGCACGGCCGCTCTGGAGAACCTCCGGACGCGTGCACAGGTAGAGCGGATAGGAGTAGACCTCCATCTTCCACCACATGCGACGGTCGCGATCGATGATCGGCAGCACGTAGACCGGCGCGCCCGGCTGGTTGATGAACTCGGCCGATTCGCCCGGCGCCAGCACCTCTTGGAAGATGCCGGGTGCATTCACCGGGAAGAACTTGACCTTGTCGTCCGGGATCTTGACCGTGACGTTGTCGTCCGAGCCGCGGTAGTTGACCCACGTGATGCCGTCGAACTCGAACGATGCGAACGCGTCGCCGAACGCGTCGTCGCGGATGTCGCGAGCGCCTTCCCAGTTCAGGAACGTCCGGATCACGTCCGGATGGTTCGAGAACTGGTCATAAAACACGTCGCCGCAGAGCGCCATAATCCGCGTCTGGTTCGTGAACGCGCCCTGCGCCTTGCGGGCCATATTGCGTTTGACGCCGTTGATCAGCGGACGCAGGGTGTTCGCAGTGCCCGCGCTCAGATTGAAGCCGACTTCCTGCGCCTGGGTGATCTGGAACTCGTCGAACCAGTTGTACAGAATGCTGCCGTCGGCGGGGTTCAACACGAGGCCCTGCACCGCTGCCAGGCGCAGATATTCCTTCGTGTATTCGACGCTCGCGAGCAGGCCGGTCGGGCCTGCGAGCCGGCGCGCGACTTCGCGTTCGAGCTGCATCGGCACGGTCACGATCTGACCGGTCGGGCCTTCCGGAAATTCGCGGATGTTCTGGATTTCATACGTGTGGATCGTATCGTCGTGCATCAGCCGCGGCACGTCGAAGTAGCGCATTTTGCGACGCTCGGTCGTGCGCTGCGTGCCTTCGGTGCCGCGCTCGCTGAAGCCGATGAGCTTCAACGTGCCTGTACGCTCTTCGACCGAAACGGCCGTCGTGCGAATCGGGTTTTCGTCGAAGATGTTCAACTGCCCCAGCGCACCCGGTTGGTACGGGTTGCGCTGGACGCCCTGCGTGAGGGCCAGTGCGCTGAAAGCGTCACCGTTGAAAATGTCGATGATTTCGCCAGCCATGGCTTGTTCCTTTTCGGAAAAAAAGAAAAGCCGCCTTGCTGGCGGCCTCGGAATTGCAGAAATGAAAAAGCCGCCCGTAGGCGGCTTGACGGTCGGCGGGCGCCCCTATTAGCGCGGCACGATGCCGAGCGCTTTCAGCTGGGCCTGAGCTGCAGCGATCGCTGCGGCACTCATGCCAGCCGGCCAGACGAGTTCCGATGCGTTGACTTCACAGAGCCGCACGACGACCGCACACGGCTTGTCGACGGTCGTGACGTCCTTCGTCGCGAACAGGATGCCGGTCGGCACCTGGGAGCCATCGACATTGGCGGGATCGAACGCTTTGTATTTCCCCGAACCCGCCGCGACCGTGATCGCGAAACTGTCGCCAGGCCCGAATGCCGTGCCACCGGCCGTGATCGTGAACGAGAGGCCGCCGGCCTTGAACGCGACACCGGTCGTGCCATGACCCACTTCGGCGCCCGTGGGATCCGAGACAATGAAATGGGTCGCATCATCGAATTCGACCGTATAGACGCCGGCCTTCGCCGCATACCCGGCAACGCTCAGCGAACCGATGGTGCCGTTGCCGGCGTTGCTTGCGCCGGCTGCGGAAGCGATGTTCGGGTTTCCGGGCGCGCTCGTCGTCGTGAGCGTGAACGAATCGTTCGCGGCAAACGGCGTGCCGCCGGCGGTGATCGTGAAGCCAACGCCGAGTCCACTGAATGGGGACCCGACGGACCCGGTCGCCGTCTGGCCGTCCGGAGCCGTGACCGTAAATGCCGTCGCGCTGGTCATCAGCACGTTGTAGACGCCGATCATCGTCGCGGGCGCAGCCTGTGGCGTCACAGCTCCGACGGTGCCATTGCCCGTATTCGTGCCGAGCGCGGCGGCGCTTGCCGTCAGAGCCGCCGTGACCAGGCCGAGGACGGTGCCTGCGAGCACCTTAGCGCCGCCGGTCAGAATGCCTTGATCGATCGACTGGTGACCATTCGCCAGCGATACGATGAATCCGCCGTTGTGCCAGTTTTCCTGGAGCGGCGTATAGGTGGGGTTACCCATGTTTCATTTCCTTGAGGAAGAGGTGAAGATCGATGACGCGAATCAGCGGCGGCGGGGAGCGCTCGCGGCCTTCAGGTTCGCGTCCCAGCGCGCTGCCAGGGCTTGCTGCTGCGACGGCTTCGGACCACCGTCCGCGCCGAGATTCGGATTGCGCTCGGCCCGATTGAGGTGCGCAGCCGATGCCGGCGCCGGAGTCGCCTTGAGCATTGCGATTGCTTCGCTCCGCTTCATGCTCGTTTTGAATGCGAGATTGGCCGCAAGCACCGGATTGCGCGCCGCGGCCGGCGATGCGAAGATCGCGGCACAACGTGCCCGTTCACGCTTACGCGCGCGGGCGGATGCACTTTTCCCTCGCATCTCTTCGTCGTCATCGTCGGCCTCGAGATCGCTGTCCTGATCGTCTTCGCCGCGAGCGCGAGCCTCTTCCTCTTTGCGCTCTTCTTCAGCGCGCCGAGACTCTTCGTCCTTCTTCTCTTCTTCGGCTCGACGTGCCTCTTCCTCCTTCTCGTCGAGCTCCTCCATACGCTTGGCGTAATCGTCGTCCGATTCACCTTCGCGCTGCTTGCGCTCGTCGTCTTCGTTCTCGGCGCGGGCCGCGCGGGACGACAGGCCGGCCAGATGGGCGAACGAAAGCCCGCGCGCCGCAAGGGTGCGAATGCTCATAAATGAACCTTTTGGGGTTTGGGATATGTCAGCCCAGCTCGGCGAGCAGGGATCGGAATGCCTCGTCCGGCGCCATCACGGCATCGGCGAAGCCGATCTCGACGCCATCAGCGCCGAGAAACGTGCCAGCCTGCGTGCCACGAACTGTGGCTGCAGACAGTTTTCGATTGCGTGCGACCGTCTTGACGAACAGCTCGCCCATCGCGTCAACGTCCGCTTGGAACCGGCTCAGGGCTTCGTCGGACAGAGGATTGAATTCATTCCCGTCGGCCTTCCGATCTCCGTAGTGGATCATCGTGACGGTAACTCCGTCTTTGGCGAGTGCCTGGGAGAAATCAACATGCGCGCAGATCACGCCGACCGACCCGGTGCCACCAGTACGCGGCACAGTAATGCGATCCGCCGCGCTTGCAATTGCATATGCAGCGGAATAAGCGCTCTCCGAAAGAACAGCCCAGATCGGTTTCGTGCCTCGCGCACCGTAGATTGCGTCGACAAGATCAAAGCAGCCGGCAACTTCACCACCGCCGCTGTCGATGTCGAGCATGATGGCACGAACGGCAGGGTCTTCGAGCGCCGTGCTCAGATTCGCCCGGATGCCGTCGTAGCCCGTCATCCCACATGTCGGACGCATGTACCCCGACTTCTGCACCAGTGTGCCCGTGATCGGAATGATCGCTACGCCCGCGACGACATCGTAATAGCGGTAGTCCGGCTCGGACTCCTCTTCCTCGAATCCGAATTCGCTCATTGCGAACGATTCACCGCTCGCTCGAAACAGCTTCGTGAGTCCAAAACGATCTGCAAGCGCAGCCATCACCATTTCCGCTTTCGCGGGAGTGATGGCGAGCGGCGTATTGAACAACCGCTGCGCAAGGAACGGGAGATTTTTCATTGAGGTTGAGGCTCTTCTTCAGGAGAGGCTGCATCGGCCGCAGTCTCGATTCCAGCCCAGCTGGGCGGGGCGATTCCGAGTCGCTTGAATGCAGCCAATTCGACGGCACGCTGCGCGATCACTTCTTCCCAGTCGAGCCCTTGTTCAGCACATTCACGCTTGAGCGTAGACAGGCCCGCATCCATGCCGAGTACCGCGCCCTGCTTCTCTTTCACAGGATCCACCCAGCCGCGTGCGACGCCGAGCCAATCGCACCGCGCATATGCAGTCGGTGCCTCGACGAAATCGGGCGCATCGATCGGCAAGACATCGTCGAGATCGCCTCGCTCGATCACTTCTTGCAACCAGGTCGCATACAGCGGCGTAGCCGATCCCATCTTGAATTCAGCGCTTCGTCGGCTGAGCGTCTTCCAGCTCTCGAGCAACGCTGCGCGCGCGCTCGAATAGTTGGTTTTGCTCCAGTCCTGCGTGATCTGCTCTGCCGAGACGCCAAGCGCAGCCGCGATCGAGCGCAGCATTTCGTGCGCAAAATCTTGAAAGCCACTGTGCGGATGCGCTGCAGCGACCTGCTTGATTTCCTCACCAGGCGCCAACGTCGGGACGCGCACATTGTTGAGCATTGCGGGCCGATCTTTTGCCCAATCCGTCCGGATCTCCTGGTAATAACCGAGTTCCTCGCCTTCGCTATCCATCGCTGCTTCGATCATGGCCGGATCGTATGGACTGGTCACATACGTACCGAAGATCGTTGCGACCGTCGCCGCTTGGAGCTCGACGCCGTAATAGCGGGCGAGCATCTTGGCGTGAGACAGCACGGGCGTGAAGATACCGATGCCGCGGTGCTGACCAGCGCGGTCACGCTCATAGTCGTGGATGACCCGACGCCAACCGTCCTCATCCTCACGCTCGACACGTTCCCATTCCATCGATTCGACGGTGTTGTAAGTGTCATACGGCTGAGCTTTCCGGATGTGATACGCGAGCGGTACGCCATCGTCGTCGATCTCGACGCCACCACGCATATATCGCGTGTCGACCGCGAGATACGGATTCGATAGCCGGTCCGGATCGACCACCTGAAACGCGGTCGCATATTGCGCGCCACCGCGACCCACGCGCTCAGGCTTCCAATACGAAACGAAGAGAGCTTCGCCGTCGATCAGCTTATGACGCAGCGCGAGCCGCATCTGCTGCGAAACTGTCAGCTGCCGCGACACGTCGTTGTAGCGGCCAAGATCCTCCGAGTAACCTCGCCAGAGCGACTCGATCGCCTGGCGCATCTCGTTGGCCCATGTCGCGTCGAACTTCTTGCTGAAGCGCGCGAGCGCACGCCAATCCGGATTTGCCGACAGGCGCAGATGCGCGCCGACGGTATTGTCCAGAATGCGGGTGATCCCGCCATTCGCCCAACCATCATTCCGAGAGAGATCGCGCGATCGCGCGACCATGCGATCACGGAACTGATTGATCTCGGAATCAGGCGACCGGATATAGGGCAGCCAATCGCCCATTTCCGTCGTCTGGATATTCGAGGCTTCGTATGGGAACAAGCTCGAATACGGCGGCAGGATCGCTCCTGGCGACGGCGAGTTATCGGCACGCGCACGACCGCCCGCCGGCACGTCCCCGAAGGGCCTGCCCGAACTGTCGACGATGAGAGATGGCATTAAAACAGCACCCTGCGTGCGCGTGGATAGTGGCAGATGATTCCGAGAGCCTTCTGGAGCATCTCGATGGCCTTCCGGACCTGGGTAATGTCGCTTTGCTGATACGTGACCGACTTTGTTCCGTCGCCCTGGTTGTACGTGGCGGTCACGATCTTGGCCCCGGAGGCTAGATCGAAATAGGCCGCCTGCAGCGCAGCCAATCTCGACTGCATATCCGCAGTACTCATTCCATCGGTGATCGCCATTTCTTCCCTACGCGAGACGGTTCGTTAACTTCTTCCTGACGGGCTTCGAATCGGCTACAGCTACCTGCGATACCGGCTCGGAGGCTGGCATCGGAGCGGGTGAAACAGCCGCAGACACGGCGTCATAGTCGACCGGCATCGAAACGAGATCCGCTCGCTTGTTCAGCTTCAGCCCGAGGTGTGTCAGGCCACAGAGCGCAGCGTATGCATACACGCGACAGTCCAGCGCTTCGTTCGCGCGGCCAGACGGCAATTCCCACACGCGATATTTCTGGCCACCTGACACCTTCACGACGGATCGCTCCGACGTGAGCTGCTCGAAATAGCCAATGTCGCGATCGTTCGGGAAGTGCATGAATCCGGCGCCCGCCTCTTCGACGTGCAAGCGGCTTCGGACGGTGTCCTTCGCTGAATTCACACCGATGATCACCGGCCGGAATGATGCTTTCGTGCGGCGCGACGGCTTCTTGACCGGCCACACAGGGTTACGCTTGCCGCTGACTGCCGACTCACCCTTGATCGCCCAGACCTTGCGGCCGAGACGTGCCTTAGAAAAGTCGTAGACTTTCTGCGTGTGGTGACCGCCGGAGTCGATACAAACCGCCATCGCCTCAAACGGGCGCCCGTCGGCGCGATGCCAGATTCGATTCAGCAACGCGTCAAGGCGCTCCCATGGATCAGGGGTTTCCATGTCACCCTCGATCACCTCGTAAGCGATCGACCAGCTTTCCTCGTTGCGCCCCCAGCCAACAACCTCGACCTCGAAGCGATAGTCCTGGGTGTCGACGCCGACCGTGATGACGGCGACGCCGTCAGGCACTTCCGCGGCCCATCGCTCACCGCGCGCGACGAGCGCCTCGAGGCGCAGCGCCTTACCCGAGTTCGGGCGATACGGCATGCCGGCCTGCGTATTCCACCAGGTCTGCTTCTTCTCTTCGTCGCCCTCGGCCTTCAGCCATTTGGTCGCGATGTCGGGCGGTTTGTCCTTCTGCCACGGGCTATAAAGCTTGCTCGCCTGGAAGCCCGCGTGCTCGTTGTCCACCTTCCATTCGCCGCAATCGGGGCATTTGGCGCGATACACCGCATGGCGGTCGCTTTCCCACCAGTCCCAGACAACATCGATTGCGGCGTCGGTCGTCGATTCCCGCTCGTCCTCGGGCCCGCGCCATGCTCGCTCGTACGCGTCGAGCGGGACGTGCCGGGATCCACAGCATTCGAACGGCCGAGTCTGATGCCAGCGCGCCGTCTGCAATGCGCGGAGCCGGTCCCCTTCGGACCAGATCTGCCCGCATGACTCGCACGAGATCCGCGCCGTTTTGGGGTAATGCTCGACCACATTCCCGCTTTCGTCGCGGCGCTTGTCCCAGTCGACATGCTTGAAGAAGTCTGGAAACATGCGATGCCCGCAATGCGGGCACGCGATCGATGCTCGGCGCTGATCCGATTCCTTATAGCTGGCCTCGATCCGGCTTTCATCTTCAACCGTCGGCGAGCAAGCTCGGATCGACAGCCAGTTGACGCCGAACGTGGCGGTCCGCTCCTCGGCAAGCGCAATCGGCTCGCCCTCACGCGTCACCGGATACTTGTCCACCTCGTCAGCGAGGATGACCCGCACCGGCCGGCGCGCGAGGTTGTCAGGACTGCCTGCGCCTGCGAGTGCCAGAAATCCGCCCGGGAACGCCTTGAACAGCAGCGTCTCGTCCGCATTGCGTGTCTTGCTCGTGCCGACGAGCTCGCGCAGAACGGGCGTGACGCGGATCAGCGGGCTGATCCGTTCTTTACTGAACTGTTCCGCCGCATCCTCTTTCGGCTGCAGCAGGAGGATCGGGCACGGGTCCAGGTGCGCGAAGTAACCAAAGACGTTTTCGAGAAGGGCCGTCTTGAGCAGCTGCGTGCTTACCATCGTCGTGACGACGTGCACGCCAGGCTCGGTTACGGCAAGCATCGGCCCGCGCGCCACCTCGACCGTCGACGTTTCCCAATTGCCCGACGTGCTGCCGGCCTCCTTCGCGAGCTTGCGATACCTGTCCGCCCATGCCGGCACGCTGATGCGCGGAGGTGGCGTCCATGCCCGGCGCACCGACGTACGGAGTCGATCAGCCTTCTCGCTCGGAGAAATTGGCTTCCGGCTCGCCGAGTTGGGCAATTTGCTTGTGGACATGCGTGGTTAGGGTCTCGACAACTCGGTCGGCCTCGACGCCTAGTTCGGCTGCCAAGATCGGACCTACCCTTGTCGGCCAGTTAAGCCACGCATCGCGCTGCGCCCGGAACTCCTCAAAGAGGATTGCTGTTGCGGTATCCAGCTCGACGAGCGACCCGGACTTGCGTTCGTATTCGAGCTGAGCCATCAGCCCGAGATAGTTCTCTTTCAGGCAACGGGCATCGTCGAAATCGAGCAGCTCGACGCCACTCGACAAAATTCGATTTGCAGCATCGCCGGCGCTCTCGCCGGCTTCGAGTGTTACCCCCTTCGCCGCCTGGGTAACAGATTGCCGTTTGTTACCTTTCGGGGGATGGGTAACACTTTGGGTAACATCCGGAACGCCGTCGCGGCGATAGCGTTTCAGCAGTTTGTTGGACGCCTCGACGTTGACGTCGTCGCCGTCAAACACAAGCCAGCCGCGCTCCTTCCACTTTGTCACCGTCTTCCGACTGACGCCGTGGAGTGCCGCGAACTCGCTCTGATTCATCGCGCGATCTGTTACCTGTTACCCAAATTTCAAAACTCAGCGCTGGTCGAAATCCGCGAGTCTACGGTCCCGCCCCGCAGGCCCTAAAAACAAGGACCCACGGTTCCGAAAGCGACTTCGAAACCATGCACTCAGTGCACACCTTATCGAGATGCGTCACTTCGCCCACGCTTCACCTTACAAAATTTGATTAAATCGAATGCATCAGCGCTTCGACGCCACGAAAGCGAGCTCATGCCGCAGAATCTGCGGGAATTTTTCCCGAATCTTCTTCATCAGCGCCTTCTGCACGCTTTCATTCGCGAGCGACTGCGGAATCGACGGCCCGAACAGCTCTTTGATCGGCAGGCCAGATCGCCTGACCTTGCCATTTCGCACTACTTTCTTGTGCTGCTTTCCGGTTCGCTCGAACACGCCGCGGTGACCGTTCGGCATCGTCGCAATGAACGCGTGCCGTAATACCGTGCGCCCGGCCTTCACCTGGACGCTCACCCCATTCTTTCCCTGTCGCGCGCCATAGTTGATCAGCGCAACCGGGCGTCCGGTCGCCTTCAGTACAACCACGAGGTTGCTGCGCGTCGCGCGCTGAATGGAGAATGAATTCTTGATTGCGCTCGACTTGATGTTGTATCCGGCCGCTCTTACCTCGACCGCCGCGGCTGTTCGCGCCTGCGTGGCGGTCTTGTTCAGCGCCCGGACAACCGCCTTTTGCTGCTCGCCAATGTAGCGATTCAGACTGGTGGTGACGCCCTTCACATCGGCTCGCACATCGAGTTTGAGCATTTCAAGCTGCCAGCTTCTTCAGCCATGCAGCCGGGAGCACGTCCGGGCCGGGATCCTCGGCATACAACGGAACGTCTACCATCGTCCGCGACGGCGCACTCGGTGCAAACGCCGTGAGGCTCACGAGCGCAATCGCGTTTTCCGGCAGGAGAGCCGGATCGACGGTCGCATCAGCAATGATCGCGGCGACCTTACGCCTCCCGTTCAGCCAGAGAGGAGAACGAACGAGCGCCGGCTCAGCCAGCAGTTCATCGATGCTGACCTGTGGGGCGCTCGCCTCTGCCTTCTTCGGGGAACGCGCCATTTCAGCACCAGAAATAAAAACGCCCGGCGAACCGGGCGGAAAGTCGATCACTCGACACGAGGAGATCCAACGCGGCCGACACGCCAACGCAAAAAGCCCGCCGACCTCTCGATCAGCGGGCTTTCTCAGGACGCATCTTCCCGGAACAAAAGATACGCGGAAAATTAGCTTGGCGCAAGAAGAATCTATCGGGATCAATCTGAATCGCTCCGGAATCAGTCGGGCTCGGCTCATCCCAAGCGCAGTGGACCGGGAAGCTAAACAACTTCGCTTCGCCTCAATGCCCGTAGTTAAATCCCAACAGATATAAGTCATATCGCATCTTGCTCCACGACCAGCGTTTGACCACGAAATCATGCGAGCCGCAACATCCATGTTCACGCTGCTTGCTGAAGCGCCTGCGCTGTGAACTCTTCCACATACGCGCAGCGCGCCAATTGTCTGCGCAAGTAGCCTCGATGCGAAGGATCTCATCCGCGATGGCGTTCTCGCAGAACTGCACTTCGTCGGCACTCATCGTGTCCTGCCATGGTTTTTGCTCCATCGGCGGCTTACGCGGCGCCTTGGGCTTGGGAGGCGATGCGATATATGACTGCGACTTCGGAATGACCGCGTCGCACTGTCCGATGTAGTTGCGAAGCGTCAACAGAGCAACACATTCGTCGTCCGTGGCCGAGCCGTCGCCGCGCATGGCGATCTCGCGCTCAATTGCATACTCGAACTGAGCGAGATGGTTTCGCAGCGCCGCCGAAATCGGCTGATTCTGGAAAAGTTCCTGGATCTGCTCAATCCAACTCGCCGTGCGCACCGGGTCGGGCAGCGCATGGACTATCGAAAACGGTAATTCCATCCCCCCCCTGCCTATGCAAGCAGCGCGTCATTCGCCAGCTTCGCGCTGCACCTCTTCTAGCTGAACCAATCCTAGTGAGACCGTGAATTGCTTCCCGCGTCGCCACTCGGTCGGGCCATGCTTCGTCACCTCGGCAGACCGGATGCCAAGCCGGAAGTTGATCAGACTGCCCTCGTGAAGCACTGTCAATATGGCCGGTTCTCCGCTCCGGGACGCATCCCAAAGAGCATCCGCCATTTCTTCGCTCACGTTCAATTCAAGCATCCCGCCTCCTAGCCAGCCGCAAGCGGCTGAGCATTCTCTACTTCATCGCCGAACTTCGAAGCGACATAGGCACGCATGGCGGCGATCAGGGCCGTTTGGCCGGTGCACTCTTTCCCCGCGCCTGCGAGCGTGCCGTCGTCCCATCCGTGAATGCCGCAAGCTGCAGCGAACCACACATCGGTCCGTTCGCCCGGTATCTCGTCATAACGCCACGTGCTGATGCCCTCACGCTCGATTATCGGGCCTCCCCACTGCCATGCGCGCGAATACAGAATCGATTTGCCCGGCCATTCATCGAAACTGATTGAGGAGTCGGGATGCTCAGCCTTCATTACCCAGTAATCGAGCGCATCACCATCCAGATTCGCGACCTTCATTGAGCCTCCCCGCTGGTCGGAAGATTGTTGATCTTGACGAAGACACCTAGCCTACCAGCATATTCGCTGCAGTCTAGGATCATCTTCGGAAGTGGCTGGCCGCCAGCCGGGACGCGAGACCAATCGAGGTTCGCGATCCCCCATTGATTCAAGGCATACGCTTCGAGGTCAGATTCCGGTGAGATGCTGAGCGTACCGTCGGCGAGAATGGTCGTCTTCATTTCATCTTCCTTTCCGATGTGGGCTTAGGCATCAAAATTCGGGCAAAGCTCGGAAGCCCAGTCCCAACAAGCCGCCATCACATCGCCGAGCCGCTGAAGATCCGATCGCGAGCACCCATGAAGCATCACCCGATCTTGCTCGTCGAAGTACCAGTCGCTGCAGCCGTCCCATTTCACACGGCCATGGAGGTAACGCTCCGCGTCGGCGATTTCTTCGACGAGGTCCGAAGACGATTTGGCGCGATTACGGCGCCACATCGGCACACTGGCGAGGCGGCCACCCGTCCAACCCACGATGTCATATATGAAGAAGTCGACCCGGCTCTCGTGCACCTCTGCGACGATAGTGAAATCAAGCTCCTCGGAGTGCCGAATGTGGCGAACCGCGACGGATACCTGCAAATCGTTCATAGCTGCCCTCCATATTTTCGCTGAACCGCTAACGCTTTCTCGCATGCCTTGCCGTGCGGAAAGTTGCCCGGAAGATGAATGCGGCTGTCGACCTCGCTGACGCGGCCGCACAACGAATGCCGCTCGCCAGATCGGTTCACATCGCCGCGGAACCAGTGCACCTTATCCCCGCTGAAGATTTTGTGCGCCCATTGAGGGAAGCCTAGACCGTTGGCACATTCTCCACCCACGAAGCCCTCTCGGATCTTCCCGTCGACGAAGATGACGGGATGCATTTCGCCGGGCACAATCGGCGTGAGGCGGATAACGCCCTTCATGCGGTCACCATTTCGACGATGTCGACCGCGCGAAACACAGCGTGGCCGAGCGTCAGCGCGATCGTGTATTCGAGCGACGCACCGCGCGACGTTTGCCAGCCTTCGAGCATGGCGATCGCATCGCAGTCGACGAGGTGCTTGATGTCGGTGCGCATGCAATCCAGCCACCCAGCCGACGGATCAGCATTCAGCTCGGCCGGATTGATGACCTCGTAGCCGAGCGCACGGAGGCGCGCTGCTTCGGCATGAAAGACGGGGAAGTTCAGGTTCGGATGGCCAGTCATAGGGCCGGCGACGTAGATCTTCACGCGACCTCCCCGATCCTGATCAGAAACTTCGAGATGAACATCGGCAGAAGCGCCGCCTTCGCCGCCTGGTATGTCGCATGCTGCGCGCCGGCGCGGCCGTTGCTCCAGACGTTCGCGCCGCATTCCTTATTGCGCATGCTCACGGAGACTGCGGCCCGCTGCTCGATCGTGAGCTGATCGACACACAGCTGAACCTGCTCGGACATCTGGTTCTCGACCCACTCGTCGGCCTGCTCGTCGAGCTCCTCGTCGGTCATCGGCGTTTCGTAGCCACGGCACGTCCGATCCTCCGGGCGGTAGAAGTGCGCCAGCTGAACGGCGTGCGACTGGCGGATCTGCCAGCGGTACCAGGTCAGCAAGAGTTCTTCGATTTGTTGGCTCTGATCGGGCGTCATGTTCATCCTGTCGTCGTATTTTTTGCACCGCCGCATTTCGTAGACGTCCAGCGCGGCTTTCTGAACGCCAAGCAAGCAAACGAATTTCGTCGTCCCCATCCAGCGCCGGCGCTCGAGGTCACGGCAGCCGAGGCATGTCCGTTCCTGCTTTCGCTCGAGCACAATGGCCGGATCCATGAAGTCGCCCCGCCTCACTTCGAACCCGCCGCGGCACGGTACTTCGAATAAAGACTGCGGATGTATCGATCGAACCGCGCACGCGCCTGCGGAACGTGATCGAGCAGCGCCCGACTCTCGACCCCGCATCGCATACGAATGAAGTCGGCCGCATCTGCAGCCGTGTTAGCCGGCTGCCCGATAGAACGCATCCATTCGAGGAACACGGGCTCGTTTGCCCACATTCCCGCAAGACGCGCGAGCGGCCCACCTTTCAGGCCGCGATTCACGCCGACCTCCAATATTTGAGGCGGCGAATTGATCGCATACCGGCTGCACGGGGCCGCGCAGAACGCTTCCGCGCACATTGGAATACAAGATTGAAGCTGACCAGTGCATCCCACTCAGGGAGTGCAATTTCGATTCTGTCCCCGGCAACGTCAGTTCCCATAAGCCGGTGCGAGAGAATTTCATACGACTCGCCGTCGATCTGAACTGAGCATGATCCAGCAAGCATTCGCAATGTCACCATCACACGATTACCCGAAAAGGGATGCCCCAATACAGCATCCAGTCGATGAAGGACTCGCGGAGATCCACGCCACGGGGAAACGAAAACTCGATTTCTCCGTTGCCTGCTTCCCGGCCGATGACCGGGCACCCCGTGAACGCGACCAGACGATCGCCCGATTTGCCATCAACGCGGCTCGCCGCGATCGCGCGCAACGGCGCGGGCACCGAAGACAGTTCAATGCATGCAATTTCGCTCATGATTTGTCCGTGACGTCCCATTGATGATCGCCACTCGCTAGAAACCGTGCGAGCACCTCAGATTTCTTGTTTTGAAGCACGTATGCCTTCGCTCGAAAAACGCCCGGCTCAACCCAGCGCCCGTCTACCTTCGGGATGCGCGAGCGATGCATTTCCGGGATGAACGCGTGTACCTCCACTGCAGCGACCAACTGCCGCTTTACCGTGGCGATCCGCATGAGACGGAAAATCGTCGCGTCGATCGTGCGCGTGCGCTCGCATATCACCATGCCGCCGGATCCGCGCCGCCGCGGGGCGCTGAACGTCCCGTCCGGGATCTCAACCCACAATCTCACTGGCAATTTGCCTCCCCCATCTTTCGGGCGCGCACCGGCTCCCACTGCTCGAACGCTCGATCCCACACATCGAACTTGACCTGCTTCGGCGTGCCGACTCGGTTCTGGTCGATCCATGCGTGACGCGCGCCACAGCCGGGAACCGTGAATTCGTTTTTCGCCTTCATCGCGCCAGCCTTACCATGACGCGCCTGGTTCGAATGGCACGGCACGACGGTGTCATCGAGCGGATTGAGCCGACAGACGCCCGGCACGCGCAGATAGCAGGGCTCACCTCGGCATGCTGCGAGATACTTCGAGCCTTCGGCGACCGTCGGCCGCTTCGGGCGCCGCTTCATAGTCGTCTTGCGCGGAGCCTGCTCGGGCAACGGTGAGCTTTTGCGGGACCATGAACCGCGCGGCATCGTCGTTTTGCGCGTACCGAACCCCGATCGCTTCATTCTTCCTCCAAGAGGCATGCGCCGCGAAATGCTTCTGCGACAGCTTCCTCAGGAGTGGTTTGCGCGCTGCCCCACCAGCCGTCATAGAGATAGCCGCCGTCAGAATGCCTGACTTGGATGTACCAAGCACCGTCGCATAGCTGTTCGCTACGCCGAATCCAGATGTGATGGCCGCGCCAATACCCGGAGACTTCGACGTCGGAGGTCTGTTCGACCTGCGTTCCCTCTCGAATCAGGCGCTGCATTGCGGTCAGGGCCTTCATGCAGATGCTCGTCCGATCTCGACCATTGCTCGGATCGCTTGGCCAGCCCATATGATCGACTCATTCAGCTGCGCGTCCTGCTCCAGCCCTTCAGCGATAAGCTGCCGAATTCGAGCTGATCGCTTCGAGGTGGCGAAGTCGTATCCACTTTCATACGACTTGCCCGTGTATTTCAGCGGGTGAACGGCATAACCTTTAGCGCTGGGCGCATGGTATTTCTTGCCCCTCGAGAGATAACCGTCTTCGAGAAGCCGCCGGATTGTTTCGCGCGTGCTGCCGCTACGCCCCTTGCCGAGCCGACGAGCAATTTCACCGGCGTGGATACCCGGGTTTGCCTTCACGAATTCAATGATCTTTATCGAGACCGGACCCAACTTCCCATGTGCCATTCGCCCACCTTTCACTTGATTTCAACGATTTGCAGGCCGCGCACGGCCATGAGATGACGCTTGATTCGGTATTCCGGGGTGATCACGCCTTTGACATCCTCGATCACTGTCTTGCCGTCTCGTTCGTAGACGAAGTCCGCGACGTACCGGAGCGCAGGCTTCTTCCTGCCGTTGATCACGACGGGATCAGCCAGCACGAAAGCGACCTGGCGCTCGAGTTCGGAAATCAGCCCCGCAGCAAGTTCGCGGCGAAGAGCGACCCAGCGATCACATTCGCGCCGGCTATCGAAGGTGATACCGTCGTACTCGCAGCGCTGATTGCGGTATTTCGACGGCTTCGTCTTGGCCTGAGCCGAAAGAGGGGTCGGCCGGCCGACGTCGAGACCGTCTGCGATCTCATCGAAACCCGCATCGACCTGCGGGCGGTTGCCGGTCTTGTCGTAGATCGCCTTCTGCGCGGCCGTCATCGTCGGGCGCGAGTCGTCGCGAACGCGGGCCGTTCCCACAGTCGTCGTGCCAGCTTCGACGCGCATCGGCCAGGCGGATCGTTTCGTCATGCAATCTCCGGCTGCGCTGCCGGCTCGCGCGGGATGTCGTTGAAATACGCGTTCAGGGCCTCGTAACGCTCTTCGCTTTCGCGGCTCACCGTGCGGAGCAGCTCCTCCATCCATTCACCCGGACCGGCCAGCTTGCAGACCTTCGCCTTGTACTGCTCGAAGTACTGGAACTTCGCTCGGTCGACACCAAGCTGCGCGCCACGGGCCAGATAGCCGCTCTCCGATTTCCACCAGTCAGCAGGAGCCGACGGCCCTCCTGCCGTGCCCTGTTGCGCATCCTTTACCGGGAACAGCCCCGTCCAACCACGAAGCACGGCTTCGTCGATGCATGCGACCGGATCGTGACCGAGCTCGCGGAGCTTCGCTAGACGACGAATCGAGACCTTCGCGGCCGGACGCGTCCACGGCGCCGACTTGTCTCGGGCCTTCGCTTCGCGGTGTTCGCACCAATCGACCCATGCGTCTGCCGTCAGCCAGTCGGGCAGTTCGAGTTCACGCAGCTCGGAATGCAACGCAACTCGCGGCGCATGCCGCGCGGGTTGGTCGTTGCCTTTCCGTTCTTCTGGTAGTTCCTTGGTAGTTCCGTGTCCCAAATTTGGGACCGTTTCGGCGGAAATTTGGGACTGTTCGGACGGAAAAACGGGACCCTTTCTATCCAAATTCGGAACTGTTCCGTTTTCGGAACTATTCCGTTTTTGGGTGTGTTTAACTGTGCCGTTTTCGGAACCGTTCCGAATTTGGGATTGTTTGGATGGGGGTGGACCGATCTCGACGACCTTGCCATCGCGATTGGTCATCTGCACCTTAGGGGCGCCGAGCGGGCTCGTCATCTGGTAGACGACCACCTGGCCCGTGCGGCCCGTACGCTCGCCTGTATCTTCGAGATAGCCCAACTCCTTCAGGCGCTTGATGTTCGCAAGAATCGTCTTGCGGTCCTGCTCGACGAACTGCTCGATTGCGTCCATGCTCGCCCATACGCGAAAATCCTCGCCGGCGAAGTCAGCGAGCGCAATTAGGACGGCCTTCGGCGACCCTTTTCCGACGCGTTGTGCGCGGACCCAGAATGTGGCGGTGACGCTCATGCTGCCTCGTCGATCGACATCTGCCGCGGGTCGACCGCCGGCGCTCCCTCACCCTCTACGAGGCCGAGAACCCATCGCAGCGCTTCGGCACGCTCGCCGGTAGCCGTCTTGAGCGCCTCGGCGATGTCCTTGCGCGTTGGCTTGGCGCGCTTCACGGGTGCGGCGTCGAGCACGGCACGCATCGCGCGCGACCGCTCATGCCCGGCCTTCCCTTCGATGGCTACCTCGATCTCGGCCAGCTTGGCGCGCTGCTCGTCCGGCTGCAGCTTCGCCAGCTTCATGGCGACGACCTGGGTGATCGTGCCGGCTTCGACTGCATCGCGAACGACCATGCAACATTCGAGCAACTTCATGGCTGCCGTCACGGTCGCCTCGTTCACACCGAACATCGCCGATACCGCCTCGAGCGTATGGCCGACGTCGAGCGCACGCGCCATCTTTTCGGCGCGGTTCACCAGCGAATCACCCTGGCGGATCTCGTTCGCGCTGATCATCACCCCGACGAACGGTTTCACGCCGTCGCCCAGCACGCGTTTCGGGATTGCGGGAATCGTGATCGGCTCGTGCCCTTCGTTGATCAGTCGGTGATTGAGCTCGCGCGCGTTGATTACACGGCGGCGCCCTTCGACGATCAGAAGTTCGCCCGTCTCGATGTCCTTGTAGAAGACGACCGGCGTGAACACGCCGTGCGCGCGGTAGTTGCGAATCGTTTTTTCGTCCGGTGCCTGATGGACTCGGCGGTCATACAGCGGATGCTTCGGATCGGTCACGAGCGTAAACGCGTCCGGATCCATGCTGAGCACATTCCCCTGCCCCGATGCGCCGTACACTTCTTTTGAGCTTCTGCCCACGTTGTTCTCCTAGGCTGCCGCCTCGAGCGGCATGCGGTTTTCGCGCGATTCCGCGCTGTATTGCGCCACGAGGGCGTCGTGTTGGTCCTGCGTCATGTCACGGGTCCAGAAGTCGGAATGGCCTGGTAGGCGGTCGCTACCGTCCCTACGGTGCTAGCAGTAGAAGCTGCCCATGCGGTGCGGGAACCAGTAGCCGGCGCACTCGCAACGCGTCGTGCCTGCGTTGCGCTGCATCATCCATTTGTCGATGCGCCAGTCGCGCGCGCCGCAGATGCATTTCGGATAAGCCGCGTCCTCCAGGACGCCGGGTTTGTCCTGGAGCACCCGGCGGCGGTCGCATTTGCGACAACGGCAATGGAACCGGGCCATGTCAAGCGACCGGAAGGCCGAGCTGCTCTTGATCTTTGCCAGTGGCCTTGCACTCGCGCTTGCCGCGCTTTGCAAGGCGGCCAGCGTCGATCAGCTCGCGAGAGCGGCCGCATACGCTGGAAAGTTTGAGATTCGTCATCGCCGAAATTTCCTCGCGAGTCAGCAAGGTTTCGGGCGTGTCGAAACAGTCCATCACCATCTGCTGAGTGGCCGAAAGCTTGGCGACCGAAATGGAGTGGAAGCTGTCTTGCTGCGTCTCGGAGACGCGATGCCCGGAGCGCGGGCTGTGAAAATCGCTCATTGGCAACTCCCTGCGGCCTGTACCGCGTAGGATTACTAAATCGAATCAGAAGAGCTCGTGCGCGAACGCTTGTGATCGGATTCAGTACGCCGGCCGAAGCCGGCGTGCCTTACTGCTTCGTTGCCTGACTTGCCTGAAGAAACAGGCGTCCTGCTATCGCAAACGCCTGCATCGTCTCCGTGTTCTTTTTTGTGCCTTTCTCCAACTCCTGTAGCAGTGCGTTTCGGTCATTACCAACCCGTTTCCGGGCATCCTCTACAGCCTTGCGGCCAATCCGAAGCGCCTGATCCTCATTCATTTCATAGTCGCCCTCTGCTGGATTACTTCCTCCATCAACGTCAGCATCGCCATCCGCGCGAGGTACTGCGACACGGCACGATTTCCGACGACCCGTTCAAAGTCCGCGATCAGCCGGGCCGGAAGGTCCTGCCGCGCCTTCCCGTGACGGTCAACCGGCTCGCGGTTGAGCATGTTGGAAAGGTGCGAGGCCGGGATCTCGAGGTTTTCGGCAAGCGTTCTTTGCGTCATGCCGCGCTCGGCCCGCTGGTCCCACGCGAGACACACGGCATCACGGAAGGAACGACATTCCGCGATCGATTCATGCGGCACAAACTCAGCCTGCTCCGCACGGGCGCCGCTTGCAGGCTGGTGGTGAGGCTGTAAGAGCATTCAGACTCCATTGAAAAAAACAACCGGATTACTACTGGAATTACGACTCAGGACGGCGCGAAAATTTTTTCAACACAACGCCTCCGAGAGCCACACATGCCTTTACTCACCCATCCCAACGCGACCGCCGGTCGGAGGCTGAACGTCATCTGTAGAATCCGCAGCGGGGCGGTTCGAGTCGCTCTCGGCAATCGACTGCGCAGAACTTCTAACGTATGCCCAGTCAATGTCGGGTCGCAGCGTTTCGAGGCGAACGGCGCGCGATGTCGCCTTCTCGATCTCGATCGCAAGCCCTTCCCGGCAGCGACGCTGTCCGTACGCGATTTGCCAGAGATAGGCGACTGTCGTGTCGACCTTCTCAGCGAGTTCGACTCGCTGATCCTTGGTCAGGGCTTTGAGGTAGGTGTGAAAGGCGTCCATGCACAGACGATAGCAAATGCTCTCGCTAAACGCAAGCAAATGCACGCGACTCCGCAATCTTTTGCTATCACAGCAAATGCTAGTTTTGAGGTTTAATTCCGCCATGGACATAGACGCCCATCGACGAAATCGCCTACAAGCGCTCGTGGACAAAGAAACCGACGGCAATGTTGCCGCCTTTGCCCGTAACCACAATCAAGACGCGACGCGCCTGAGGCAGTTGCTCAACGAAAACTACCGTGAAGGGAAAAGCTTTGGCTGGAAGGCAGCAAGGCGGCTCGAGGCCGAGCTCTCTCTTCAAGAGTTGTATTTCGACATCGGGTTTTCACCGAAAGACGCATCTCCAAAGCACATTTATGCGGCCACTGAAGACCAGAGAATCGGGCAAAGTGGCGACCTCATCAGCAATTTGCCGCCCGGTTCTCGGCCTAGCATCGACAAAATGCTTGAGTCAAACGTTGGCGAAGAATTGAGGCTGAGACCTGGGAGGGGCGTCGTTGTGGTCGGCGAAGTTCAAGGAGGACCCGATGGATATATCAATATTGATGATTATCCAGTCGGTCACGGCTGCGCGATGCTGCCGGAAGTGCGTCTACGTGACTCGGAAGCCTATGGGCTGAAGGTGCGCGGCGATAGCATGCGGCCGCGCATTAAGAGCGGCGAATATATCGTCGTTGAGCCAAATGCCGAGGCCCTTCCGGGCGACGACGTTGTTGTCAAATTCACGGACGGAAGCGCTGTCGTCAAAGAGTTGCTCTGGATCCGAGACGGCGAAGTATGCCTTGGCTCAATCAACAATGGCATCCCCCCGATCACGCGCTCCATGGGCACCGTTCGGTCGATACACCGCGTCGCCGCGATCATGCCGCGAGGCTCAGCCATCGAAGACTGAATAACTACTCCAAATCCGATCTCCACCGGCCTGCCAGCGCAGGCTTTTCATCATATGTAATAGCAGCGGCCTCGCCCGCTGAATTTTTTTGCCATGTTCCGATAGCATTTGCTTGCGTTCATCGAAAGCGTTTGCTATTGTTCCATCAACGCAGCGCAGATCGCTGCGCCACCGCCACGGCGGATCGCTCTGTAACCCTGACGGCAGATGAATAGGTGCACCAGCACCCAGCCCTTGGCCTCGTGCGGCTGAATGTAAAAGCGCGAGAAATGGCGGCCTGATGAGCTGCTACCGCAATGCGGCGCCCGGCGACGAGTGGCGTGGTAACCCGTCGCACCGTCCCCGGTCCGGAGCTGGCTCTGCCAGGTGTAGCCGGACGGGGACGTAAAACAATGCTCTCAAGAGCGCGCATTCGGCCGCGGATCCTCCGCATCCATCAACCGAGCAGCGCAGCATGCAGCACCCCGAGTGCGCGCCCTTGAGAGTTCGACTGCTCTGATCGAATGGCATTGTGACAGTGCCATTCCTTGAGCGCAGTCAGGAAGCGGGAAACGGTTCAGTCACCAATTAATTTCGGAGTACGAATCTGTGATCAACCTGCTTATCGGCTTCGGCCTGGGGATTTTCGCCGCAGCGCTTCTGCTCGTCGCCGCCTTCGATCTCAGGAAGGCGCCGACTCGCCGGCAGCGCCACTGACCAACGCAACACGAAGGGGAACGACGATGAACGCACGTCAACGCCGCAAGGAATATCGCGCAATGCCGAAGGTTGGCACGGTCGTTTGCTGGATCGGTCGCAAGGGTGGCAACGCGCACGTTTTCAGCGGCGTTGTCGAGTCGCGCAAGGAATGGCACCACGGGCGATGGAACGAGGAACGACTTAACGTTCCCTGTGTTCGCAGGTTGCGCATTGCGCTTTCGACCGGTGGCCACATGCACCCCATGGTGAAGCGACTTGATGTCGTCCGAGGCACAGCATGAGCCGCGCCCGCTACGGCGGGCAATCACACCACACCAAGAACGCCATGAGCCAAACCGCACGCGATCTGCTCGAGCTGCGCCGCGAGTGCCCCGGCTCGGCCGAGCTCCGGCGCCTAGCAATAAATCTCATTGCGCCGGGCGTCCGGTCCATGCACGCCGGCTGCTGAATCGACCCCAACGAGGAAAGACCATGAATTCGACGAATCATACGGCGCCTGAGTCGCTGATCACCTGGAAACCCGCGAAGCCCCGCAACCGCGGCTTTCGCATTGCGC
This sequence comes from Burkholderia cepacia ATCC 25416, assembly GCF_001411495.1. NCBI lineage: Bacteria > Pseudomonadati > Pseudomonadota > Betaproteobacteria > Burkholderiales > Burkholderiaceae > Burkholderia > Burkholderia cepacia. The sequence goes on along the minus strand of NZ_CP012981.1, from coordinate 2,588,124 downwards.
GCGCGCTGTTACATGCTGCACGCAACGTTCTCGCCGCGCTCGGCGTGTGCTTCGTCTACCTCCTCATCGTCGGCTACTTCCAGTATCAGGACCAGGCGGCGCAGACAGAGATCCAATGCGCGCTTGCGCGCTGCATGTGAGCACCCCCATGAACCAGATCAAACACACGCCCGGCCCGTGGCAGCCGCATGCCCTCTACCCAGAGATTCTCGTTTCATCGCATGCGCCGACGCTTTCCTTGCTGACGGTCGATGCAGCTGGCGCGGCTCGCTTCATCAGTCCGGATGATTGCCGAACTGCAAGCGCCGCCGTCGACATGGCCGAGGCGCTGCAGCTGGTGCTTCGCGAGATCCCGGCAGATGCGCTAAAGTCCAGCATCCGAATTGTGGCTGAGACCGCGCTCGTGAAGGCCGGCTATCTGTCCGTCGAGCGCCCCCGCGATCCGCCGACCCATATCCGAATCTGCGGGGAGAACCTCTGATGCGACTCGCCTCTAACAGCCTGCAGCCTGTAATTCACAAAAACAAGCGATCGCTTGTTTTGCTCGGCGCGAGCGATAACGAATTGCTCGGCGCCTGTGGCGAGATCCACGGCTACGTCATCAAGGGAAGCCTCTGGGCCGGCGGCAATGGAATCGCTGTCGCCTGCGTCTGGTTTCTCTGCGTCGCGTTCCGCGCCGGGGTCCTGACATGGTGATCCTGAAAATCTGGGCCGGCGCGTTCGCCGCCCTGATCCTGCTCCTCTGCCTTCATGTCGCCCTGCAGGAGCGCATCGAGCACCCGGCGCGCACTCAGGTCGTGCGGCACTGATAACCGCTGTTCCCTCTTCTTGGTAGTACCACTTTGCGGGCGTCCTTCGTGGCGCCTGCTTCTTTTCTGGAGATCCCATGCAAATCCAAATTCCCCCGGCCGCTGAAGGCGAGGTCTATCTCGGTGGCTTCGTCGATAAGAACGGCGACGTCACACACACCTATCTCTTACCGGGTGACAACGGCCGCGCCACATGGCAGGAGCAGATGGAATGGGCGAAGTCGATTGGCGGCGACCTGCCGACGCGCGCCGAGCTCGTGATCGCATACGAGCAGCACCGCGACCTGTTCGAGAAGGCTGCGTACTGGTCGAACACGCCGGACGATGACCCGGATTTCGCCGGCTGGGCGTGGTCCCAGTACTTCGCCAATGGCTTCCAGTACGGCGACCTCCAGAGCAGCGAGTTGCGCGCCCGCGCCGTCCGCAGATTGTCGATTTAACCCTTCAGCCATTCACAATCGGAGCATGCAATGACGATCACGCTCGAACAGATTGAAGCAGATCACGCGCGCATCGGCGCGATGATCGACGAGTTCAAGAAGCAACCGCGGGCGACCGAGTACTACGTCGACGCCGTCACGGTCCCGCTCGCTGCCGGCGAGCGCATCGCCGGGCAGATCCTTCTCGAAGACGGCTCGTTGAGCCACTACCTGATTCTCCTGCCGGGGGAAGCCGAAGATCTGGATTGGGAGGCGGCGAAGACGTGGGCCGCCGAACGTGGCGGCGAACTGCCGACGCGGCGGGAGCAATCGCTCCTGTTCGCGAACCTGAAGGCCGAGTTCGAGCCGACCTATTACTGGTCCGGTGAACGCCACGAATCGAACTCCGGCTGGGCGTGGTACCAGGACTTCAGCCATGGCACCCAGCGCAACACCCGCCAGAACTGCGAGTTGCGCGCCCGCGCCGTCCGCAGATTTATCCCTTCAGTTTTTTGATTATTTAACCCGCCGTGGCCCTGCACAACCAACTTCCGATATATCGAGCGGCCTATGGGCTGCTCGATGATGTCACCACTTTGGTCAAGAACATGCCCCGCGACTTCAAGCGCAGCATCGGCGAGAAGATCAACGCGGAGTGCATCGAGATCATGGTGTTGGTGTTCCGCGCGAACGTCGCGGCCGACAAGGCTCCGCACCTCGTCGAATTGCTCGAGCGTCTGCAGGTGATCGAGCTGCTGCTTCGTCTCAGTATGGACAAGCGCCTGATCTCACGTGACGGCTACGCAGCTGCCGTCGAGAAGACGACGAGCATCGGGAAGCAGGCCACAGGCTGGAAGAACGCCGCAAACCGTCGCCCGCTCCGCTAAGGTCAAGGCCTTCGCGGCTGAGCGATATATCAATCTGGCCGTGCCGCTGGCTCACAAAGCCACCGCCATGCGCAATGAGGAAACCGGCCGCCGGCGTGCGGAAAGGTCCAGCGCAGTTTCCCGACTGAGAAATCGGTCGGGCGACGTAGATCGCACGATACCTCCGGCTGGGCGTGGTACCAGAACTTCAACAATGGCAACCAGAACAACAACCACCAGAACAACGAGTTGCGCGCCCGCGCCGTCCGCAGATCGAGGGCCATTTTCGTTCGCCGAGCTGGTCGAAGCGTATCTCGACTGCCGGCGAACGAAGCGAAACAGCAATGCGGCGCTTGCGTTCGAGATGCGGCTCGAACGGAACCTGCGCCGCCTGTACGACGAGCTGGTCGACGGCAGCTACACGCCCGGCCGCTCGAAGTGCTTCGTTATCACGCGACCGAAGCCGCGCGAAGTATGGGCGGCGGCTTTTCGCGATCGCATTGTGCATCACCTGCTTTACAACCGGATCGGACCGCGCTTCGAAAGGTCATTCGTCGCCGATTCGTGCGCCTGCATCAAAGGGCGTGGCACGCTGTACGCCGCGCAGCGCCTCGAAGCGAAAGTGCGATCGATCACGCAGAACTGGTCGCGGCGCGCGTTTTACCTGAAGTGCGACCTCGCCAACTTCTTCGTCAGCATCGACAAGGGAATTCTGCTCGACCTGCTGCTCGCGAAGATCTCCGAGCCATTCTGGCGATCGCTGACCGAAACCGTGCTGATGCACGATCCACGGGCCGACTACGTGTACCACGGCGATCCGGCCATGATGGATCTCGTTCCGCCCCATAAGAGACTGCTCGAACAGGCGCCGCACCTCGGGTTGCCGATCGGGAACCTGTCGAGCCAGTTTTTCGCGAACGTCTATCTCGACGTACTCGACCAGCGAGCGAAGCACGCGCTCGGCGTACGGCACTACATCCGATACGTCGACGATTTCGTGTTCCTGCACGAATCACCCACCCGGTTGAACGAGATCCTCACCGACGTCACTACCTTTCTGCCAGCCCGGCTCGGCGCGCGAATCAACCCGCGCAAGACGATCCTGCAGCCAATCGACCGCGGCGTCGACTTCGTCGGCCAGGTCATCAAGCCATGGCGTCGCGAGACGCGGAAGCGCACGCGGAATGAGGCATTGCGCCGCGTCGCCGAAACGCCATGCGCTGACCTGATGCCGGTAGCAAATTCGTATTTCGGCCTGCTTCGCCAAGCGACCGCCAGCCACCAGGACCGCGTCTACCTCGCGAACCTTATTCGATCTCTCGGCAAAGCGGTTGACCGCGATCTCACCAAGACCTTCTGATTTGAGGACTGACCACCATGACACTCTCGCGTCTTCTCTTTTCCGCTGCAATCGCTTTCACGTCCCTGCTCGGAGCCTGCACCAACGATGCCGATGTCGCTTCGCAGAACCTGTCGACTGCCGCTGACAACTTCCAGATCAATCGCCGAATTGTTTTTTATAACGGCTTCACCGGTGAATACATGCTGACTATTGAAGGTCTGTGCTCGAAGGACAACTCGAGCACCGATACCAAGCTCGCGATCATTTGCAAGACCGGCCCGAACAGCTACAAAAAGCACTTCCTCGGCCTGTCCAATAACGTGACGTACTTCATCGAGCAACTCGATCCCGCGCCGGCGAGCACATACCACTACAAAGTGGTGTTCAAACCATCTGTGATCGTCCCGGACATATCCGTCCATTAAATCCGTTTTATTCCCGCTGACGCCGCCTGATGCGAGCCGAGCGCCCAACCGATGCGGCTGTTCTACTGATTGAGGATGACGATGAGTAACATCTACCGAACTCATTTCGTGAGCCGATGCCCGAATAATCGGCAGCTGATCTCCTACGTCCTAGAGATCGATACGGACGAAATGATCCACGTCGAGCACATCACAACGGCCACTGCCATGCACGAGAGCGGCTATCACGAGGCGATTGCAGACGACCTTTTCAAGCGCTTCGGCGGCCGGCAGATCCTGAAAGCCCATCATCACGGCGTTGACATCGAGACGCGCCGCGGTTTCGATCCTGCACCGTGCGGACGCCTGATCGAACGAGTGCAGATCGGAAGCACCGTCTATGAGAAAGGCGTCGAGGCGATTCATGCCATCCGGGCGGTATCGCGATGATCCATTACCACGGCACGCCGATCACGCCATCTACGGCCGCCGCACGCGCGCTTTCAGGTGGTCACGCCTTCGTGTCGTTTCAGCATCCCGAACAACTCGGCCTAGCGCTCGAAGTAGCCCAGACGTTCGCGGTCGATAACGGCGCGTTCTCGGCATGGCGCAGTGGTGCGCCGGTCACAGACTGGAAGCCATATTACGCGTGGGTCGGGGAACTGAATCGCTACCCATCCTTCGATTTTGCCGTTATTCCCGACGTGATCGATGGCGACGAACATGCGAACGACGCATTGCTCGCGGAATGGCCGTGGCGTGAAGCGGCACCTTGGGTCGGCGCCCCGGTCTGGCACCTTCATGAAAGTCTCGAACGACTCGAACGACTCGCGTTCGTATGGCCGCGCGTATGCCTCGGCAGCTCTGGCGAGTATGCGACCGTCGGCACATCTGCCTGGTATCAACGCATGGCGGAAGCAATGGACGTGCTGTGCGATAAGCATGGTCGCCCGATCTGCAAGATCCACGGCCTGCGCATGCTCAATCCAGACGTGTTCACGCGCTTCCCGTTTGCGAGCGCTGACAGTACGAACATCGGCCAGAACATCGGCATCGATAGCAAATGGCGCGGCACCTATACGCCGCCGACCAAGGATGCTCGCGCGCTCATATTGCGCGAGCGCATCGAATCCCACCAATCGCCGACGTTCTGGGTCCGGGAGCATGCGGGCATTCAGGCCGATTTCGCGCTGACCACCTGAGGACCACCATGAAGACCACCGACAATAGCCGCGCTGATGCGCTGACGGACCTGGAGGCGAACCGTGCCTGAGCGAATCGTCTGTTGGTTTTCGGCCGGGGCTGCGTCCGCTGTCGCGACGAAATTGGCGATCGCCGAGAACGCGAGGAGCAAAAATCTGCCGTTGATCGTCGCCCAATGTGGCATCGATGAAGAGCACCCGGACAACGCGCGCTTCGCCGCCGATTGCGAACGCTGGTTCGGCGTTCCGATCACGCGGCTGAAAAGCGAAAAGTTCGGGTCGTCGATCTATACCGTTTTCGAGAGAGAGAAATACATCGCCGGCGTGCGTGGTGCAGCTTGCACGCGTGCTTTGAAGAAGCACGTCCGAGAGGCATTCCAGCGCCATGGGGACATGCACGTGTTCGGATACTCAGCCGAGGAACAAGGCCGAGTCGACCAGTTCATCGACGGCAACAATGACGTTCTGATTTGGCCGATTCTGGTCGAAAAAGGCATAACGCACGACGACTGCCTTGCGATCATCGACCGAGCCGGAATCGAGATCCCGACGATGTACAAGCTCGGTTACTTGCACAACAACTGCATCGGATGTGTCAAGGGCGGAGCCGGCTACTGGAACAAGGTTCGCGTCGACTTCCCCCCTCAATTCGATCGCATGGCGAAGCTAAGTCGGCGCCTGGGCGTAAAGCTGGTGAAGGTCGGAGAGGAGCGCGTGTTTCTCGACGAATTGCCGCCGGATGTCGGCGACTATCAAAACGAATTGTCGATCCAGTGCGGAATCTTCTGCGAACTGGCCGAGAAAGATCTTGAAGGAGCGAATCATGGATAACGCCGCATCCCCTGTCGAGCAGCACGAAGCAGCGCTGGCCGAGGTGGAGGCCCGCTTCGTGGCAGAGCACGGGCACCGACTGGCTCGGTTGCTTGACATCAATTCGTTCGATATAGCAGATCGCGACGCGCAGATCATGGCGATATTGAAGTGCTCGCAGGCTGAACCCTCCGCCCCGCTCGAAGGCACGGGCAATCGGGCGGATGAGCGGGCGGCGTTCCGACAGTGGTTCAAAACATCGGGGTTCTGGAACGATGCGATCACCGAGAAAGCGTGGCTTGCCGCCTGCGAGTGGATGAAAGGACGAGCCCCTCGCATTGAGGTGGCGGGAGCGGTGCCGGCGGACGATAAGCCGTGCACCTGCCATCCTGACGATCGCGTAGAACCGTGCGCGAAGCAGTATGCCGCATCGGAATGCAAGCGCACGCAGCAGCATGAACCGCAAGTGGCGGACGAGCCGGCGCAGTTCGAGATCGCAGGGGCTACGGAAGCGCTGCGCGAATACCTCGACGCGGAAGAAACGTGGCGCATCGTGACGGATACCGAAGACCCCAACGACATCGACCCTATCGAACGAACGATGGCCGCCTCTCGGCGCGTCGCTGCGCGCGAAGCTGCACGCAAGGTTCTCGCAGGCCGCACTCCCTCCGCAGATGCAGCGGCAGCGCCGGCAGACGAGCAGACTGCGTTCAGTGTCTGGTCTGCATTAAAAAGCACGCGCTGGTGGCTAGAAGTAACGCCGCAGTATGCAGCCTCGGCTGCATGGCAAGCCCGCGCGGCAGCATCTCAACCCGCAGCGGCAGCGGGGCAAGAGGCGGTGGCACATATCCTGCCTCGCGATCTTGAAGCGCTGCGAACATATTCGCAGCAATGCCAAGTCGTGCTGTATCGCGAACCTCGCAAGACGCGTGTTGCGCTCTACACCGCCCCGCCCGCGCAGGTCGCCACTCGGCAGGGGCTGACGCATAACCAGCGCGCGGTAATTAAGTTTGCAGCCGAAACGATGGAGGAACGCCGGCTAGACGGCCATGCCCGAGTGTTGCTCGCCCTTCTCGAAGGAGCCAAGCAATGAGTGCCCTGATTAATCTGCCGGGTGTCGCTGGCGGCCGAATCGACAACGTTCCATTCTTCAATTCGGTATCGCAGGCGATCCGCCTTTTGAGCGCGTTTCGGGCATGTACCGGTGCAGGCGATCACGGAGCTGCAACCGTCTATCGAGGCGATGACGGTCGATTCCACTGCGTGTTTCATCGTCGCTGTATCGAACTCGATCAAACGATCGCTTATACCAAGAAGGATGTCCGCCGCTGGCTCGTTGAATGGTATCCGCGGGTCCACGAAGGGAACCAAGCATGAATAAGACGCTGACGGATGAGCAGATCGATGACTTTGCGCGCCCGTACCGGCTGCTGCCGAACCCCGGCGACTACTTCGACTATCACGGTTTCGCCCGCGCCCTCCTCGCCGCTCAGCAGCCGGAGCCGCGGGCCGAGGTGACGGAAGAACAGCCGAGCTTCACGAATCCGCTCACGCCGTACGGCATGCTCGTCCGCGCGCTGCGCATCGTAGCAGGCGTCACGCTGATGGACATGGCGACCGCGCTCCTGACGACGCCCGCGAAGCTGTCGGCGATGGAGTTCGGACGCGCCCCTGTCACTCCGGAGTTTGCGTTTGACGTGGTGGCCTACTTTGACGCGCTCGACGTGCCACATACGGCGTCAGCGCTTCGCGCTGCTCTCGCCGCCCGCGCAGGAGAAGGCCATGCCGATCAAGCCTGAGAACCGCAGCCGCTATCCGGCCAACTGGCCCGAGATCCGCACGCGCATCCTCGCGCGGGCCGGCAATCGCTGTGAGCAGTGCCGCGTCGCGAACGGCGATCACATCGTGCGCGGCATCGATAAGGACGCCGGCACGTTCCAGCGCTTCGAGGGTGACGGCGAGGTCTATGCGGCCGACGACGGTCGGCTGCTCGGATACTGCAAGGCATCCGAGTACTGCGGCCGCAAATGGACGACGGTCGTGCTCACGATCGCGCACCTCGACCACGTACCCGAGAACTGCGACGACGACAACCTGAAGGCGCTGTGCCAGCTGCATCACCTCGCCTATGACGCCGAGCATCACCGCGCGAACGCGGCCGCTACGCGCCACGCGCGGAAGGCGATCGGCGATCTGTTCGAAATGGGAACCGCCCAATGAGCGCCATCATCAGCCCCTGCTGCTGCTTCCGATACCGCCTCGAGCGCGAAGTCGCGCCGACCGGGTTCGTCGTCGCGTTCTTCGGCGTCAACTCGTCACGCGCCGACGCGAGCGTGCGCGACCACACGGACCTGAAATGGACCGGCTTCGCCGCGCGCTGGGGTGCGCGGAAGTACATCGCCGGCAATCCGTTCGCCTTCCGTTCGCCGAACGTGCACGATCTGGCCGCAGTGGTCGATCCGATCGGCCCGGAGAACGACATGCACCTCGCGCAGATCATCGCTGACGCCGATCAGCTCGTCCCATGCTGGGGCGACCGGGGCAAGCTGCCGAAGTGCTTGCGCCCGCGCCTCGACGTCGTCGCGGACATGCTGCGCGCCTCCGGCAAGCCGTTGAAGGTATTCGGCCTGACTGCCAAAGGCGACCCGAAGCATCCGCTGATGCTGCCGTACGACACCCCCCTGATTGACTGGAGTGCACAATGAAGGAACGCCCGATCCTGTTCAGCGGCCCGATGGTGCGTGCCATTCTCGAAGGCCGAAAGACGCAGACGCGGCGCGTCGTGACCGTGCGCGGCGAACAGCCGCCGCCATGGGCGACGTTCGCGGCCGAGGGGCACTCACCCACCTACACGAGCTGGTCGAAACCGACCGGATTGTTCTACTGGTGCGAATCCGATGAGGCGCCGACAAAGGAGCTGCGCAGATGGCCCATTCTACCGCCATTGCATGCCATGGCTGGCGATCACTACTGGACTCCGTGTCCGCACGGGAAGCCCGGTGATCGACTGTGGGTGCGCGAGACGTGGAAGCCCCGCACTTCACATTCGTGCTCGCTCGACACTTGCGACTGCTCAGACGTATGGGTCGACTATCAGGCAGGCGGCGCTGGTGTCTATTTTGCGGAACGCGAGATCGATGAGGAATGGACGATGCCGAGCGCCGCGGTCAAGGGGCAATGGGTGCCGTCGATCCACATGCCGCGCTGGGCCTCGCGCATCACGCTCGAGATTATCGGCGTGCGCGTCGAGCACCTGCAAAGCATTAGCGAAGCGGATTCGATCGCTGAAGGCATCGAGACGTTCGAGACGGACGACCCTGATATGCAGGAAATGTGGCGGGACTATTCCGAGGATGGGATGGCATCGGGCAATCCAATCGGCTCGTTCATGACGCTGTGGAACGGCATCAATGCCGCCCGCGGCCATGGATGGGACGCGAACCCCTGGGTGTGGGCGATCGAATTTCGGAGGATCGAACCGTGAATACTGTCTTCTTCCTGATGGCGCAATATGGCGCGATGGCAGTCGTGCCGATCGAGCTCGTATGCCGCGACTATTTTTCGCACCTGACACCGCTTCAGCTGCAGCGAAAAATCAGCGCCGGCGAGCTCGCCCTTCCTCTGGTGCGCATCGAGGGCAAGTCTCAGAAGGCCGCGAAGGGCGTGCACATCGAGGACTTGGCAAAATGGATCGACGCGCGCCGTGCCGCTGCCGTCAAAGAGTGTGATCAGCTCTGCGGCCAATGCTGACCAGTCCTACGCGAGTGCTACACGGCACTCCGCTTCACCCCGCGCGGCCTTGCAAGTCAAGGGCGCCGTCACTTTACCCGGTCCAGTCGAGCATGGGCGCGACGGATACGCGGCGGGGAGGAAGCGAGGACGGTACGGACATGGATTTCGGGCAACAGGCCAGACGGCGCGGAAACAACCCGGCATTTTACCGCAACAGCGGGCAGGCCTGCCCGGCATGCACGCTACCCCTCGCCCAGCTCCGCATCGACCGCCCGCCGCGCCTCGTCCAGCACGCGCTCGATCACGCGTCGTTCGGTCAGCAGGATCCCGTCCACCTTGACGAGCCGCCAGTCGATCCGCACGGCATCGCCCTGCAGCACGCGGTAATGCGCATGCTCGCCGTCCCAGACCTGCTCGGTCTTCACCTCGATCTCGTAGCCGCGGTACGGCTCGCTGAAATCGCCGAGGTCGCTGCCTCTCGGTTCCATCGCACGCTCCGTGGCGACGCAGCGCCGGCCGCCCGCGCGGCCGGCGCCGTGCGCTCAATCGTATTCGTCGGACAAAAAGGATTTGCCATCGGCCGTCAGGTCGACCCGGTCGGCCGCCGCCTGATAGATCAGCCCCTCGTTCAGCAACGCGTAGACGACGTCGTCGAATGCAGCGGGAACCGGCCGGCTTTCACCGAACTGGTCGATCCACTTCAGCGCCTCGATGGCTTCGGGGGAAAGGATGGGGGTCATGCGTGGCCTCCGGCATCGGTGTCGCTCCATCCTAGCACTTCGTCCGGACGTCGAATACCAAGGCAAACGCGCTGCGCAAATGCCGGGCGGCGCCAACGGGCAGGTTGCCCGCGGCGCCGCACCGGCGCGGGACACGCGCTCAGAGGCGTGCGATCGATACTTCGGTCGATTTCACGAGCGCGACGACTTCCGCGCCGACCTTCAGTTCGAGTTCGTCGACCGAACGGGTCGTGATCACCGACGTGACGATGCCGAACGGCGTCTCGACGTCGACCTCGGAGACCACGGATCCGCGAATGATCTCCTTCACCTTGCCCTTGAACTGGTTACGTACGTTGATTGCAGTGATGCTCATCAGGTTGATCGCTCCGAAGAAAAAGATCTCAGAACGGGCGGCCGCTGCCGCCCGGATTTAAACGGCCCAGCGGATCTGCCCGACCGGTCGAACGTTGTCTGCCTCGTGCGCCTCGCCCTGTGCGTCCGTACCGGGCCCGCCGGCGAGCACGCGTTTCAGCACGCGGTCCTCCAGCGCCGCAAACGCGGCCGATGCGCGGGCGCGCGGCCGGTCGAGCGGCACCGGCTGATCCAGCGCCACGCGCCCCTGCTCGATGAGCAGGATGCGGTCGCCGAGCGCGACGGCTTCCTGCACGTCGTGCGTGACGAGCAGCGCGGTGAACCGGTGCTCACGCCACAACCGCTCGATCAGAGCATGCATCTCGATGCGGGTCAGCGCGTCGAGCGCGCCGAGCGGCTCATCGAGCAACAGCAGTTGCGGCCGGTGAACAAGCGCGCGGGCCAGTGCCACACGCTGCCGCTGGCCGCCCGACAGTTGCGCGGGCCAGTCGTTCGCACGCTCCAGCAGGCCGACTTCGTCGAGCACCGCGCGCGCTTTGTCGCGCGCGCCGCGTCCGAGGCCCAGCATCACGTTCTGCAGCACGGTCTTCCATGGCAGCAGGCGCGCATCCTGGTACATGATCCGCGTGTCGAGCACGCCGCCGCCTTCGCCACGCGTCACGAGCGCGCCGCTGCTCGGCTGCTCGAGCCCGGCGACGAGACGCAGCAGGGTCGACTTGCCGCAGCCGCTGCGGCCGACAATCGCGACGAAGCTGCCGCGCGCGATGCCGAGCTCGACGTCGTCGAGCACCGTGCGTGCGCCGAAGCGCTTGCTGACACCCGACAGCGTCACCGCGTCGTCGGGTGCCGGGCTTCCTGCCCGCCGCCGCGCGAGCGGAACGATGGACGCACTGCCGTCACGGTCGAGGATCGCCGCATCCCGCGCGTCGCCGTCTGTGACACGCGCCTGCGCCAGTTCGACCTCGAGGTCTGCGCCGGCAAGCGGGCCGTAGGCGGCCGCCGAAGTCGTCGCATTCATGCCTTTGCTCCTGATTGATAAGCCGGGTGCCAGCGCAGCGTCACGCGCTCGAGCCATTTCGCCAGCACGTCGGCCAGCTTGCCGAGCACCGCGTACAGCAGGATGCCGACCACCACCACGTCGGTTTGCAGGAATTCACGCGCATTCATCGTCATGTAGCCGATGCCCGACTGCGCCGAGATCGTTTCCGCGACGATCAGCATCACCCACATCAGCCCGAGCGCAAAGCGCACGCCGACGAGAATCGACGGCAGCGCACCGGGCAGGATCACGTCGCGGTACAGCGCAAAGCCGCGCACGCCGTAGCTCTTCGCCATCTCGATCAGGTTGGCGTCGACCGAGCGGATCCCGTGGTACGTGTTGATGTAGACCGGAAAGAACACCCCGAGCGCGACGAGGAACAGCTTCGCCTTCTCGTCGATGCCGAACCACAGGATCACGAGCGGAATCATCGCGAGCGCCGGAATGTTGCGGATCATCTGGATCGTCGAATCGAGCGCGACCTCGGCCGCCTTCGACAAGCCGGTCGCGAGCCCCAGCGCGAGGCCGACACCGCCGCCGATCGCGAAACCGAACAGTGCGCGCCATGTGCTGACTTTCACGTTCGCCCACATTTCCCCCGACGTCACGAGCGACCAGGCCGCTCGCACGACCGCCACGGGTTCGGGCAGCACGCGGGTCGACAGCCAGCCGACGCGGGCGCCGACTTCCCATGCCACCAGCAGCGCGAGCGGCACGAACCACGGCGCGACGCCGCGCCATGCGCGGGCGGCCAGGGCCGCCCCCGTCGCCGACGTTTTCGTTGTCATCGCAGGCCTCCTGTCACTCAGCTCTGGGCTGCCTTCGGCAGATAGCTGTTGCCGACGATCTCGCCGAACGGGCCGGACAGCGGGCCGGTCGCCTTCGCCGCGCCGTTGCCCTTGATCAGCGGGAACACGAGTTCCGCGAAACGGTACGACTCCTCCAGGTGCGGATAACCGGACAGGATGAAGGTTTCGATGCCGAGATCCGCGTATTCGCGCATGCGCTCCGCGACCTGTTCCGGATTGCCGACGAGCGCGGTACCCGCGCCGCCGCGCACGAGGCCGACGCCGGCCCACAGGTTCGGATACACCTCGAGTGTCTCGCGGCCGCCGCGCTTGCCGCCGTGCAGCGCGGCCATCCGGCGCTGGCCTTCCGAATCCATGTTCGCGAACGCCTTCTGCGCGCGGGCGATGGTTTCGTCGTCGAGGCGGCTGATCAGGCGCTCCGCGTCGCGCCATGCTTCGTCCTCGGTCTCGCGCACGATCACGTGCAGACGAATCCCGAACTTGATCTTGCGGCCGCGGGCTTCCGCGCGGGCCCGAATATCGGCGATCTTCTTCGCGACGGCCTCGGGCGGCTCGCCCCAGGTCAGGTAGGTGTCGATGTGATCGGCCGCGATCTGATGCGCGGCCGGCGACGAACCGCCGAACCACAACGGCGGATGCGGACGCTGCACGGGCGGATACAGCGCCTTGCCGCCCTTCGACTGCAAGTGCTTGCCGATGTAGTCGAACCCGCCGTTGTCGTGCGACGCGGACAGCAGCCCGCGCCAGATGTTCAGGAAGTCGTCGGTGATTTCGTAGCGCGTGTCGTGATCGGCGAACAGGCCGTCACCCTCGAGTTCGGCGGCATCGCCGCCCGTCACGACGTTGATCAGCAGGCGGCCGCCCGACAGACGGTCGAACGTCGCGGCCATCCGCGCCGACAGCCCGGGCGACGCGATACCGGGACGGATCGCGACCAGGAACTTCAGGCGCTGCGTCGCCGGGATCAGGCTCGACGCAACGACCCACGCATCCTCGCAGGAACGGCCGGTCGGCAGCAGCACGCCCTCGTAGCCGAGCGTGTCGGCCGCAACCGCCACCTGCTTGAAGTAATCGTAATCCGCGGCGCGTGCACCTTCGGCCGTACCGAGATAGCGGCTGTCGCCGTGCGTGGGGATAAACCAGAACACATTCATCTGCTGCTCCTGCTTGACTGTCCTTGCCGGAATTTGAAAAAACACCGCCCTGCTCGCGTCGCGGATCAGCGGCGCATGCATGGTGTGCGTTCGAATCGGGATGGTTCGCCGGTCAGGCCGTGCAGCGGGCGAGGACGCGATTGCACGGCTGTTTCTGGGAAATCAGTCTAGGGATCGGTACAGGGCTTTGGAACGATTTTTTTGAGCTTAGGTTTTCCGCTTTCGTGATTAGCACGACGCTGGAGCGAATATCACCGCGGGCGGGCCCTATAATGGCGCACCTATCCGAATAACTCCGCGCGTACAGCCCCGGCCGTGCGCGCCTGCGGTGCACTCATCGATGCAGAAAGTCATCCTGCCATTCCTGTCCGGCTTCCTGGCCGCCCTGTTCTTCCGCGAAGCCACGCTCGCACTCCTTCATACGGCCGACCTGATCGCCGCAACCGGCTTCTCCACGCAGCCGTTCGCGCCGCTCGGCATTCCTGAATTTGTCGCGAATGCGCTGATCAGCGCGTGCTGCGCGATCCCGATGGCGTGGCTGCTGCGCGTCTCGCCGGAACGCGAGGCATCGTGGATCGGCGCGCTGGTGTTCGGCGGCATCGTGCTGACGGCCGCCCGCGTGTTCGCGATCGATCCGCTGCGCGGGATCTGGCCGTCGGGCAACATGATGCCCGTGCTCGCCGCCGGCTTCGCGGCAAACGCGGTATGGGGCTTCGGCGCGCTCGTGTTCATGCGCGCGTTCATGTCGGACGACGCCGGCGACGAGTAACGCGGGCGCAAGCGCTACGCCCTTCGGCCGCCGGGCGGTCGACATCCATGCAAAAGGCCGCCTGCACCTGCAGGCGGCCTTTTCGTTTCCGGCTCGCGCGTCGGTCGGCCCGATGTCAGTCCTGCAGATTCCGCAGCGGATGCGTGTCAGGTGTCCACGGGCTGTCGAACATCGCGAGCACGTCTGCACGATCGATATCGGCGGACGACTTGAAGCGCCAGACCGGCTGGTGGTCCTTGTCGACGATCAGCGCGCGCACGCCTTCGATCACGTCGCCGCGCGCGAACGTCGAGCGTGTGAGGTCGAGATCGCGCCGCAGGCAATCGGCCATCGTCGCGCCGCGTGCACGTTCGACGACTTCCAGCGACACGGCCATCGACAGCGGAGACAACTGTTCGCGCATCGCATGGGTCGCCTTCTCGACCCATCCGTCGACGGCCGCGCAATCCTGCTCGGCGTCGAGCGACGCGAGAATCGCGACGATGTCGGGCTGCGCGAAATGCCGATCGATCCCCGCGCGCGCGTCGGCCAGCGCCGACGTGTCGGGCGTCGGCACGACCTTGTGTGCGGCGGCCGCCTCGGCTACGCACGCGACGGCCTGCTCGCCGCTGTCGATGCGCGCGTGACGCAGCGTGTCGAGCAGCGCCGGCAGCGCGGCATCGGGCAGATAGACGTCGGCGAGCTGCGCGTACAGCGCGCCGGCCGCGTCGAGCGTCGCGCCGGTCACGGCGAGATAGCGGCCGATCGCGCCGGGTGTGCGCGCGAGGAACCAGCTCATCCCGACGTCCGGGAACAGGCCGATACGCGTTTCCGGCATCGCCATCTTCGTCGAGTCGGTCACGACACGCAGGCCGCCCGTATGCCGCGCCGCCTGCGAAATGCCCATGCCGCCGCCCATCACGACGCCGTGCATCAGCGCGATGTAAGGCTTCGGATAGGTGAAGATCGCGTGGTTCAGCGTGTATTCGTCGATGAAGAACGTGTCGACCGCATCGCGGTCCCCGCGCTGCCATGCGTCATGGAAGAAGCGCACGTCGCCGCCCGCGCAGAACGCGCGCGGATGCGGGCTGTGCACGACGATCGCGACGACCTCGGGATCGTCGCGCCACGCGTCGAGCGCCTGCTGCATCAGCCGGATCATGCCGACCGACAGCGCGTTCAGCGCCTTCGGGCGGTTCAGTTCGAGAAAGCCGATGCGGTTCACGACATACGCGCATACGTCGGGCTGGGCGGATTCGGCGGAAACGGCAGCGGAAGTGGGAGTGGAATCGGTCATGAGGGCCATCCGGCAAATGGCAGTCGCACGCTCAGTGCGTCTGCATCTTCGAAAACAGGTTCAGCACCACGACACCCGCGATGATCAGGCCGAGGCCGATCACGGCCGGCAGGTCCGGCACCTGGCGATAGAGCAGCATCGCGACGAGCGTGATCAGCACGATGCCGGCACCCGACCAGACGGCATAGATGATGCCGACGGGCATCGTGCGCAACGTGAGCGACAGGCAGTAGAACGCGATGCCGTAGCCGGCGACGACGAGCGCCGACGGCCAGAAGCGCGTGAAGCCGTCCGCCGCGCGCAGCGCGGACGTGCCGACCACTTCCGCGACGATCGCGATCGCGAGCCATGCGTAACCGGGAAGCTGCATCGCTCAGTTCCTTGCGAGGGCCAGCACGGCGTAGTCGTGGCCGAGCTCGGCACACAGCACCTCGACGACGAATTCGTGATCCGCGCGCTGCGGCAGCCCGGACGCGGTGATCGAGCCGATCACGCCGGCGCCGGCGACGGTCAGCGGAAACGATCCACCGTGCGCCGAATATTCGGCGATCGGCAGCCCGTGCTTGTCCGCCAGCGTCGCGCCCGCCTGCTGCATGCGCAGGCCGATGGCGTACGAACTGCGGCGGAAATGGGCGACGACGTTGCGCTTGCGGCGCACCCAGTCAGCGTTGTCGGGCGTGGCTCCGGCGAGCGCTGCGTAGAACAGCGGCTGGCCGAACGTGACGATGTCGAGCGCGACCGCATGGCCGCGAGACGCCGCGAGCGCATGCATCCGGTTGCCGAGCGCCCACGCGCGGGCCGGGTCGAAATGGGGAAACACGAGCGCCTGTTCCTGCGCGCCGATCGATTGCAGATCGTGAGCGATGTCCATGAATCCGTCGATGCAGTAATGAGAGTTGCAACGGCGCCGATGCGATCGCGCATGGCGTCGCTGGCGAAGAGGCGAAACAAACCGTTCGATTCTAGCGCACGCGCCCGACGTACCGTCCCTACAAGACACGACACGCGATTGTCAGAAAGTGCTTGCACACGTTCGGGTAACTCCTTATAATTCATTTCTTCGACGGACGCGGGGTGGAGCAGTCTGGCAGCTCGTCGGGCTCATAACCCGAAGGTCGTAGGTTCAAATCCTACCCCCGCAACCAACGCCCCGATTCATGCAAAAAGCCCGGCTCAGTGCCGGGCTTTTTGTTTTTCCGTCGCATTTCCCTCCCCTCTTCGCGCATCGGCACCTTCCGCTTCGCGCGACACGCGGCCGGCATGCGCAGGCGTTCAAGAATGCCGCGACCCGGTGATACACTCGCATCACCTCGTCCCTTCCACTCGACATGAAATTCTGCTCCGTCTGCGGTCACGAAGTCATCGCGCGCATTCCTCCGGGCGACAACCGCGAGCGCTTCGTCTGCGATCACTGCGGCACGATCCACTACCAGAATCCGCGCAACGTCGTCGGAACGGTCCCGGTCTGGGGCGATCAGATCCTGCTGTGCCGCCGCGCGATCGAACCGCGCTACGGGTTCTGGACGCTGCCCGCGGGCTTCATGGAAATGGGCGAGACAACGGCCGAAGCCGCCGCGCGCGAAACGCTCGAGGAAGCCGGTGCGCGCGTCGAGGTGCAGAACCTGTTCACGCTGCTCAACGTGCCGCACGTGCACCAGGTCCACCTGTTCTACCTCGCGCGGCTCACCGATCCGGGATTCGAAGCCGGCGAGGAAAGCCTCGAAGTGAAGCTGTTCGACGAAGCCGACATCCCGTGGGACGAAATCGCGTTCCCGACCGTCAGCCAGACCCTGCGATTCTTCTTCGCCGATCGCGCCGCCGGCGACTACGGGGTGCACACCGGCGATATCTTCCGCTCGCTGCGCAACGGCTGAGCCCTCGCCCCATGGTCCCCTGGCTCGGCCCGGACGATCCGTTTCCGTCCATCGAACGCGCGCTCGGCCCCGCGACCGGCGCGCCGGGGCTGCTCGCCGCGAGCGCCGACCTGCTGCCGTCGCGCCTCATCGACGCATACCTGCGCGGCATCTTCCCGTGGTATTCGGACGGCCAGCCCGTGCTGTGGTGGAGCCCCGACCCGCGCATGATCCTCGTGCCGGCCGAGTTCAAGGTGTCGCCTTCGCTGCGCAAGACGCTGAAGCGCGTGCTGCGCGAGCCCGAATGGGAAGTGCGCGTCGACCACGACTTTCCGGGCGTGATGCGCGCCTGCGCGCAGGCGCCGCGCCGCGGCCAGCGCGGCACATGGATCACGGCCGAGATCATCGATGCATACACGTCGCTCTACCGGTCAGGCAACGCGCACAGCATCGAGACCTGGCACGACGGGCGACGCGTCGGCGGCCTGTACGGTGTGTCGTTCGGGCGGATGTTTTTCGGCGAGTCGATGTATGCGGACGCGACCGACGCATCGAAAATCGCGCTGGCCACGCTCGTCGCGCACCTTCGCGAGCAGGGGCTGGAAATGATAGACTGCCAGCAGAATACGTCGCATCTAGCGTCGCTCGGCGGCCGCGAGATCGCACGCAAGGCCTTTGTCGCTCACGTGCGCAGCGCGGTAGCCGAACCGCCGATTCCGTGGCAGTTCGACAAGCGCGTGCTCGCCGCGCTGACGGGCCGCGCCGAAACGGTGCCCCCCTCCGGGATCGAGCGCTAGCGCGGCACTCCCTCCCTGCAACGAGAGCTGCCCATGACTCATCCGACTGAGCTGCCGCTTTCACCGCTTTCGGCGCTGCAATTCTATGCAACGGCGCCCTATCCGTGCAGCTATCTGGACGGCCGCGTCGCGCGCTCGCAAGTCGCGACGCCGAGCCACCTGATCAATTCCGACATCTATACCGAGCTCGTGAAGGCCGGCTTCCGGCGTTCGGGCGTCTTCACATACCGCCCGTACTGCGACGGCTGCCGTGCCTGCGTGCCGGTGCGCGTGCCCGTCGACGCGTTCGCGCCGTCGCGTACGCAGCGCCGGATGTGGAAGCGGCACCGCACGCTCGTCGCGACGGTTTCGCCGCTGCACTACGACGAAGAGCACTACGCGCTCTACATGCGCTACCAGTCCGCGCGCCACGCGGGCGGCGGCATGGATCGCGACAGCCGCGACCAGTACGAGCAATTCCTGCTGCAGAGCCGGATCAATTCGCGCCTCGTCGAATTCCGCGACCTCGACACACCGGGCGGCGAGCCCGGCAGGCTGCGCATGGTCAGCATGATCGACATCCTCGGCGACGGGCTGTCGTCCGTTTACACGTTCTTCGAGCCCGACGACCAGCACACGAGTTACGGCACCTACAACATCCTGTGGCAGATCGAACAGGCCAAGAGCCTCGGCCTGCCCTACGTGTATCTCGGATACTGGATCCGCGAGAGCCCGAAGATGGCCTACAAGGCGAACTTCCACCCGCTCGAAGGGCTGATCGACGGCCGCTGGAAGATACTCGATCCGGATCGGATCGACCTGCCGCCCGTCGACGCGGCACTGGCCCGCGCGCCATTGCCGGGCGGACATTCCGGCTCGGGCTGACGCGCGCTGCGGGGGCGAGGACGCGAAGCGCGCCCCTGCCGCTCAACTCCCGGTAAAATAGCGGGTTGTCATCCATTCCGGCTGTCCGCCCTATTCCCGTGTTCAGTTCCCTTTATCCGCTGGCCCGCGCATCCCTGTTCAAGATGGATGCGGAAGACGCTCACCACCTCACGCTGCGCGCGCTCGGCGCGGCCGGCCGCACGGGCCTTGCCTGCGCGCTGTCGGCCCGCGTGCCCGACGCGCCGCGCACCGTGATGGGGCTCACGTTCCGCAACCCGGTCGGCCTCGCGGCAGGCCTCGACAAGGACGGCGCGGCCATCGACGGCCTTGCGGCACTCGGCTTCGGCTTCATCGAGGTCGGTACGGTCACGCCGCGCCCGCAGCCAGGCAACCCGCGCCCGCGGATGTTCCGCCTGCCGCAGGCCGAGGCGCTGATCAACCGGATGGGCTTCAACAATCACGGTGTCGACCAGTTCGTGAAGAACGTCCAGGCCGCCCGCTATCGGGGCATCCTCGGCCTGAACATCGGCAAGAACGCCGATACGCCGATCGAGCGTGCCGCAGAGGATTACCTGTACTGCCTCGAGCGCGTGTACCCGTTCGCGAGCTACGTAACGATCAACATCTCGTCGCCGAACACGAAGAACCTGCGCCAGCTGCAGGGCGCGGGCGAGCTCGACGCGCTGCTCGCGGCGCTGAAGGACAAGCAGCAGCGCCTCGCCGACCTGCACGGCAAGCTCGTGCCGCTCGCGCTGAAGATCGCCCCCGATCTCGACGACGAACAGGTCAAGGAAATCGGCGACACGTTGCTGCGCCACAAGATCGAGGCGGTCATCGCCACCAACACGACGCTGTCGCGCGCGGCCGTCCAGGGCCTGCCGCATGCGGACGAAGCCGGCGGCCTGTCGGGCCGCCCCGTGTTCGACGCGTCGAACGAAGTGATCCGCAAGCTGCACGCCGAAGTCGGCAGCGAAGTGCCCATCATCGGCGTCGGCGGCATCTTCTCGGGCGAGGACGCCCGTGCGAAGCTCGCGGCCGGCGCAGCGCTCGTGCAGCTCTATACGGGCTTCATCTACCGCGGCCCCGCGCTCGTCGCGGAGTGCGTGAAGGCCGTCGCCAGCGAACGCGCCGCGTAATATAGGCATAAACAAACGATATTTAGAGGCCGATTGCATTTTTGCTATCATCGGCCCTCATTATCAGAATCAATGACCCGGACAGGGCAAGGAAACACACGATGAAGATTGCGCTGCTGAAGAAGCTGCTGGTTGCCGGCCTGATCGGCACGTCGCTCGCTGCCGCCACCGCGCATGCGGCCGACCTCCTCGACCAGGTGAAACAACGCGGCACGCTGCGGGTCGGCCTTGAAGGCACGTTCCCGCCGTTCAACTCGAAAAACCCGCAAGGCGAGCTCGTCGGCTTCGACGTCGACATCGCGAAAGCCGTGGCCGCGAAGCTCGGCGTGAAGGCGGAATTCGTGACGACCGAATGGAGCGGCATCATCGCGGGTCTGCAGGCCGGCAAGTTCGACGTGATCTCCAACCAGGTCGGCATCACCGACAAGCGCAAGGAAACGCTCGACTTCTCGCCGCCTTACACGTTTTCGTCCGCGCAGCTGATCCAGCGCAAGGACGACACGCGCGAGTTCAAGTCGCTGGATGACCTGAAGGGCAAGAAGCTCGGCGTCGCGCTCGGCACGAACTACATGGACATGGCGAAGTCGGTGCCCGGCATCGACGTGAAGACGTACCCGGGTGCGCCCGAGTACCTGCGCGATCTCGCGGCCGGCCGCCTCGACGCCGCGCTCAACGACCGCCTGATGCTCGCGTACCTGACGAAGAATTCGCAACTGCCGCTGCGCCCGGGCGCGAACGTCGGCTCGGCGAACCCGTCGGGCATCCCGTTCAAGAAGGGCAACCCGAAGTTCCAGAAGGCGATCGACGACGCGATGGCGCAACTTCAGGCCGACGGCACGTTCACGAAGATCTCGGACAAATGGTTCGGCATCGACGTGACGAAACCGATCAAGTAAGCACGCCTGCATTTCCCGCCTGACGGCGGGCCGGAAAGGGCGGCATCCGCGACGATGCCGCCCTTTGTTTTATTCGTCCGGTTTATGATTGCGCTTTCGCGCACGCATTCGATTCGTATTCCATGTCGACAACGTCCCTGCTCGTCCAATCGCTGCCGGTGCTCGCCCAGGGTGCCGTGCTGACCGTCAAGTTCGCCGTGCTGTCGATGGTGTTCGGCCTGCTTGGCGCCGTCGTGCTCGCGATGATGAGCATCCGGCAAAGCGAAGCGCTCGACGGCTTCGAACGCATCTGGGTCAACGCGCTCGCGTGGCTGGCACGCGCGTACGTGAGCCTGATGCGCGGCACGCCGCTGCTCGTGCAGATCTTCGTCATCTATTACGGGCTGCCGAGCCTCGGCATCTCGCTCGACCCGACGCCCGCCGGCGTCATCGCGCTGTCCGCGAACGTCGCGGCTTACATGTCGGAAAGCATGCGCGGCGCGATCAACGGGATCGCTCGCGGTCAATGGCTGGCTGCGTACAGCCTCGGGCTGTCGTGGGGGCAAACGCTGCGCTACGTGATCGGTCCGCAGGCGCTGCGCATCGCGGTGCCGAGCCTGTCGAACAGCCTGATCAGCCTGATCAAGGATACGTCGCTCGTGTCCGTGATCACCGTGACCGAACTGCTGCGCAGCGCGCAGGAAGTGATCGCGGCGACCTATCAGCCGCTGCCGCTTTATCTCGCCGCAGCGGCCGTGTACTGGATCCTGTGCCAGATCCTCGAATGGGTGCAGCGCTGGTACGAAAAACGCCTGTCGCTGCCGTCGCGGCACTGAGCACCGGCCGTTCGCCGGGCCGCCCGCGTGCGCCCGGCGCCTTCCTTCCCGCTTACTCGCCCGAATAGCGCACGCCGAGCGCCGCTCGCGCGGCGTCGGTCATCGCGATCATCTGCCGCGAATGATCGTGCGTCATGATCGGGCTTTCGGTCTTGCCCGTGCGCAGCAGGTCGCAGAAGTGTGCGGTCTCGTAGTTCAATCCGCCGCCTTCAGCCGGCGCGTCGAGTTCGACGGTGCGCCCGTCCGCATAGCTGATCGTCGCGCGCACCGGGTTCCACCACTTCTCGTGAATCGTCACGTGGCCGCCGGCTGCGGCGATCAGCGCGTCGCCACGCCCCATCACGTCGAGCCCGCAAAAAAGCTGTGCGATCCCGCCGTGCGCATGCACGCTGTTCAGGCTCGCGAACAGGTCGACACCCGTCGCGCCGACGCGGCCGAGCGTCTGTACGTCGAGCGCCGCACCGAGCCAGTCGACCGCGAGAAAGGCCTCGTAGATCCCGATATCGAGCAGCGCACCGCCCGCGCGATCGAGGCGATAGACGGAATGATCGCCGGGTACCGACGACGACGCGCACCCTGCCCGCACGAGCCGGATCTCGCCGATCGGATCGTCCTGCAGGTGCGCGCGCAACTGACGGTACAGCGGGAAGAACGGCGGCTTCATCGCCTCCATGAAAAGCTGCCCGGCGTCGCGTGCCGCCTGCAGCACGGTGTCGAGCTGCGCCGCGTTCAGCGTCGCGGGCTTTTCGCACAGCACGGCCTTGCCGGCGGCAAGCGCGGCAAGCGTGTACTGCGCGTGACTGTCATGGAGCGTCGCGATGTAGACCGCGTCGATATCGCTCGCGAGGAGTGCTTCGAGGCTTGCGGCAGGCGAACCGCCGTGCGCGCCGCAAAAGGCTGCCGCGGCGTCTGCGCGGCGGGCCCAGGCACCGGCGAGCGTGGCGCCCGGCACATGTGCGAGGCTTTGCGCGAAGCGGCGCGCAATGCTGCCTGCGCCGATGATGCCGAAGCGCACCGGGCGATGGTCGTTGTCGTTCATCCTGATCTTCCGTGTCGGTCGTATGACGGTGGCCGGCACGCTGCCGGCCGGACGTCATGATAAACGGCCCGGCGGCACACGGATGAGCGAAACGCGCCGCGTCAGGCGCGCATGGGCACGTCGACGGAGAAGTCGCGCGAGATCTCGTCGGCGCTGAAATCGATCAGCGCGAGCGAAGCGGCTTCGGCTTCGCGCGGATCGCGCCGCTCGATTGCGTCGACCACACGCGCGTGCGCCTTCACCACGACGTCGTGCGCGCCCTCCTTCTGCACGACACGCGGATTCACGAGGCGTACCGCGCCGCGTACGATCGCCGCCATCTGCTGGAAGAACTGGTTGCCGCTCGCCTGGACGATCCGCGTGTGCAGCAACTCGTCCGCCGTGTCGTAGCCGGAATCGCCCGGCTGCAGCACCTTGAATGCATCGAACGCTTCACGGATGCCGGCGATGTCCGCCGCCGTTGCGCGCACCGCCGCCTGCGCGGTCGCGCGCGGTTCGATCAGCATCCGGAATTCGATGACGTCGCGCATGAACTGCGGATCGGGTTTCGCCCGGAAGCGCCAGCTCACCACGTCTTCATCGATCATGCGCCAGTCGCGCATCGGCCGCACGCGCGTGCCGACTTTCGGACGCACGTCGAGCATGTCGCGCGCAAGCAACATCGACAACGCTTCCCGCATCACGGTGCGACTCACATCGAACTCTTTCGACAGCACGTCCTGCGGCGGCAAGATGCCGCCGTACTTGTCTTCGACGATACCCGAGACAAGCCCATCCATCACTTTGGCGACCAGTGACCGGTCTTTGCCCTGCTCCATGACACCTCCCCGTGCGTCGATTTGCGAACACCTGCTCCGCAGTTCCGCCGGCCCTGGTTACGACTGTTCTTATGATCTATAAGTTGATGAGTTCGAGGACATTTCGCTATCTGGTAAACACCTGACAGGGTTATCCCTCTTTTTGACGGGGTGATTTATACGGCTAAAAATAAGGCCCGGGAAGCGCATTGCGCCTACCGGGCCCCGAATTCCACAAGATTTAAACATTCAGTTCATTACGGTGCTTGGCACACCGTTACGGACTGCTTTCTATATCTTTCAATTAGCCGAATAAACGATCGTTTCAACGCCGTTTTCCGTGCCGAGCAAGCACAGATTCGCGCCGCGCTCGGCGAACAGGCCGACCGTCACGACGCCCGGCCATGCGTTCACCTGCGCTTCGAAGCCGCGCGGGTCGGCGATCTGCAGCCCCTTCACGTCGATGATCTCGTTACCGTTGTCGGTGATGTACGGCGCACCGTCCTTCGTCACGCGCAGCACGGGCACGCCGCCGAGTGCGGTCACGCGCCGGCCGATCGCCGTGCGCGCCATCGGCACGACTTCGATCGGCAGCGGGAACGCGCCGAGCACCGGCACGCGCTTGCTGGCGTCAGCGATGCAGACGAACGTGTCGGCCACCGATGCGACGATCTTCTCGCGCGTGAGCGCACCGCCGCCACCCTTGATCATCGCGCCGCCGGCGTCGATCTCGTCGGCGCCATCGACGTACACCTGCAGCGAGTCGACCTCGTTCAGGTCGAACACCTTGATGCCGTGCGATTTCAGGCGTTCGGTCGTGGCGACGGAGCTCGACACGGCGCCGCGATAGCGTGCCTTGACGACGGCGAGCGCGTCGATGAAGCAGTTGGCGGTCGAGCCGGTGCCGACGCCGATCACGGCGCCTTCCGGCACGTTCTGGATCACGTAATCGGCGGCGGCCTGGCCGACGAGGCGTTTGAGTTCGTCTTGAGTCATGGAGTGGTAAAGCTGCGGGATTGCGGAAAACCGCCAGTTTACCGGAGTCGGATGGCGGCCCGCGTTTTTCGGCGTGCGGTGCGGGTTCAGGGCTCACCTGCCGCGGGCGCATAGTCCGCGGGTTGCGTGCCGGCGAAGTACTTGTCGAGCAACGCCTGCGCGATCGCATCGGTTTCGGCGTCCGGATCACCTGCGTAGTCGGCCGGCCTGAAATGCATCTGAAACGCCGCGAACACGCGTCGCGTACGTGCGTCGAGCACGCCGTCGGTGGCCACGTCGTAGCCGTAGCGCGCGAGCTTGAGCTGCAGTTCGCGCACGTCGACCGGCGCATGCGGATCACGACCGGCGAGCCGCGCCGCCACGGTCGCGGCGTCCGGCCACGCACCGACGCCGGCCTGCGCCAACGCATGCCACGGGAACAGCGGCCCCGGATCGATCTTGCGTTGTGGCGCAATGTCGCTGTGCCCGACCACACGCGTCGGCGGAATCGCGTAGCGCGTGACGATGTCCTTCGACAGCCGGGTCAGTGCGGCGACCTGCTCGGGCGGATACGGCTGCCAGGTGCGGTTCTGCGGATCGAGCGGGCCGCGGTTCACGTTCTCGATGCCGATCGACACCGCGTTCAGCTCGGTCGTGCCCTGCCACTCGCTGACGCCCGCGTGCCATGCGCGCTCCGATTCCGGAACGAGCTGGTAGACGACGGGCAGCCCGCGCTCGATGCGCGGCTGCGGCGGGATCACGTAATGCACGCTGACCGAATCGCCCGTCAGCGTGCGCAGCGATTTCGCCTCGTCGCTTTCGGTGTAATGCATCACGAGAAAGCGGATCCGCGAATCGGCACCACGCGCGTGCAGGCTCGTGTCGGCATAGTAGGTGCCGCGTTCGACGAGCGTCGGCGACGTGCAGGCAGCCAGCAGGCACAGCACGGCGCAGGACGCGCCTATGCGAAACAAGGTCATCGGTCGCGTGCTCCGGAGGGCCGCGTGCCGCACCGGATCGCGGCACGCGTCGTTCGGGTCATTCGAGGCCCGCGCAAGCCGCGCGGGACGGGCTGCGTCAGCCCTTCACGCGCCGCTGGCGCACGGCTTCGTACAGGCACACGCCGCTTGCGACCGACACGTTCAGGCTTTCGACGCTGCCGGCCATCGGAATGCTCATCACTTCGTCGCAGGTGTCGCGCGTGAGCCGGCGCATGCCTTCGCCTTCCGCGCCCATCACGAGCGCGACGGGGCCGTCGAGCTTCGTTTCGTAGAGCGTTGCCGAGGCTTCGTCCGACGTGCCGATGACCCACACGCCGGCGTCCTTCAGCTCGCGCAGCGCACGGGCGAGGTTCGTCACCGTGATGTACGGCACCGTATCGGCCGCGCCGCTCGCCACCTTGGCGGCGGTCGCGTTCAGGCCGACCGCACGGTCGCGCGGCGCGATCACCGCGTGCGCACCGGCCGAATCGGCGACACGCAGGCATGCGCCGAGGTTGTGCGGATCGGTGACGCCGTCGAGCACCAGCAGCAGCGCGGGGCCCTGGATGCCGTCGAGCAGCTCGGACAGGTTCTGCGCGAGCGGGATGTCCTCGACACGCGCGACGACGCCCTGGTGGCGCTCGGTATGCGCGAGGCCCCACAGGCGCGTTTCGTCGGCCGCGATCAGCCGCACGCCCGCTTCCTTCGCGGCGTGCAGGAAGTCCTGCATGCGGCGGTCGCGGCGCGTCTGGTCGTACAGCACCTCCGCAACCGTCGATGCATCGTGCCGCAAACGTGCGGTCACCGCATGAAAACCGTAAAGAACCTTCAGACGTGACATGACTGGAACAACCTTCGATCAAACGTGCGGCCGCGCGACGCGCGCAGCCGCGATCCATGGAAAAGGAAAGCGCCGCGTTGCCGGCCGATGACCGGTGACGCGGCGTCTCTCGATACTGCAGGGCGTGCACATGGCGCCGCCCCGAACGCTCAATACTTCTTGCGGGCGCGGGTCTTCTTCGCGGTCGGCTTCGCCGCCGCACCGCCGCCGCCGTTGCCGGCACTACCGCCCTTCTTCTTCGCGGCGGCACGCGCGGCGCGCGCGTCGTTCACCGCGACGCTCGGCGCGCTCGCGGCCTTCTTGCGGCGCGGCGCGGGTTCTTCCGCCTGCGGCAGAGCACGGACACGCGGGCCGTTACGGTCGATACCGCCGCCAGCCGAAGCCGGCGCGGGCGACGGGCGCGGCGCCTTCACCGGCGTATCGCGCACGAGGCGGAAGTCGATCTTGCGCGCGTCGAGATCGACACGGCTCACCTGTACGCGCACGCGATCCGACAGACGATAGCGGATGCCCGTCCGTTCGCCGCGCAGCTCGTTCTTGATTTCGTCGTACTGGAAGTAGTCCGAGCCGAGTTCGGTGACGTGCACAAGCCCTTCGATGAAAAGCGTGTCGAGCTGCACGAAGATGCCGAACGACGTGACGCCGTTCACCATCCCGCCGTACTCCTCGCCGAGCTTGTCGCGCATGAAGTAGCACTTGAGCCAGGCCTCGACGTCGCGCGATGCTTCGTCCGCGCGGCGCTCGTTCGCCGAGCAGTGCAGGCCGAGTTCTTCCCAGATCGCCGTATTCGGGCGCGAGCGGCCGCGCGTTTCGTCGTCGGCCTGCTGCATCGCACGGGCGCGTGGCGACAGCGCGGTGTTCAGCTCGAAGCCGTCCGGCGCCTTCGGCACGTATTTCCTGCCGGACAGGATCGCGTAGATCGCGCGGTGCGTGAGCAGGTCCGGATAACGGCGGATCGGGCTCGTGAAGTGCGCGTACGCCTCGTAGGCCAGGCCGAAGTGACCGATGTTGTCCGGGCTGTAGACGGCCTGCTGCATCGAGCGCAACAGCATCGGCTGCAGCATCTGCGCATCGGGCCGGTCGCGGATCTGCGCCATCAGCGCCGCGTAGTCGCTCGCATGCGGCTTGTCGCCGCCGCCGAGCGACAGGCCCATGCCGCGCAGGAACGCACGCAGGTTCTCGAGCTTCTCCGGCGTCGGCCCCGCGTGCACGCGGTACAGGCCCGGATGCTTGTTGCGCTTCAGGAAATCGGCCGCGCAGACGTTTGCGGCCAGCATGCACTCCTCGATCAGCTTGTGCGCGTCGTTACGCTGGCGCGGCACGATCTGCTCGATCTTGCCCTGCGAGTTGCAGACGATGTAGGTCTCGGTCGTGTCGAAGTCGATCGCGCCACGCTTCTGCCGTGCGGCGAACAGCGACTTGTAGACGCCGTACAGATCCTGCAGGTGCGGCAGCAGGTCCGCGCGGCGCGCGGCCTCCGGCCCCTTCGTGTTCGACAGCACGGCCGCGACTTCGGTGTACGTGAGGCGCGCAGCCGAATGGATGACGGCCGGGTAGAACTGGTACGCCTTGATCTCGCCGCGCCCGGTGATCACCATGTCGCACGCGAGCACGCAACGGTCGACCTGCGGATTCAACGAGCACAGGCCGTTCGACAGCTTCTCCGGCAGCATCGGAATCACGCGGCGCGGAAAGTAGACCGACGTGCTGCGCTCGAGCGCGTCGGCATCGAGCGCGCTCCCAGGCTGAACGTAATGCGACACGTCGGCGATCGCGACGATCAGCCGGTAGCCGTCGCCGCGGCCGACCTTCACCGGCTCGCAGTAGACGGCATCGTCGAAGTCGCGTGCGTCCTCGCCGTCGATCGTCACGAGCGGCACGTCGCGCAGGTCGACGCGGAAACGCAGGTCGGTCGGCCGCACCTTGTCGGGCAGCGCGGCGGCTTCGTCGAGCGCCGGCTGGCTGAATTCGTGCGGCACGCCGTACTTGCGCACCGCGATTTCGATTTCCATGCCCGGATCGTCGATGTCGCCGAGCACCTCGACGACACGGCCGAGCGGCTGCGAATGGCGGCTCGGGAAATCGGTCAGCTCGACGACGACGACCTGCCCGACCTTCGCCTTCTTCACGTTCTGCGTGATCAGGATGTCGTGGCCGATGCGCTTGTCTTCCGGTGCGACGATCAGCGCGCCGTTCTCGTTGAGCAGGCGGCCGATCACGCGCTTGTTCGCGCGCTCGGTGACTTCGACAACGTGCCCTTCCGGGCGGCCGCGGCGATCGTAGCCGACGATCCGCGCGAGCACGCGATCGTTGTGCATCACCTTCTGCATTTCACCGTTCGGCAGGAACAGGTCGTCCTGGCCGTCGTCGCGGATCACGAACCCGTAGCCGTCGCGATGCCCTTGCACGCGCCCGGCGACGAAGTTCGACGGATGGGTCAACTGGTAATGGCCGCGCTTGTCGAGGCGGATCTGGCCGTCGCGCTCCATCGCGGCGACACGCCGGAAGAACCCCTCGCGCTCCTGACGCTTGATCGACAGTGCTTCGGCGATGTCGTTGGCAGCCAGCGGCGCGTCGCTCGTACGCAGCACGCCGAGAATTTCTTCACGGCTCGGAATGGGGTACGGATATTTGCTCAAGGGTTTGTCGATGATTGTTCTCGTTGCGTTGACTGATGGTGCACGGCATCAACATAGAGGTGTCCTTCAGACAGTTCTATATTGACGGCGGCGGGTCATTCTATCACCCGCCTGTGTCGCCAAATGACGGGGAATGCCGCCGACAGGCGCGGCGGAGCCCGGTTTGCGGTGCATCGCAAAAAAGTGTTGACACGATTAATTGGGGCGCTATAATTTCGCTTCTTTGCAGCAAGCAGCTACTGCAAAACGTGCCCAGGTGGCGGAATTGGTAGACGCACTAGGTTCAGGTCCTAGCGGTGGCAACATCGTGGAGGTTCGAGTCCTCTCCTGGGCACCATCTGTTTTTAAAAAGGTCGGCTTCTAGCCGGCCTTTTTTCATTTCAAGCCCAGGAAGCAAAGCGCCTGCGCGCTTTGCGCGAGGACTCGAAAGGCTGCGCTTGCAAGCGCAGCCGGGGTCGCGCATGTGTGACCGAGTCCTCTCCTGGGCACCATCTGTTTTTTGAAAAGGTCGGCTTCCAGCCGGCCTTTTTTCATTCTCAGCGCCAGGAAACAGGCGCCCGGCTTACTCGCCGATGAACTTGCGCAACAGCCGGGTCAGCTCGTCGAACTCGGACTTCGAAAATTTCCGCAAGCGGGCATTGAGCACCTTCGGCGCAATCTCCGGAATCTGCGCGGCAACCGCCTGCCCCGCTTCGGTCAGCGCGAGGTTCACCACCCGCCGATCGCTCACGCTGCGCGAACGCTCGACGAGCCCCTTGTCCTCCAGCTTGTCGAGCACGCGCGTCATCAGCCCGGTGTCGACGCCGAGCAGCTTCGACAATTCGAACGGCGTCGCCGCGCTGCCGGTCCGCAGGGACAGCAGGATGCCCATCTGCTGCGCCGTGATATCGAGATCCTTCAACGCCGCATCCATCTCGGACGTGATCAGGTTGCGCGCTTTCACG
The DNA here is from genome assembly GCF_001411495.1 of Burkholderia cepacia ATCC 25416. Lineage (NCBI taxonomy): Bacteria > Pseudomonadati > Pseudomonadota > Betaproteobacteria > Burkholderiales > Burkholderiaceae > Burkholderia > Burkholderia cepacia. The sequence continues at coordinate 2,557,823 of NZ_CP012981.1, read as the reverse complement.
AGCACAAACCCCACGCTTTCGGTGTGCAGGAAATTCTTCGGCGTGTAGTGTTCCATCGTGCTCGCTGAGTCGCATATTGTTGACCCACACAATAATTGCGACATCACGATTTTTCAAGACACGCGGCACCCCGCATACGCCCCGCCCGCGCTAGCTCAGTGCCCGCCGGCCGCCGCGGCTCCGGCTGCCACCCCCTTGCCCGGCTTCGTCACCCAGACCAACGGGATGATCAGCACGAAAATCACCGACGACAGCCAGAAAACGTCGTTCAGCCCCAGCATCGTCGCCTGCGCATTCAACGTCGTCTCGAGGAACGTCAGTGCCTTCGGCGCACCGGCATCGAGCGCGCTCTGCACGCCGGCAACCGCGCTCGCGAAGATCGGATTGTTCACACTGCCCTGCTCGGCGAGTTGCGCGTGATGCAGGATCGTGCGGTCGTTCCAGGCGGTGCTCGCGAGCGACGTGCCGACCGCACCCATGAAGACGCGCGCGAAATTGGACAGGCCGGCCGCCGCCGGGATGCGCTCGGGCGGCAGCCCCGACAGGATGATCGACGTGAGCGGCGTCATGAAGAACGCCGTCGGAATGCCCTGCAGCAGCGTGGGCACCACGAGCGTCCATGTATCGACGCCCGTCGTATAGCGCGAGCGCATGAAAAACACGCCGGCAAACCCGAGAAACGCCAACGTGACGAGCACACGCATGTCCGATTTCGGCATCACCTTGCCGACCATCGGCGCGAGGATCACCGCGAAGATACCGAGCGGCGCGGTGACGAGGCCCGCATTGACCACCGGATAACCGAGCGAGCCCTGTATCCATTGCGGCAGGATCACGAGGTTGGCGAAAAATACCGCGAACGCAATCGAAATCGCCACCGTTCCGCCGAGGAAATTTCGTTGTGCAAACAGCCTGAGATCGACGATCGGACGCGCCTCGGTCAACTCCCAGATCAGGAAGAACACGAAGCCGACCACCGCCACGATGGTCAGGATCCAGATCGTCGACGAATTGAACCAGTCGAGATCCTTGCCCTTGTCGAGCATGACCTGTAGCGCGGCGACCCACACGACCAGCACGATCAGCCCGACCTTGTCGATCGGCAGCTTGCGGGCCGGCGTTTCCTGGTTGCGATAGAGCGCCCAGATCACGGCTGCCGCGAACAACCCCACGGGCACGTTGATGTAGAAGATCCACGACCAGCTGTAGTTGTCCGTAATCCAGCCGCCGAGCGCGGGGCCGGCAATCGGCCCGACGGTCGCCGTCATCCCCCACACGGACAGCGCGCTCGAACTCTTCTCCTTCGGGAACGAAGCCAGCAGCAACGCCTGCGACAACGGCACGAGCGGCCCGGCCACGGCACCCTGAACGATCCGGGCGGCGAGGAGCACGGTCAGGTTGGGCGCGAGCCCGCACGCAGCTGACGACAGCACGAACAGCAGGATCGCGCAGACGAACAGCCTGACCTGCCCGACCCGCTGCGTCAGCCAGCCGGTCAGCGGGATCGACACCGCGTTGGCCGCCGAGAACAGCGTGATGACCCACGTGCCCTCGTCGATGGACACGCCCAGATTGCCGGAAATGGTTGGAATCGCGACGTTGGCGATCGACGAATCGAGAACGTTCATGAACGTGGCGAGCGCCACTGCCAGCGTTCCCAGCATAAAGCGGGCGCCGGTCAGGGGCGCCGGCGTACCCGGACTTTCGGACGGCTTCATCGGATGTCCTTCTGATCGGGCGCCACGCGAACAGCCCCGGCGCCGAGCAAAATTAACTGACAAGTCAGATAAATGATTGAAAAAAAGCGATCGACGTGCCGCGCGGGTGTTGCTCACGCTTACGCCAATCGCTGACTTCGATATTTCTGCGATGACTATATTTGACTATGCAATCAAATGCAACCGGAAGGCATCGATCGACCGCACATGCATGGACGCGCCGCGATCACGCGCGGCCCCACCCTTATGCCCGCCAGCAGGATCGATAGCAGAATTTATCGGTTATCGTCCGCTCGCCCTGTTGGTACGTTAGCCGGCTCGCTTCAATGCAACGAACCAGACAAGGAGCACGATCCATGACGCCGATGAACCGCCGCGCATTCGCGCGCGCGATGCTGGCCGCAGGCCTCGCTGCCGCCGGCGTCCGAGTGCGCGCCGAGAACGCACCCGATGTGCTGCGCATCGGCTACCAGAAGTCGTCGACACTCATCACGCTGCTCAAGACGCGCGGCGCGCTCGAGCAGGCGCTGGCGCCGCTCGGCTTGCGCGTGTCGTGGCATGAATTCGCGAGCGGATTGCCGCTGACCGAAGCGCTCAACATCGGCGCCGTCGATTTCAGCGCCGACGTGGCCGATACGGTCCCGGTCTTCGCACAAGCGGCCCATGCGCGTTTCGTGTACGTCGCACAGGAAGCGCCTTCGCCGAAAGCGCAGGCGATCATCGTCAAGCAGGACAGCACACTGCGTACGCTCGCCGATCTCAAGGGCAGGCGCATTGCGGTCACGAAGGCGGCCGGCAGCCATTACCTGTTGCTTGCCGCACTCGCACGCGCGAAGCTCGGGCCGGCCGATGCGACGATCCACTACCTGACGCCCGCGGACGGCCGCGCGGCGTTCGAGCGTGGCAGCGTGGACGCATGGATCACGTGGGATCCCTATGTCGCATCGGTCGACCGCAATCCCGACGTACGGATTCTCGCCGACGGCAACGGACTCGCGTCATACCAGCGCTACTACCTTGCGTCGACCAGCTTCGCCACTGCGCGGCCCGACGTCGTCCAGATCCTGTTCGACCAGTTGTCGCAGGCCGGCACGTGGCTGCGCGACCACCCGCAGGACGCAGCGAATACGCTTGCGCCGATCTGGGGGCTCGACGCGGCAACGATCGCACGCGCGAACGCGCGGCGCAGTTATCTCGTTCGCGCCGTGGTCGCGCAAAACTTCGGCGAACAGCAGAAGATCGCCGACACGTTCCTCGCGGCCGGACTGCTGCCGGCGCGAGTCGACACGAGTCAGGCGCAGCGCTGGAACTTCGACGCGAAACGCGCGATTCCGGTCGGCGCGTGAGAATCCGTCGCACGAGGGGCAATATTTTTATCGCTTTGAATGAAATTGTGTTGACAGGCTGCGCCGACACGCTAGAATAGCGGTCTTCGCATCGCAGCAAGCGAAACGTGCCCAGGTGGCGGAATTGGTAGACGCACTAGGTTCAGGTCCTAGCGGTGGCAACATCGTGGAGGTTCGAGTCCTCTCCTGGGCACCATCTGTTTTCTAAAAAGGTCGGCTTCTAGCCGACCTTTTTTCATTTCAAGCCCTGGAAGCAATGCGCTTGCTTGCTCCGAGCGGGGCGTCGAAGGGCTGCACTTGCAAGCGCGACCCGGGTTACACATGTGCGACCCAGCCCCTCCCGCCTGACCTTCCACTTCCTAAAAAAGCTCGTTCCAGTCGGCCCGCCTGCATTCCCGGCATCCGGAAGCGATCAGCCCGCGCGCATCCGCCCATCACAAGTTCGATGATGCACGTCGGTCGACCGCCGCGATGTTTGCGCACCTCGCTCGATGCCCAAACAAATCCGTCAAATTATTTTCGTTCGCGACCTCAAATCCTGTTGACAGCCGCCAAAGACGCGCTATAATTTCGCTTCTTTGCAGCAAGCAGCTACTGCAAAACGTGCCCAGGTGGCGGAATTGGTAGACGCACTAGGTTCAGGTCCTAGCGGTGGCAACATCGTGGAGGTTCGAGTCCTCTCCTGGGCACCATCTGTTTTTTGAAAAGGTCGGCTTCTAGCCGGCTTTTTTCATTTCCGGCTCCGGAAAAACCTCCCCCTCATCTTCGCGAGCAGACCCAGCCGCTTCGATTTGCGCCGCCAGCGCAAGCAAACCGCGACGGCAGGCTGCGAATCCGGCGACAACCCACTACCCCGGGTTCATGCCACCGCCCACGCCACCTTCCGCCTGAATGACCGGGCTTCCGCGATCCATCCTCGATTCCGGATGCCCCGCACTACCATCCCCGCTCCCACCTCAAACCGGGATTTCCCTAGGCTGACATGTCGGCGTTCACGCGGTTAAATAAATCAACGTGATTTATTTAATGCGCCGCTGCACGGCGCGCCATGGAAGGAGACGCCATGAGAAGCCCGCACTTCGGCCAGGGCAGCAATTCGGCCAACGTGCGCCGTTACAACGAGCGCCTGCTGCTGAAGACGCTGCGCCGCGCAGGCAGCGCGTCAAAGGCCGACCTCGCCCGCCTCGCGAACATGACGGGCACGGCGGTCGGCAGCATCATCACATCGCTCGCCGACGCGAAGCTGATCGAATTCGCGGGCCGCACCGAAGGCCAGCGCGGTCAGCCGGCTTCGCTGATTCGCCTCGACCCGCGCGGCGCGTTCGGCATCGGCGTCCATCTCGACCGCATGCGCATCGAAACGGCGCTCGTCAACTTCGCGGGCGACGTGCTCGGCCGCCGCTCGCACGACACGCTGCTGCCCCCGCCCGCCGACGTGCTCGAGATCGTCCGCCACGACATCGAAGCGATGCAGGCCCTGCTTCCCGACCACGAGCGCGCCCGCCTGACCGGCGTCGGCGTCGCGCAGCCCTACAACCTCGGCGCGTGGATGCGCGAACTCGGTCTCGCACCCGACACGTTCCGCGCGTGGGAAGACGTCGATTTCGCAAGCGACCTCGGTCGCATGCTGTCGCTTCCGGTATTCGGCGAAAACGACGGCAACGCGGCCGCGATCGCCGAGCTCTTCTACGGATACGGCCGGCAGTGCGACGACTTCGTCTATCTGTTCATCGGGCCGGCGATCGGCGGCGGCATCGCGATCGACGGCGACTGCCTGCGCGGCGTGACCGGCAACGCGGGCGACATCGCCGTGATTCCCGTGCAGCCGAGCCGGCTCGCTTCCGCGCCGCCGCCGCGTGGCCCGTGGGACATCCTGCTCGCGCGCGCGTCGCTGCATGCGCTCGTGCGCCATCTGCGCCATCACGGCGAGACGGTCGACAACCGGGCCGATCTCGAAGCCTGCATCGCTCGCGGCCTGCCCGCCGTCGACGAATGGATCGACGATTGCGTCGACGCGCTCGCACCTGCGTTGCGCGCGGTGCTGTGTGTGGTCGATGCGCCGGTGGTCGTGCTCGACGCCGATACCGACGCAGGCCTGCTCGACGCGGTGACAACGCGCCTGCGTGCCGCGCTCGTGGCCACCGCGCCCGAAGCGCGCGGCACGCCGGTGCTCGTACGCGGCACGTTCGGCGCCGACGCCGGCGCGATCGGCGCAGCCACGCTGCCGATGTATTTCAACTTCTCCCCGCGGGCCGGCATCCTCAAGGGCGCCCGCACCGACTCGCAGGAGGTCAACCATGTCGCGATCTGAGTCGCCCCGTCCGCTGCTCGAGATGCGCGGGATCAGCAAGACGTTCCCGGCCGTGCACGCGCTCGACAACGTGAGCCTGACCGTCTATCCCGGCGAGATCCACTCGCTGATGGGCGAAAACGGCGCGGGCAAATCGACGCTGATGAAAATCCTGTCGGGCGCATACCGCGCCGACGCCGGCGGCGAGATCCTGATCGACGGCGAACGCATCGACATCGACGGCCCGCTTGCCGCGCGCGATGCGGGCGTCGCGGTGATCTACCAGGAGCTGTGCCTGTCCCCGAACCTGAGCGTCGCGGAAAACATCTACATCGGCCGCGAATTGCGGCGCGGCAACCGGCGCTGGGGCACGATCGACCGCGCGGCAATGGCACGCGGCTGCGAGGACGTGCTCGCGCGCCTGGGCGCATCGTTCGGGCCCGACACGCTCGTCGGCACGCTGTCGATCGCAGAACAGCAGCTCGTCGAGATCGCGCGCGCCGTGCACACCCGCGCACGCATCCTCGTGATGGACGAGCCGACCACGCCGCTGTCGTCGCGCGAGACCGAACACCTGTTCCGCCTGATCCGCCAGTTGCGCGAGGAAGGTCTCGCGATCATCTACATCAGCCACCGGATGGCGGAGATCTACGAATTGTCCGATCGTGTGTCGGTGCTGCGCGACGGCACGTATGTCGGCACGCTCGAGCGCGCCTCGCTGTCGGCCGAGCGTCTTGTCGCGATGATGGTCGGCCGCGACATCTCCGGCTTTTACAAGAAGGAACACGCGCCGTACGACCCCGGCCACCTGCTGCTGTCGGTACGCGACATCGCCGACGGCGCGCGCGTGCGCGGCTGCAGCCTCGACCTGCACGCCGGCGAAGTGCTCGGCATCGCGGGGCTCGTCGGCGCAGGCCGCACCGAGCTCGCGCGGCTGATCTTCGGCGCGGAACCGCGCGTGCGCGGCAACGTGAAGGTGGGCGAACGCACGTTCGGCGCGCACTCGCCGCGCGACGCGATCGACGCCGGCCTCGTCTACCTGACCGAAGACCGCAAGCGCCAGGGCCTGTTCCTCGACATGAGCGTACGCGACAACATCAACATCTCGGTCTGCAACCGCGATGCGCGGCTCGGTGCGCTCGACCTCGCGCGCGGCGCCGAACGTGCACGCGACGCGATTGCATCGCTGTCGATCCGCGTCCCCCACGCGAACGTCAACGTCGGCGCGCTGTCAGGCGGCAACCAGCAGAAAGTGCTGCTGTCGCGCCTGCTCGAGACGAAGCCGCGCGTGCTGATCCTCGACGAACCGACGCGCGGCGTCGATATCGGCGCGAAATCCGAGATCTACCGGATCATCAACGAACTGGCCCGCGCCGGCGTGGGTGTGATCGTGATCTCGAGCGAACTACCGGAGATCATCGGCGTCGCCGACCGGGTGCTCGTGATGCGCGAAGGCGAGATCGCGGGCGAACTCGGCGGCCACACGCATACGCCCATCACGCAGGAAGCCATCATCGCGCTCGCCACCGGCTCGCAGGCCGAACTCGCCGACGCGCACTGAGCCCGCCCTTTCAGTTCACTCTTACATTCAGGTTACCGACATGATCAACCCGACCAAGCAGCGGAACCTCGCTTCCGCGACGGCCCATCCGGTGGGCAACCGTACGCCGCTGTTGCGCGGCGCCGATCACCGCGCCCGCATGCAGTCGCTGATCCGCACCGCCGGCATGCTGCCGGTGCTGCTGGTTCTGTGCATCGGCTTCGGCTTCCTGACCGACGGCTTCTTCACGCTGCAGAACCTGTCGATCGTCACGCAGCAGGCGTCGATCAACATCGTGCTCGCCGCCGGCATGACCTTCGTGATCCTGACGGGCGGCATCGACCTGTCGGTCGGCTCGGTGCTCGCCGCCGCGGCCGTCGCGGCGCTGCTCGCGTCGACCATTCCGGGCTGGGGCTGGCTCGGCGTACCGTTCGCGCTCGTCGTCGGCCTCGTGTTCGGCGCGATCAACGGCGGCCTGATCTCGTTCCTGCGCCTGCCGCCGTTCATCGTCACGCTCGGCGCGATGACGGCCGTGCGCGGCGTCGCGCGCCTGATCGGCAACGACACGACCGTGTTCAATCCGCAGTTGCCGTTCGCGTTCATCGGCAACGGCACGATCCTCGGTGTGCCCTGGCTCGTCGTCATCGCGTGCGCGGTCATCGCGATCTCGTGGTTCATCCTGCGCCGCACCGTGCTCGGGATGCGCATCTATTCGGTGGGCGGCAATCCGGAAGCCGCGCGCCTGTCGGGCATCAACGTGCGGGCGATCCAGATGTTCGTCTATGCGGCGTCGGGCCTGCTCGCCGGGCTCGGCGCGGTGATGTCGGCCGCGCGGCTTTATGCGGCGAACGGCCTGCAGCTCGGCCAGTCGTACGAACTCGACGCGATCGCCGCGGTGATCCTCGGCGGCACGAGCTTCGTCGGCGGCGTCGGCTCGATCGTCGGCACACTGATCGGTGCGCTGATCATCGCGGTACTGACGAACGGCCTCGTCCTGCTCGGCGTGTCCGACATCTGGCAGTACATCATCAAGGGCCTCGTGATCATCGGCGCCGTTGCGCTCGATCGCTATCGCCAGCGCGACTCGGCGCGCACCTGACCCTTCCCGTCGATTCAACCTTGCGGCGCAGGCCGGCTCGCCTGCGCCCGTTCACCAACAAACCTCTCGGAGACACAACGACATGCTCAAGCACAAAGCCGCCCTGACCGCCGTCGCCTGCGCACTCGCCTTCGCCGCTTCCGCCGCACACGCGGCCGACAAGCCGCTCAAATCGATCGGCGTCACGGTCGGGTCGCTCGGCAATCCGTACTTCGTCACGATCGTCAAGGGTGCCGAAGCACGCGCCAGGCAGCTCAATCCGAATGCGAAGGTCACGGCCGTCTCGGCCGACTACGACCTGAACAAGCAGTTCACGCAGATCGACAACTTCATCTCCGCGCACGTCGACATGATCCTGCTCAACGCGACCGATCCGAAGGCGATCGAGCCGGCGGTGAAGAAAGCGCAGGCGGCCGGCATCACGGTCGTCGCGGTCGACGTCGCCGCGGCGGGCGCAAACGCGACCGTGCAGACCAACAACGTGAAGGCCGGCGAACTCGCGTGCGACTACATCGCGAAGAAACTCAACGGCAAGGGCAACGTGATCATCGAGAACGGCCCGCAGGTATCGGCCGTGATCGATCGCGTCAACGGCTGCAAGGCCGTGCTCGCGAAAAACGCCGGCATCAAGGTGCTGTCGAGCGACCAGGACGGCAAGGGTTCGCGCGAAGGCGGGATGAATGCGATGCAAGGCTACCTGACGCGCTTTCCGAAGCTCGACGCGGTGTTCACGATCAACGACCCGCAGGCGATCGGCAGCGACCTCGCCGCGAAGCAGCTGAACCGTCCGGGCATCGTGATCACGTCGGTCGACGGCGCCCCCGACATCGAGGTCGCGCTCAAGTCCAACACGCTCGTGCAGGCGTCGTCGAGCCAGGATCCCTGGGCCATGGCGCAGCAGGCGGTCAACGTCGGCTACGGGATCATGAACGGCCAGAAGCCGGCCAATCCAATGATCCTGATCGAGCCGACGCTCATCACGCGCGACAACGTGAAGACCTACAAGGGCTGGAGCTCGCCGCGCTGATCGCGCCGCCTGTCCGCCCACGCAACCGGGCGGTGCCGGGCCGTGTCGCCATGCGCGACGGCCCCGCACCGCCCGCCTTTTCGGATCAACCGCTGTACGGCCGTGCGCAACGCCACGGCACAAGGTTTCGACATGACGACGACGTTCCCCCGCCTGATCGTATTCGGCGAAGCGCTGACCGATTTCATCCGCGACGACGCGCAGCACTGGCACAGCATCGCCGGCGGCTCATGCTGGAACGTCGCGCGCGTCGGCGCGCGACTCGGCGTGCCGACGGCCTTCGCCGGCACAGTCAGCCGTGACATCTTCGGCGACGAACTGATGCGCAAGAGTGCCGACGCCGGGCTCGACCCGCGCTTCATCCGGCAGGTCGATCGCGCGCCGCTGCTCGCGATGGTCGTGTCGAAGCAGCCGCCCCACTATTTCTTCATCGGCGAGAACAGCGCCGATTTCGCGTTCGATCCGGCGGACCTGCCCGCCGGTGCGCTCGATGCGGCCGAGATCGTGCACGTCGGCTCGCTCGGCGTCGTACGCGAGCCGCTCGCGGCGCGCCTGATCGAAGTCGCGCAGGCCGCGCGAACGGCCGGCAAGCGAATCTCGTTCGACCCGAACTTCCGTGCGCCGATGGCCGCGCCGTCGTACCGCGACACGCTGCGCCGGCTTGCCGGGCTCGCCGACTGGATCAAGGTGTCCGACGAGGATTTGCGCGGGCTGTTTCCCGAACTCGATGAAGCCGCCGCGCTCGCGCAACTGCGCACGTGGGCGCCCGACGCAACGATGCTCGTCACGCGCGGCGCATCGGGCATGCAGCTCCTGCATCGCGACACCGTGCTGTTCCAGCCCGCGTTCCCGACCGAAGTGGCCGACACCGTCGGCTGCGGCGACGCGAGCATCGGCGGCTGGCTCGCGAGCCAGCTGGCGCGTCCCGACGCGTCAGCCGCCGAGCATCTGCGCTACGCGGCCGCGTGCGCGGCGGTCGCCTGTGCACATGCAGGCGCCTATGCGCCGACGGCGGCCGAGGTGACCGACATGATCGACCGCACTACCGACACTGCAGTTTCGCAATAGCACGTACCGGCGCACCGCACCGTCACGCGGCGGTCGTTCCGCCGCTGCCATCCGGCGGCGTCCCGGCCTGCAGCAGCTGCAGGCTCTCGTCGACGCTCAGTTCGGACATCGCATCGTCGTGAAGCGTATCGTCGGCCGCGCGGCGCAATGCATGCAGCGTGTGCACCTTGAGCCGCACGAGCGCGAGCCGCAACCCGCGCGCCGCGCATTCGGCCGCAAAGGTGCGCAACGATTCGATCGTCGTGCCGTCGACATCCGGCGTTTCCTCGAGGCTCAGCATCACGGTATGCGTGTCCGGCGCGGCCTTCATCAACGCACGCACACGGTTCAACATCCGGTCCGCATTCGCGAAGAACAGCTGCGCCTCGGGCCGCACGATCAGCACGCCCGGCACCGGCTTCGCGTCGGCGTGGCTCGCGACGTCGACGAAATCATGGCTGTCGCGCAGCCTGCCGAGCACGCTGACGTTCGGCTCGGACAACTTGCGCAGCGTCAGCAGCAGGCTCACGCCGATGGCCGCGAGCAGCCCGTGCAGCACACCGAGCACGAGCACCGCGAGCAGCGCGGCGATCACGACGAGCCGGTCGCGATGCCAGGCCCAGTACGGCCGGAACACCGACGGATGCAGCGAGTGGCTGACCGCGAAGATCACGATCGCCGCGAGCACGGGCTCCGGCGTGCGCGCGAGCTGCGGCAGCAGCAGCCACACGATCAGCGCGACCACGCCCGCCGCCCACAGGCCCGCGAAGCGCGACTGCGCGCCGGCCGCTTCGTTCGCCGAGGTCGCCGAATACCCGGCGCCGACCGGCATCCCGTGCAGCAGACCGGACACGAGATTCGCACAGCCGAGCGCGACGAGGTCGCGGTTCGGCGACACGCTGTCGCCATGCTTCAGCGCGAAGTTGCGGATCGATCCGTACGATTCCGCATACAGGATCAGCATCAGCGCGAACGCAAGCTCGACGGTCTGCATCCATGCGTTGCGGTCGAGGGTCGGCAGGCCGAACTCGATATGCCGGAAGTCGATGTGGCCGACGATCGCAATGCCGTATCGCTGCCAGTCGACCGCATAACCGGCCGCGATCGACAGCACGATCACGACGAGCGTCGCGGGCACCCGCGTGCTCCGTCCGAGTGCGAACAGCAACGCCAGCGCGGTCGCACCGAGCACGACGCTCGCGAGATTCGCGTGCGGCGCACCGCTGATCAGGTCGAGCGCGACATGCGGCGCATCGCTGTGCTGCACGGAAATCGCGAGAATCTTCGGCAACTGCTTGATGACGATCGTCAGCGCGAGGCCGAACGTGAAGCCGCGCAGGACCGGCCGCGCGACGAAATCCGACATGCCGCCGAGCCGCGCGGCACCCGCCAGGATGAACAGCACGCCCGTCATCGCGACGAGCGCCGCCGCCAGCGCGAGCTGCGCGGCAAGCGCCATTCCCGACTCCGCGAGCACGGTCGCCGCGAGCACGGCAGCCGACGATGACGTCGACGACACGATCGCGAAACGGCTGCTGCCGGTGAGCGCATAGACGACGAGCCCCGACAGCAACGCGATGAGACCGGCCTGCGGCGGCAGGTTGGCCAGCCCCGCGTACGCGACCGCCTCGGGGATCAGCAAGCCCGCGATCGACAGGCCGGCCAGCGCGTCGAGGCCGATGCGCCGCGTCGGCGGCGGCGAGGCCGCGTCGAGCGCGGAGAAATGCTCGGCATGCTGCGGGCCGGCATCGGGGCGGATCGGGGCAGTCGTCATGAGGTGCTCAGGGCCTGACGGCGATGACGCCCGACCAGCCGGGCAGATAGCGTGCATCCTGCTCGTGTGCGCGATGCAGCGCGATATCGAGCGCCTTCGCGAAGTTCTTGCGGATCTGGTCGAGCGACACGTGCTGGCGCAGGTAGTCGGCCCACAGGAATTCGCTGAACGGCGTCGCGTCCTTCGCATAGCCGCCGGCGGTGCGCAGCTCGCCGGCGAGGCTGCGGTACGGATCGTCCACGAGCCCCGTCAGCACCTTCGGCAGATTCGCGTAGTCGCGGCGCGTGCCGTCCGCGCCGAACGGATGCACCCACTGGTTGTGTTCCATCATCCGCCAGAAGATCGTGTCGTCGAGCCACGACAGGTCCTTCAGCAGCATCGCGTTCACGCGCGCCTCGCCTTCCTCGATCAGTGCGAGGCCGAGATGATGATGATCGGTGATGTAGTGCAGCCCGCCCGGGCCGAGCACGGCCGGGAACCAGTGCGATTCGATCGCGGTCTTGCGCGCGCGCTTGCTGAGCCCCTTCCAGTGCTTGCGCTTCGCCTTGACTTCGCGATAGCCGACCGTCATCTGCGTGGGACGCAGTTCTTCCAGCTTGACGGGAATCAGGTGAACATCGGTGCCGAGTGCCATGGTCGTACCCCATGTTGCGAAATTCCGGCAACGATACTCCTGAACGCACGAGCCGTTAATACGTCATGACCTCGATACGCATCCGGTTGACGATCCACGACAACTGCCCGTGTACGCGCGCGCCGCGCTACACGCGCAGGTCGTTGCGTTCGAGACGATGTCGAATGTAGGGAATGCCATCGTGCACGACGCTCACCCGGCGCATCCCGAGCTTGCGCGCGACGTTCAACGAGCCGCCGTTGGCCTCCGCGATATCGGCGATCACGCGCGGCAGGCGCACGGTGTCGAAGGCGTGGCGCACGACGGCCGACGCGGCCTCGCTCGCGATGCCGCGCCCCCATGTTGCACGCACCAGCCGCCAGCCGATCTCGACGTCGCGCGCGCCATCCGCATAGTCCGGAATCAGCAGGATCCAGCCGATGAACGCATCGGGCGCGGCCTTCTCGAAGATCGACCAGTAGCCGAGGCCCGGCGGATAGTCGCGCGTGATCCGGTGCGTGACGAAGCGCCGATGCTCGACGGGATCGTGCCACGGGCCCGCGATGTGCCGCGTGACCTCGGGATCGCGATCCATCGCGATGCAGGCGTCGAGATCGGCCAATACGCGCGGACGCAGCCACAGCCGCGCAGTTTCGAGCACGGGCAGCGTGGCGGCGGAAGGTTCAGTCATCTGGACTCCTGATTCGGTGACGATGCTCACCGGACGCATTACAAAACAGATACAAACAGCCTTCCGGAATGATACAGATGCCTGCCGCCGGTTTCGCGCAGCGCCGTTGCCGAATCCGAAACAGTTCATTTCCTAGGGATTATTCCCGATTCGGCGTTATCGCGCCCCACATCGCCAAGCGCCGCGGCCTACACTCGATCCATGCCCCCGCACCGCGCGCAAGCCGGGCCGGCATCCGCATGCACATCGTAAGCGCGCAAGCCAACGAGGAGACTTCGGACATGAGCTGGACCCGCGAACAACGCAACGTGACGATCGCCGCCTACCTGGGCTGGACACTCGATGCGTTCGATTTCTTCCTGATGGTCTTCGTACTGAAGGACATCGCCGCCGAATTCGGATCGACGATTCCCGCCGTCGCGTTCGCGCTCACGCTGACACTCGCGATGCGTCCGCTTGGCGCGCTGATCTTCGGCCGGCTCGCCGACCGCTTCGGCCGCCGCCCGACGCTGATGGTCAACATCGCGTGCTACTCGCTGCTCGAACTCGCATCGGGTTTCGCGCCGAGCCTGACCGCGCTGCTCGTGCTGCGCGCGCTGTTCGGCGTCGCGATGGGCGGCGAATGGGGGGTCGGCTCCGCGCTGACGATGGAAACCGTGCCGACCCATGCACGCGGCTTCGTGTCGGGGCTGCTGCAGGCCGGCTATCCGAGCGGCTACCTGCTCGCGTCCGTCGTGTTCGGCCTGTTCTACCAGTACATCGGCTGGCGCGGGATGTTCATGGTCGGCGTGCTGCCCGCGCTGCTCGTGCTGTACGTGCGCGCCCACGTGCCCGAATCGCCGGCGTGGAAGCAGATGGAGAAACGCCCGCGCCCGAGCCTCGGGGCCACGCTGCAGCAGAACTGGAAGCTCACGATCTACGCGATCGTGCTGATGACCGCGTTCAACTTCTTCTCGCACGGCACGCAGGATCTCTATCCGACGTTCCTGCGCGAACAGCATCATTTCGATCCGCATACCGTGTCGTGGATCACGATCGTGCTGAACATCGGCGCCATCGTCGGCGGCCTGTCGTTCGGCTCGATCTCGGAGCGGATCGGCCGGCGTCGTGCCATCTTCATCGCTGCGTTGATCGCCCTGCCCGTGCTGCCGCTGTGGGCGTTCTCGAGCGGCCCGGTCGCCCTCGCCGCGGGGGCGTTCCTGATGCAGATCTCGGTGCAGGGTGCGTGGGGCGTGATCCCGGTTCACCTGAACGAGATCTCGCCCGACGAGATCCGCGCGACCTTCCCCGGCGTCGTCTACCAGCTCGGCAACCTGCTCGCGTCGGGCAACGCGACGATGCAGGCCTCGCTCGCCGTTTCGCACAACAACAACTACAGCTTCGCGCTCGCGCTCGTGGCCGGCATCGTCGCCGTCGTGATCGCCGTGCTGATCCTGTTCAGCCGCGAGCGGCGCGGCATCGACATGACGCAATCGGTCAATACGCGTAGCACGGTCGCCTGATTCCGCGCATTGCCGCATTGCACCATCGCGCGTGCCCCGCCCTGTCGAAGGCGCGCGCGATACTTTCCGCATTCGCACATCGAACTAGAGGAATTTGTCCAGATTCCCCGCTTGCCCGCTCCGCTCGCCCTTTTTTATCTTAATAAAAACGACTGTTTGAATCAGATAATCAAATCACCAGTTCGCGGCCGGGCGACCGGCATGGGAGGCGGGACATGGCAGTAAGTCAGGAGGGGCGGCCATCCGCGGGACGGCCGTCCGGGGCACGGTCATCCGGCACTCGGCAGACCGGCGGGACGAAGGCGCGCATCCTCGATGCGGCCGAGGACCTGTTCATCGAGCATGGCTTCGAGGCGATGTCGATGCGCCAGATCACCTCGCGCGCGGCGGTCAACCTCGCCGCGGTCAACTACCACTTCGGCAGCAAGGAAGCGCTGATCCACGCGATGCTGTCGCGCCGGCTCGACCAGCTCAACCAGGAACGCCTCGGTATCCTCGACCGCTTCGATGCGCAACTCGGCACGCACATCACCTGCGAGCACGTGCTCGGCGCGATGTTCATTCCCGCGCTGAAGGCATCGCGCAATCCCGAACGCGGCGGGCCCGGGTTCCTGCGGCTGATCGGCCGCGCATACACCGATCCGTCGCCGTTCGTGCGCAACTTCCTGACCGCGCACTACGCAAGCGTCGCGGGCCGCTTCTTCGACGCATTCCAGCGCGCGTTGCCGCACCTGCCGCGCACGGAGCTCGGCTGGCGGCTGCACTTCGCGATCGGTGCACTCTCCGGCGCGCTCGCCGGCGCCGAAACGGAAAGCCTGATCGACGAGTTCTCGCAAGGCCGCACGATGAACGACGTGCAGATGATCGCGCGGCTGTCGTCGCTGATCGTCGCCGCGCTGAAAGCGCCGATGCCCGACAGCGCGCAACTGTCGATCTTCGCGGCCGTGCTCGACGATGCAGGCGCAAGCGAAGCGTTCGGGCTGCCGTCGTCGGGCGCGGCCACCGCCGATACGGCGACGCTGCATTCCACGAACTGAGCGCGCGAGGCCGCGCGCGGCTTCCTGTTCACGATTTGATTGAAACGCGCGGTCATGCGGAGCGCCGAGGCGCCCCGCCGATCGACCGTGCGGCACGGGGCACGGGCCGGCGCTGAAGCGCCGGCCTTCGCCGAGAGCAAAGACCGGAGACATGTCATGTCATCTTCCGCAGCAACCGCAGCGGCCCAGGTTCCGCCGAACACCGACGGCATCTGGTACGCGTCATATCCGCCCGGCGTCCCGCACGACATCGACGTCACGCAATACGCATCGCTCGTGCAGTTCTTCGACGAATGCACGAGCCGCTTCGCCGAGCGCGTCGCCTATGTGAGCGCGGGCGCATCGATGACCTATCGCACGCTCGCGCAGAAAGTCGACGCGTTCGCATCGTATCTGCAAAGCCTCGGCGTCAAACCCGGCGACCGCGTCGCGATCATGCTGCCGAACACGTTCCAGTACCCGGTCGCGCTGTTCGGCACGCTGAAAGCCGGTGCGATCGTCGTCAACGTCAATCCGCTCTATACCGCGCGCGAACTCGCGCACCAGCTGAAGGACAGCGGCGCGCAGACGATCGTCGTGTTCGAGAATTTCGCGCGCACGCTGCAGGATGCGCTGCCGGAAACGCAGGTGAAGAACATCGTCGTCACCGCGCTCGGCGACCTCCTCGCCGACGGCTTCAATGCGAAAGGACGCCTGATCAATTTCGTGCTGAAGCACGTGAAGAAGCTCGTGCCGGCCTACCACCTGCCGCAGGCCATCCGGTTGCGCTCCGCCCTCGCGCTCGGTGAGCGAAGCAAGCCGCAACCCGTGCAGACGACGCGCGACGACCTCGCATTCCTGCAATACACGGGCGGCACGACGGGCGTCGCGAAAGGCGCGATGCTCACGCACGGCAACCTGATCGCGAACCTGCTGCAGGCGAAGGCCTGGATCGCCGACCAGGTATCGGGCGACGTCGAAACCGTGCTCACGCCGCTGCCGCTGTATCACATCTATTCGCTGACGGTGAACGCATTCATCTTCATGGGGCTCGGCGGGCGCAACATCCTGATCGCGAACCCGCGCGACATGACGATGGTGATGAAGATCATCCGCAACGAGACGTTCACCGGGATCACCGGCATCAACACGCTGTACAACGCATTCCTCGACAACGAGGAATTCCGCAAGCGCGATTTCTCGAAGCTGAAGCTCGCGATGGCGGGCGGGATGGCGATGCAGCGTGCGGTCGCGGAACGCTTCCAGCAGGTGACGGGCCGGCCGGTCGTCGAAGGCTACGGCCTGACCGAATGCTCGCCGATCGTCACGATGAACCCCGTCAACCTGAACGACATGGCCGCGTTCAGCGGTTCGATCGGTCTGCCCGCGCCGTCCACCGTTGTGCGCTTTCGCCGTGAGGACGGCACCTGGGCGCCCGTCGGCGAGCCGGGCGAGCTGTGCGTGCGCGGCCCGCAGGTGATGCGCGGCTACTGGCAGCGCCCCGACGAGACGGCCAAGGTGATCGACGCCGACGGCTGGCTCGGTACCGGCGACATCGGCGTGATGGACGAACGCGGCTTCATCCGCCTGATCGACCGCAAGAAGGACATGATCCTCGTGTCGGGCTTCAACGTGTACCCGAACGAGATCGAGGAAGTGCTGGTGATGCATCCGGGCATCAGCGAAGCCGCGGCGATCGGCATTCCGGACGAGGTACAGGGCGAACGGATCAAGGTGTTCGTCGTGCGCCGCGACCCGTCGCTGACGACCGACGATGTGCTCGCGCACTGCCGCAAGAACCTCACCGGCTACAAGATGCCGAAATTCGTCGAGTTCCGCGACGCGCTGCCGCAGACGAACGTCGGCAAGATCCTGCGCCGCGCGCTGCGCGACGAAGAACTCGCCAAAATCAAGGCCGCGAAGCAAGGTTGAACGATCCGTCGCCCAGGGAGACGCCGTCGATGAACGAAGGAAAGAAGCACCACGCGCGGCATGCCGCCGCCGTGGCAGTCGCCTGCCTGCTGTCGCTCGGACAAGCGGGCCTGCATGCACAGGAAACGGCCGACGCCGCAAGCGCGGCCGCGGGCGTCGCGCTGCCGGCGGACCTCGCGAAAGTCGCCCGCGAGCCGGTCGCACAGCAGGCGCGCTGGCTGCGCACGGCCGCACAGCGCGGCACGCTCGCGCAACTCGACGACGCGACGCTCACGGCGCTCTTCAAGGCACTCGATCCGCTCGCCGTGCCGCTCTATATCCGTAACGGCCCCAACGGCTATCCGTCGTACCAGTTCACGATGGTGCGTCAGGAGCGCATCAGCGGAAAGTGGTCCGATACGCCCGACCGCATGCTCGTGAAGACCACCCGCGAGCCGCTGCGCGTCTATGCGAAATGGCTGCCGGGCGGTGCGCATGCCGGACAGGAGACCATCTACGACACGACGCAGCGCAAGGACGAGATGTACGGGCACCTCGGCAGCCTGCTCGGCAAGATTCCGCTGTGGACGGCACTCGACGGCGCACTCGCACGCGCGCAGTCGAATCACCAGGTGAAGGATCTCGGTACCGAGTTCATCACGAACCTGTACCTGACCGAAGGGAAGAAATACGTGGAAGCCGGCGTGCAGCGGCCGACCGATGTGGAAGCCAGGACGATCGGCGGCGTGCGCGTGGTCGCGCTCACCTACGAAACACCGACCGGCCGACCGCAGTTCTACGCGAAGAAGGAAGTCCTCGGGCTCGATCTGCACGCGCCCTATTTCCGGACCGTCGAGTCCTATGACAACGACGGCAAGATCTTCGAGCGGATCGTCATCGAGAAAATCGCGCCGGCGACGCTAGACGACACCGCATTCGACCCGAAAAACCCCGACTACGCGTTCTGATGCGCGCCGGCGGGGCTGGCCTCGGGCTCAATCGTCATCGTCGTCGCCGTGGTGCCGGTGCCAATGCTTGTAATAGTGCTTGCGCCACTTGCGATAGCGATCGTCGTCCTCGTCGCCGTAGTAGCCGTATCCATAGCCCGGATAGGCGACGACTGCCGGCTGCGGCGCCACATAGACCGGCGCCGGCTCGACATAGACCGGCGCGACCGGTACGCCGATGCCGACCGACAGGTCGACATGCCCCGCCATCGCACTGCCGGAAGCCAGCAACGCCACGACCCCGACCCACCCTGCCCATCGTCTCTTGTCCATGTTCTGAATCCCTGATATACCGGCCCGCCCGGCTCGCGCAGCTAATGTACGCGTCGGGCGGGAACCAAGGTGATACGGCGCTGCGAGAGTCGTAACGCGGCGTAACGAAATGGCATTGACCGTTCGGCCGAATCGCGAAAATGCGCTGGAACGTCTATAGTGGGTTACGGTTCGACACAATCACGACTGCGCGTTTCCCGATTGAACAGGGTAGAATCCCGCCAAACACCTTGTGGACGCACACGCCACACACACGCACAACATATTCTCTGACGCAGGCTCCTGCCGCACCTCAATGGCCAATCCCGCAGAATCCCATCCGCAAAACGACTTCATCAATTCGGCGCGCAAGGAACGTAAGCGTGTTGAAATCTATCTCGTCAACGGCATTCGTCTGACGGGGTGTATCGAGTCGTTCGACCAGTACCTGGTGATGCTGCGCACCCCCGTGGGTCTGCAAGGCATCTACAAGCGCGCGATTTCCACGATCCAGCTCGACACGGGCGGCTCGCGCCCGGGCGGCAGCGGCGGCCCCCGCGGGCCGCGCACCGGCGGGCGCCCGGGCGGCCGTGAAGGCGGCGGTCACAGCCCGTACGGCTCGCACGGCGGCCCGCGTGAATCGCGCGGCGACGGCGGCGGCTACGGCTCCCGCGAACCGCGTGAAGGCTATGGCTCGCGCGAACCGCGCGAGGGTTACGGCTCGCGTGAGCCGCGTGAGGGCTACGGCGCCCCGCGCGAACCCCGTGAACCGCGCGAAAGCTACGGCGCACCGCGCGATGCCGGCGACGCATCCGGCAACGCTTCGCCGTCGGATTCCCGCGGCGGCAACGGTCCGGTGATCGTGACGCGCCGCCGGCGAATCGTGCCGGACGGCCAGTAAAACAAAAGGGCAAGCCAACCGGCTTGCCCTTTTTACTTGTGCGGCCGGCGCGGCATGTCGCCGCACCGCTGCCGGGTTCAGCGTGCCGTCGTCGGCAAACCGGCGTCGGCCTCCCGCTGCAACGAACGCACCTGCTGCTGCAACGCCCGCAGTTGCGACTGAAGCTCGGCCTGCTGCGCCTGCAATGCGGCCGTCTCGTTACGTACGCTCTTCTGACGATCCGCGACTGCCGCCTGCTGCTGGCGTGCGATCGAGATATCCGCCTGCAGACGCCGCGCGCGATCCTGCGTGACCTCGATCTGCTTGTCCATCTGCGCCTTCTGCGATTCCAGCTTCGCTGCCCGCAGTTCGTTTACGGCCAGCCGCTCCGCCTGGTGCGAGAAATCGCGGTAGATCGCTTCCGCACGCGATTCGTCGTAAGTCTTGATCACGCGCCAGAACGCCTTCTGCTGGAACAGCGCGACGAAATACGCACCGTCCTTTACGTTGAACAGCAGGCTCGCACCGTAGCTGCCGTTGTAGCTCGTGCGCATTTCCGTCAGCGAGTGCGCCTGGATCTGGCGCTGCAGGTCGTCGACCGTGCTCGGCCCCGTCGACTCACCTGCCTGCGGCTGCACCGACGTCTGGACCTGCGGATCGACCACCGGAATCGCGGCCACCGGCGCCGACGCCTGCTGTACTGCCGGCGACCCGCTGTCCGCCAGGCTCTGCGCATACGCGCCCTGCATGCCTCCCACCACGGCGAGCAACACGCACGCCTTTCCCAACCCCGTCATATGGCTCATGAAGTTCTATTCCCGCCCGTGTCGTTGTAATTCAGCGCGATTTTATCTCATTAATTACTCACTTTCGCGGGTCTCGGGCTCCTCGTCAAAGATCTGATATTTGCGCATTTTTTCCCACAATACCTTGCGGCTGATACCGAGCTGCTGCGCCGTATCCTGACGCCGCCAGCCGTTGGCGTCGAGCGCCGCAATCACGCGGTTGCGCTCGTTCATGTCCCACTTGCTGCGATCGACGAAGACCTCGGCCGCGCTCTCCGCCGGTACCGGCTGCGCCGAACTGCGCGCATGCGCGATCAACCGCTGCAACCGCGCGGCATCCCACCCGCCCGTCTGCCGCACCGTCACACCGACGCGCTCGGCGAGGTTGCGCAGTTCGCGCACGTTGCCGGGGAAATAGCTGTCCGCGACAGAGTCCGTCAGCCAGTACGGCAGATCGGACAACTGCGCGAGCCGTGCCTCGCCGACGACCTGTGCGACGAACGACTTGAACAGCGCGATCTTGTCGACGGCGCCGCGCTCTTCCAGCGACGGAATGCTCAGCTCGATCACCGCGAGCCGGTAGTAGAGATCGGCGCGGAACAGGCCATCCTTCACGAGTTGCGGCAGCTTCTTGTTGCTCGCCGCGACCAGGCGGAAATCGACCTTGACCGGCGACGTTGCGCCGACGCGCAGCACCGCGCCGTCCTCGAGCACGCGCAGCAGCTTGACCTGCTGGTACAGCGGCAGATCGCCGACTTCGTCGAGGAACAGCGTGCCGCCGGCCGCCTGTTCGAAATAGCCTTTATGCGCAACAACCGCGCCCGTGAACGATCCTTTCGCGTGACCGAAGAACAGCGATTCGAACAGGCCGTCGGGAATCGCACCGCAGTTCACCGGCACGAATTCGCCGTGCCGGTAGCGCGAATGCTTTTCGTGCAGCAGTTGCGCGATGCGCTCCTTGCCGACGCCGGTTTCTCCGTGCAGCAGCACGTTGGTGTCGCAGTCGGCGAATGTATCGACTTCGTGCAGCAGTGCCTGCATCGATTCCGAGTGCGCGACGAGCTCGGTCGGATGCGACGTTTCGGCCGTATGCGCCCGCAGCTGCGTGACGAGCTTGCCGATCATGCCGCGCAGCTCGGCGCACGTGAAATCGAGCGGCAGGATGTGCGAATACTCGGGCGGATACTGCGAAGCGTCGTGATCGCGCGCCGCGCCGACCCAGACGACCGGCATGCCGATATTGGCCTGCCAGTCGCGCAGGAACGCTGCGCCGATTTCGATCATCGTCACGCTGATGATCGCCAGTGACGGCCGCAATGCGGCGCGCTCGGGCGAGATCTCCGCGTTGTCGGCGCGGATCACTTCGACGTCGAAGCTCGCCATGCACCGGGCGACGCGGTCGACAATGTCCGCCTTGCCTTCCCAGACGTACAGGTCGAGCTCTTCGATTGCGGGCGTGGTTCTCATCGGATGGTCTTGCTTCTCTAATTGCTGACTGTTTGCGCGCCGCCGCAGGTCAGCGACATCTGATGCACCGTGGCGGCGCCAAGCTGGACGCCGAGCAGGTCCAGCAGCGGATCGATGATACCGTCGAGCGCGGTCAACAGCGGGCTCAGAACGGTGGTCAGGACCGACAACAGCGACGAAATGAAATCCGGCGTGATCGTGACCGAGATGAGCCCGAACAGCAGACTCACGGTCGGCGTGATCTGCGCGTTTTTCAGGCCCGCCAGCGCATTGTTCACCGCCGAACCCAGCGCATTCGTGTTGGTCGTCCAGTAGTACGACGGATCGCTGCCACCGCGTCCGTAGAACGTATTGGTTGCCGGATTACCGGCAAGATCCACCGACACGTTGGAAACAGTCGCGGACACCTCGACTGCACCAGCCAAAACCAGGACGTCAAGCACCTTGGCTGGCGACGTGCAGCTATAGTTTGCCGGCAGGTTCAGCAGATTGCCGGACGTGAGCGGCGGCTGGCCGATGCAGAGATTGGCAACGCTCGGTTGCGCGGAAATCGTCGCGGAATTAGGGGACGTCAGGCAGTTGGTCGACAACAACGTCGCGCTTCCGGCGCCCAGCTGCACGTAGAGCGGCAGATAGACGTTCGCGGAAACCACGACCGGCAGCGGGTTCACGCCCAGGTTGACGACGAGATACAGGCCGACCTGCGCATTCGTCGCGACCGTCCGCCACGCGCCGTTTTTATCCTTCCCGCCTTCGCCGACCGCGATGGTCGGTGGGCTGATGACCTGCGCCTGCAGTTGGACGATTGATACCGAGCTGCCGTTCGGCAACGTCAGCGGCACATTGGCGCCGATCACCACGCCGGGCTTGCCGGCCTGTGAGATCTGGGCCATCGCCATCACGAGATCGAGCACGTTAACGGTCGCGTCTGCCGCCGCCTGCGTGTTCGCGAGCCCCAGCGTCAACAGCGACGTGGCGCCCTGTCCGGTCAGGCTCGCGACCTTGATCGCCGTGTTGCTGAGCAGGTTCAGGCCGAGCAGGTTGGTCAGTGCACCGGTTGCGCTTGTCTGCAGCGTCGTACCCAGCGTGGTCGACTTGTTGACGGCCGCCACCATCGCGTTGAGCAAGGTGCCGACCGACGCGTTGGCATTGACGAGCCCGCCGATCGTCCCGTTGCCGACCGACAGCGACTGCAGCGCGACGGCGATGTCGCCGAGCTTGACGTTCGCACAGGCGAGCCCCTGGTACGACACGAGATTGAGGTTCAGCGGCGTGCCGCTCTGCCCCTGCAGCAACGAGCCCAGCAACGCGTTCACCAGGCCGGGGTTCCCGCTTGGCACGCCCGAGCAGCCGACGCCGCCCACCGCGGCCAGCGTCGCGCCGATAGAAAAGGTATCGATGTTGGTCGCCTTCGCGGTCGACGTTGCAGTCACCGTACGTGTCGGCCCGAAGAAGAAATACGGCAGCGTCTTGGAGACCGTCACGCGCACCGCGTTCAACTGCGTCGCGAGCGGCACCGTCGATTTCGACGAATAGAAGGAACTCGCCGTTCCGGTCGCCGACGGTGCCCAGTAACCGCATTCGGCCGACAGCGACGTGGTGCCGCTGCCGTCAATCGTGAAGCCGTTTGTCGACGCGTTGCTCGTGGCCGCGGAGGTCACGTTCGCACATGTATCGTCGAGCTTCTGAACCGCAGCGAGTGCAGCAAGATCGGCCACGCGCTGCATGTCACGGCGCGTGAAAAAGACGTTGCCGATGTCGATCGAACCGAGAATCACCATCGACAGCAGTATCCACACGGCCGCCGTGACGACGACCGAACCCCGCTGCCGCCGCGGCGACGCGCGACCTGGTCCGGCCATCCGACTCGATGCATGTCGAGCAGTGCTCATCGCTGCTCCGCTCAATACGATTGCGATGAACTCTGTCCGCCGGACGATCCGTTGCCGTTCGTATTGACCGGCGACCCCATCGATTCCGGAATCTTGTGCTTGAACGATTCGAGATAGCGTTGATAGGAAAGCGATGCGGCATCGCCCAGTACCGGCAAGGCCGGGCCGGCCGCGCGCCCGTCACGCTGGAATGCAAGCAGCGCGTTGGTTGCATGACCGATTTCCGACGCGTCGGGCGCCAGCTGATCGCTATACGCCGCGGTTGCGGCCCCCATGAGCACGAGAAGCGCGACACCTTGGCACACGCGTGCCACGCGACCTGGATTCTTGTTGTTCGTCATGTCAGTTCCCCCTATGCCCTTTTCATTGTGCAAACCGCTGCAGCAAAGGCGCAGTCGGATCGAATCCCTGGATGTTCGCAACCGGCGACGGACGCTTCGCGACATTCGAGCCCGACACGTCGACCACGCTTCCCGAACCGGTCGGCGTCAAAACGGAAGCCGAAGCCGGTGACTGGGACGCACGACGCCAGGTACGTGCCGCCGTGGCAATCTTCGTCGCGTCGTTGCGGATATCGTTGCGAACGTCCATCGACAGCTTCTGCTGCGCCATCAGCTTCTGCGCATCGTGGGTTCGGCCCGAGGCGAGCAGGTATAGCACCAGGTTGCTGATGATCTTCGGATTGCTCTGGTCAAGCTCGGCCGCCTTCATCAGCGGAATGCGCGCCCCCTCGATATCGCCGCAACGCAGCTTCGCGTAAGCGAGATCCGAAAGCGTCGATGCATCGGTCGGCGCCAGCACGGTTGCCTGCGACAACGCCTGCGCGGCGCGCGGAAAATCGCCCGCGCCGCCGGCAATCAGCCCGAGCCCGCGATAGCCGCGCGCGGCGAGCGTTGTGTTGAGCAACTGCGTATAGACCGCAGTGCTCGCGGCAGGCTGGTCCGTCATGCGCAATGCATCGGCGCGCAGCAGGATCGTTTGCGGCGACGCACCGTACTGTTTCTCGTATGCGTCGATATGCGCCAGCGACGCGTAATACAGCCCTTGAGCCTGCATCCGCTCGATCAGGCCGAGATACATGCCCGGCGTATCCGGCGCCGCCTGCTTCTGCGCCGCCGCGTCCATCAGCGCCGCGCGTTCCGCCTGCGGGCCGACGCCGTACCCGCTTTCCTTGAATGCCGAGCACGCGCCGAGCAAGCCCACCATTGCCAACACGCCCACCACTTTCACAATTTCATCGATGCGTCTCATCTTGCTTCCTTTGCATCCCGGCATCAGGGCTGCGCCTGGCTCAGCGCGCGCAACACGGAGATCATTCCCGGTCCCGCCGTCACGATCAGCAGTGCCGGCAGCAACGTCAGGATCATCACGCCCGTCATCTTTACCGTCAGCTTGCCGATCCGTTCGCGCAGCATCGCACGGCGCGCCTCGCGCAACCGGTCGCCGAACTGCTTGAGCGGCTCCTGTACCGCGCCGCCGTGCTTGTCGACCTGGATCAGCAGCCGCACGATCGCACGCAGATCCTCGTTCTCGAAACCGGACGACAGCCGCTGCAGCGATTGCTCGCGCGTCCGGCCGGCAGCGAACTGCCGCTGGGCGATTTCCATTTCCAGCGACAGCACGGGCATCATCCCCTTGAAGTCGTTCGTCAGGACCTGGATGCTCTGGTCAAGCGACAATCCGACGCCTTGCAGCAAGCGAAGCATGTCGACCAGCAGCGGCAGTTCGTCGATCACCGCCTGCCGGCGCTGTGCAGCACGACGCCGCAGGTACAGCTTCGGCAACATGAAGCCGGTGACGAGCGCAATGCCCCCACCCGCCCGCCATTGCGCGCCGGTCAGTTGAGAGCCCATCAGCATGAGGAAAAGCAACGGCACGACAATCGCACAGGCGAGTCGCGCGCTCAGGAACAGTCCGCGGGTGCGCGTGTCGGCGTAGCCGCACTGCTCCAGCAGCAGCCGATCTTCGTCGGCGACAAGATACCGGCCCAGGCGGGTATCGAGCAGGCGCGCCCCGACCATCGACAGACGGTCCAGCCATTGCACAAGATACGATCGCCTGTCACCCGCATTCCGTCCTAACGGATTCTGCCGGGATTCATCGGACTCCTGTGCAGCGCGCGTACCCGCTGCCTCCAACGTCGCTGAGCGCCGCTCGAGCGCGCTGGCCAGCGTGCGATCGCTGCGCGTCTGCGCACTTGCGCGGCGTACTGCAAGCAGCGCCAGCAGCACGACGCCGAGTGCGCCGAGTGCCAGCGCGAGCGAACCGAGTTGATTGGCTGTCATGCCGTCACCTGAGCTTGGCCATGTGGTACAACCAGATCCCGCCCGCGAACTGCAGCATGAAGGCGATGAACAACAGCTGACGTCCCGTGTAATCGTTCCACATCGACTGGAGATAGAGCGGATTCGTCGCGATCACAAAGCTGCCGATCGCGATCGGCAACATGACCAGCACCCATGCGGACAGTCGCGTTTCCGACGACATCGCAGCCAGTTCCCGTTCGGCCTGCTCGAGATCGCGCATGAACGTCGACATCCGATCGAGCATGACGTCGGCGCGGCCGCCGTACCGGACCGAGAGCCGCAGCACCGAACCGACCAGTTCGAATTCCTTGGTTTGATAGACGCTCGCGATGTGTCCCATCGCACGATCGATCTCGACACCCGTGCGCAACATCCGCGATACGTGGTCCAGACAACCGCGCAACGGCGCCTCCGTCGTCAGCAGTGCCGCCTGGAACGCCGCCGGCACGCTGTTGCCGAGCGTGACGAGACGCACGATGCCGTCGAGAAACGACGGCAACTGGCGAACGATCGTCAGGCGACGCCGCTGAATGCGGGACACGAGCCAGAACACGAGCAGCGACGCGCCGCACACGAGCGCGGCGACGCAAGCCAGCCAGCCGCCCCGATTACCGGCGACGAGCCCGAGCGCGACCAACCCCAGCAGCGCGAGAAGCGCCTTGCCGCGCGCATCCTCGATGCCTGCACGGCTCGCCACGTTGACGAGGTATTCCGTACCGATCTCACGCCACTGCGCCCAGCGCGAAGCCGGCGCAGCGGACTGCGCGCGGGCCGCACCGGGCACAGACGCGACATTCTGGACCGGTCTCGCGTCAGGCTGAAGCGCACCCGCCGCTCGCGCGGCCGGCTCGATGCGGCTGTCGATGAAGCGCTGCACGTCGGCGCGGCCGCGTTTCACCTCGCCATGCCGCCACAGCATCAACGCGGCGGCAACGCAAAGGAGTGCCATTGCAAGCGCGCCAGCCATCAGGCTATACATTGAAACCCCCGCCGCCGCGGCCGAATCCGCCACCGAATCCGCCGCCACCGCTACCGCCAAAGCCCGCGGCCTGCAACGACTGACGGAAACGCGCGAGCTTCGGCGAATGCGGATGAATGCCGAGCGACTCCCAGTTGTCGACCTCTTCGCCCTCGGGTGTCACGCGGGCTTCGTAGCGATAGAGTTCCTGCGTCGCGATGATGTTGTCCGACAGGCCGGTCACTTCGGTAATCGAAAGAATCCGGCGTCGACCGTTCGACAGACGGCCGATCTGCACGATGAAGTCGATGGCATTCGCAATCTGCCGACGCAGGCTCGATTCCGTTCCCTGGAAACCTGCGAAACCGGCCAGCATCTCAAGACGATACAGACACTCGCGCGGCGAACTCGCGTGGACGGTGCCCATCGATCCGTCGTGCCCCGTATTCATCGCCTGCAGCATCTCGAGCACCTCGCCGCCGCGTACTTCGCCGACGATGATGCGATCCGGCCGCATCCGCAGCGTATTGCGCAGCAGGTCGCGGATCGTCACGACGCCGTTACCGTCGAAACCGCCCGGGCGGCTTTCGAGACGCACGACATGAGGGTGATTCAGCGACAGTTCTGCCGTGTCCTCGATCGTCACGACCCGCTCGTGCTCGGGAATGTAGAACGCCAGCGCGTTGAGCAGCGACGTCTTGCCGGAACTCGTGCCACCCGACACGAGGATGTTGCAGCGCGCCTCGACCGCCGCTTCCAGCAACGTACCGATCTCCGTATTGAACGTGCCGTTGGCGAGCAGGTCGGCAGGTTTCAGCGGGTCCTTGCGGAATTTCCGGATCGATACGACCGGCCCGTCGATCGACAGCGGCTCGATCACGACGTTGACGCGTCCGCCGTCCGGCAGCCGCGCGTCGACCATCGGGTTCGATTCGTCGAGACGTCGGCCGATCGGCGCGAGGATGCGGCGCACGATCCGCAGCAGGTGCGCGTTGTCGGTGAAACGGATCGGCAGCTTCGCCAGGATGCCGTGGCGCGACACGTAGATGTCGTTGTAGCCGTTGATCAGGATGTCCTCGACGTGCGGATCGGCGAGCAGATCCTCGATCGGACCGAACCCGGCGAGCTCTTTCGTCAGCGCCTCCGCGATCGCCCTGACCTCGGTCTCGTTCAGCGGAATGCGCCGTAGACGCACGAAGCTGTCGATTTCCAGATCGACGAACTGGTTGATCGCCTGGCGCGACCAGCGGCCGAATTCGGCGCCGAGTTCCTCGATGCGCGTCAACAGATGCTCGTGCGCGGCATTCTTGATGTCGTGAAACTGCTGCGACTGGGAGAACGGCGCTGCGCCGTCGGCAAATTGGATGTCGTGTGCCATCGCTTACGATCGCCTGGACGAAGGTTGAATGAAACGCTTGAGGGCGGACAGGCCCAATGCACCGCGCTGGCCGGCGGAGATCGGGCCGGCCAGTCGATCTGCGAGCGGCTCGAGAGCACGCACATACGGATCGCGTTCGGCCGTTTCGACGATCAGCCGCCCCTGATTGGCCGCCTGGCCGATGGCCACGCGACGCGCCGGCAGCGTCGCCAGCAGCGAAATGCCGAGCCGCTCTGCGATCTGGGCCGGTGTCAGGCTCAGCGTCGCGTCGTACTGGTTGACGACGAGACGAATCTTGCCGATGTCGACGCCCGCATCGCGCAGCCCTTCCAGCAGGTCCACTGCAGAGACGATCGATGCGACGCCCTGGTCGCACACGAGCCACGCTTCGTCGGCCACGGCAGTGATCTGCGCAACGAATTCATGATTCGTGAATCCGCCGAGATCGACGATCTGCTGGTCGAAGAACGCGCGCAACCGGTTCAACAGGCCGACGCAAGCCGCATACGACACGTCGCGCAGGTCGGCGAGATTGGGCGGCAAGGTGGTCAGCGCGACGCCGCTCGCGTGACGCGTCAGCGCCGTGTTGACGAAGGTCCGGTCGATGCGCCGCAGGTTGCGCACGGCTTCGACGAAATGGAATTCGCAGCGCGTGTTGAGGAACAGCGCACTGTCTCCCGCGGGAAGCCCGAGGTCGACCAGCGCCGTCTGCCGCGCGTGAGGCGCGGCGACTCCGAACGCAGGCGTGCCCGCTTCCGGGGTGCCCGAACCCGTACGCTTGTGCAGCCACACCGACAGATTCGCGGCGAGCGTGCTGACGCCCATCCCCGCGCGAGCGCCGAGCAACGCGACGAGTTTGCCGTGCCGGTTGGCCGGTTCGGTACCGGTATGCTCGAGCAACCCGCGGGTGATCCGCAAAGCGTCCTCGGCACTACCGGACACGTCGATGAAATCGCGTACGCCGGCCCGCAGTGCCGCAAGCGCGCTTTCCGGCTCCGAAAGCGTGCCGAGCGCGACGACCGGCAGGCCCGGATGGGCAAGCCGCACGGCGGCCGCAGCAGCGCTCGCCGCGCCCTGCGCACGAGAAAAATCGATGAAGACGATCGCAGGATTGAGCCCCGTGATGCGCTGGCTCAGCGCACCTGGGTCAAGCGACAACGCTTCCACCGTGCCGGCCGACACCAGTGTCTCGCCCAGCCAGCGGGCATGTTCATCCTGCTGCGATGCGCACACGAAATAATCGGTCACGGCAGGCTCAGCCAACGATAGGGTTCTCGCGTTCATGTTGAACACCCCCGGTTACATTTCGCGCGACATCTCGTCCCGCATTCATTTCGAAAATCCGGGCGCTGCATCGGGTGATGCGATACCGCCAAGATACGACCGCCACACCGGCCCATCACGCTGTTCGGACAGTTCGCCCGGCGTAGTCGGCAACGGCGCGCCCTTCGCGATCGGCGCAACGAGATGCGGCGTCACGATGATCACCAGCTCCTTGTCGT